>DATLGI010000186.1:0-13757 GCA_035540535.1 Pseudonocardia sp.
GGGGCGGTCGTCGCGGGTCTGGTGTTCGGGCTGCTCGGGCTGCGCCAGCGCGAGCGCGACGCCGTGATCGGCGTGGTGCTGGCCTTCGGGCTCGGGCTCGGGGTGCTGCTGTTGTCGCTGTACAGCGGCCGGGCGTCGAACAAGTTCGGGCTGCTCGTGGGGTCGATCGTCTCGGTGGACGCGACCAACCTGTGGCTGCTGGGCGGGGTCGCCCTGCTGGTGGCCGGTGTGCTGGCGGTGTTCTACCGGCAGTTGCTGTTCGCCAGCACCGATCCCGACGTCGCGATGGCCCGCGGGGTGCCGGTGCGTTTCCTGTCGCTGCTGTTCGCCGTGCTGATCGGGTTGGTCACCGCACTGGCGGTGCCGATCGTCGGCGCGATCCTGGTGCTCTCGGTCCTCATCGCCCCGGGCGCCGCCGCGAACCGTGTCACCGCCAACCCGCTGTTCGCCGCCGTGCTCGCCGTGCTGTTCGCCGAGGTCGCCCTGCTCGGCGGCGTCGTGCTCTCGCTCGCCCCGGGCCTGCCGATCTCCGGCTACGTCGCGACGATCGTGTTCGGGATCTACGTCGGCTGCCGGGTCCTGGCGCGGCTGCGCGGCCGCGCGACCCCGGCGACGAACGGCACCGTCGTCACGTCGTGACCGGCGGGAGTGCCGTCCGTCGCGGGAACGGACGGGACGGTCAGCGGTGGCGGCGCCGCCGGGCGGCCTCGGCGAGCACCACCCCGGCGGCGACGGAGGCGTTGAGCGACTCCACCGGCCCCGCCATCGGGATCGAGACCGTGACGTCGCAGCTCTCGCGCACCAGGCGCGACAGGCCCTTGCCCTCCGAGCCGATGACGAGCACCAGCGGATCGGTGGCGAGGTCGAACTCGTCGAGGGAGACGTCGCCGTCGGCGGCCAGTCCGGCGACCATCAGCCCGGCGGTGGCGTACTCGCGCAGGGTGCGGGTGAGGTTCTTCGCCCGGGCGACCGGCGTGCGGGCCGCGGTGCCGGCCGACGTCCGCCAGGCCACCGCCGTCATCCCGGCGGCGCGGCGCTCGGGCACCACCACGCCGTGCCCGCCGAACGCGCCGACCGACCGGACGACCGCCCCGAGGTTGCGCGGGTCGGTGACCCCGTCGAGCGCGACGATCAGCGCCGGGCCCCCGCGGTCGGCCGCGGCCTCGAGCAGCTCGTCGGGGTGGGCGTAGGCGAACGGCGGCACCTGCAGGGCGAGCCCCTGGTGCAGGGCGCCGCCGGCGATCCGGTCGAGATCGGTTCGCGACACCTCGAGGATCGACACCCCCGCGTCGGCGGCCAGCCGTACGGCCTCGGTGACCCGCTCGTCGGCGGGCGTGCCGAGCACGACGTGCAGGGCCGTCGCCGGCACCCCCGCGCGCAGGCACTCGACGACGGGGTTGCGCCCGAGCACCGTCTCCGGCGCGTCGCCGTCGGCCGGGCGGCGGCCACCGCCCTTGCCGCCCTTCGCGGCCGCGGTTGCCGCCCGGGTGGCGCGGCGTTGGGCCGGGTGGCCCGGGCGCAGCTCCGCCGGCGGGGTCGGGCCCTTGCCGCGCAGGCCACGTCGGCGCTGGCCACCGGACCCGATGACCATGCCCTTCTTGGTGCCGTCCTTGCGGATCGCGCCGCGACGCTTCGAGTTGCCGGCCATCATCCGTCCTTGAGTGACCACGAGGGGCCGTCCGGGCCGTCCTCGACGGCGATCCCGGCGGCGGTCAACCGGTCGCGCACCGCGTCGGCCGTGGCGAAGTCCCTGCGCGCCCGCGCCTGCTGGCGCTGCGCGAGCAGCTCGTCGACGAGGCTGCCCAGCGCGGTGACCGCGGCGTCCTGGCCCCGGTCGGTGCCGGCCCAGCGGGGGTCGAGCGGGTCGAGCCCGAGCACGGCGGTCATCGCGCGGACCGAACCGGCGGCGCCGAGGGCCGCGGCCCGGTCGCCGGCGTCGAGCGCGGTGTTGCCCTCCCGGACGGCGTTGTGCACGGCGGCGAGCGCGCCGGGAGTGCCCAGGTCGTCGTCGAGCGAGGCGCTGAACTCCGCGCACGGCATCCCCGGCTCGGGCGTGCCCAGGCGCTCGCGCACCCGGTGCACGAACGACTCGATCCGCCGGTACGCGGCCACCGCCTCACGCAGCGCCGCGTCGGAGAACTCGATCGCGGACCGGTAGTGCGGCCCCACGAGGTAGTAGCGCAGCTCCACGCCGCGGACCCGCTCCAGCAGTGCCTCGATGGCGAGCGTGTTGCCCAGCGACTTCGACATCTTCTCGCCGCTCATCGTCACCCAGGCGTTGTGCAGCCAGAACCGGGCGAACCCGTCACCCGCGGCGCGCGACTGCGCCTGCTCGTTCTCGTGGTGCGGGAAGATCAGGTCGATGCCGCCGCCGTGGATGTCGAACTCCGGGCCGAGGTACATCGTCGCCATCGCCGAGCACTCCAGGTGCCATCCCGGACGCCCCCTACCCCACGGGGTCGGCCACGACGGCTCGCCGGGCTTCGCGGCCTTCCACAGCGTGAAGTCGCGCGGGTCGCGCTTGGCACCGGCGTCCGGCTCGCCCTGGACAACCTCGTCGGGCTTCTGCCCGGACAGCGACCCGTACCCGGGGAAGGAGCGGACGTCGAAGTAGACGTCACCGGCCCCGCCGACGCTCGAGCCCGCCGCCGACTCTCCGGCCGGGTAGGCGTGGCCGCGCTCGATCAGCCGCTGCATCAGCTCGACCATCTGTGGCACGTGCCCGGTCGCGCGCGGCTCGATCGACGGCGGCAGGCAGCCGAGTGCGGTGTACGCGGCCTGGAACGCCCGCTCGTGGGTGGCCCCCCACTCCCACCAGGGGCGGCCGTGTTCGGCGGCCTGGGTGAGGATCTTGTCGTCGATGTCCGTGACGTTGCGCACCAGGGTGACGTCGTAGCCGCGGTGGGTGAGCCATCGGCGGAGCACGTCGTAGTTAAGCCCGGAGCGGACGTGCCCGATGTGCGGCAGGCCCTGCACCGTCGCGCCGCAGACGTACATCGACACGGCTCCGGCCCGCACCGGGACGAAGTCCCGCCTGCTCCTGGTCGCGGTGTCGTACAGTCCGAGGCTCACGCGACCCAGCCTACGGACCTGGTCGTTCCGGTTTCTCCAAGACCCTGTCCACGCGCGGCGGCACCATGGCGCCATGACCGGAACAGACCTCGGACCCGCAAGCGGTCCTTCGACGATCCTCGAGCTCTACCCGCGCCTGGTCGTCGACGGGGCCGACGCGGCGCTCGCCTTCTACGCCCACGCGTTCGGCGCGCACACCGTCGAGCGGTTCACCGATCAGGACGGGCGCGTGGTGCACGCGATGGCCGCGGCCGGGCCGGCCCGGTTCGCCGTCAAGGACGCCGACGGGTACGACCCCGCACCCCGCGAGGGCGGTGTGCCCGTGATCCTCGCGCTCTACCTCGACGATCCCGATGCGGTGGCCGCGCGGATGGTCGACGGCGGCGCGACCGTGGTCTTCCCGGTGGCGGACCAGCCCTACGGCGAGCGCGGCGGCCGGCTGCGCGACCCGTTCGGGCACCTCTGGATGCTCGCCCGGCGCACCGTGGACCTCGGCGCCGACGAGATCCAGGAGCGCAGCACCGCGATGTAGGACGCCTGGTACCCGCCGATTCGCGGGCCGCTCGCAGGCCGCGGCTCTGTATTTGCCGCAGCGGGCGCGTCATCCTCGAGCGATCGGACGGGAGGGGATGGCGATGCGCGCACGGGAACCGGACCGGACCGGGCACGTCGAGCGCGGGGGTGTCCGTGTCGGCTACGAGGTGTTCGGCGAGGAGCACGGGCGTGCCGTCGTCCTGCACACGTCGTGGGCGATCGTGCACGCCCGGCAGTGGAAGCTGCAGGTGCCCTACCTCGCCCGGCACCTCCGGGTGGTCACCGTCGAGGGCCGGGGCAACGGCGCCGCCGACCGGCCCACCACTGCCGAGGCGTACGCCGACCGCGAGTACGTCGACGACGCGATCGCGGTGATGGACGCCGTCGGCCTCGACGCGGCCGTGCACGTCGGCCTGTCGCTGGGCGGGCGCCACGTCCTGCAGCTCGCGGCGTGGTACCCCGGCCGCGCCCTCGGCGTGGTCGCGATCGGTCCGGCGCTGCCGTGGCGGCCGCTGCCACCCGACTTCGACGAGCCGAAGGAGCGCTACGAGGGCTGGGAGAGGCTCAACCGGCACTCCTGGCTCGCCGACTACCGCGGCTGGGTCGAGTTCTTCATGTCGCAGGTGTTCACCGAACCGCACTCGACGAAGCAGTGGGAGGACGGCGTCGGTTGGGGCCTGGAGACCGACGCCGCGACGCTGCTGCTCACCAAGGACGCGGTGGCGGCGCCGACCGCCGCGGAGGTGGAGGCGTTGTGCCGCCGCGTGCGCTGCCCGGTGCTCGTGGTGCACGGCGACCGGGACGAGATCGTGCCCTACGACACGGGCGTCGCGATCGCCGACTGGACCGGCGGCGAGTTGGTGACGATCTGTGGCGGCGGGCACGCCCCGACGCTGCGCGACCCGGTGCGGGCGAACCTGATCCTGCGCGGCTTCGTCGAGTCCCTCGGTCCGGGTCGTCCCATGACGCGGACCTGGACCCGGGCGCGGGACCGGGTCCGCCGCGCACTGTACGTCTGCTCGCCGATCGGGCTCGGCCACGTCCGCCGGGACCTCGCGATCGCCGACGCGCTGCGCGCCCGCCACCCCGACCTGGTGATCGACTGGCTGACCCAGCACCCGGTCACCCGGGTGCTGGCCGAGCGCGGCGAACGGGTGCACCCGGCGTCGGCGTGGCTGGCGAGCGAGAGCGCGCACGTCGAGTCCGAGGCCGGGGAGCACGACCTCAACGCGTTCCAGGCCGTGCGCCGGATGGACGAGATCCTCGTCGCGAACTTCATGGTCTTCCACGACCTCGTCGAGGCCGAACCCTACGACCTGTGGATCGTCGACGAGGGCTGGGACGTCGACCACTTCCTGTTCGACAACCCGGAGCTCAAGCGCACCGCCTACGCCTGGCTCACCGACTTCGTCGGCTGGCTTCCGCTGCCCGAGGGCGGGCCGGCGGAGGCGGCGCTCACCGCGGACTGGAACGCCGAGCGCGTGGAGCGGATGCGCCGCTACCCGCGGCTGCGCGACCGGTCGATCTTCATCGGCGACCCGGAGGACGCGGTCGACGTCCCCCTCGGGCCGGGCCTGCCGACCGTGCGGGAGTGGGCGCGGGAGCGCTACACCTTCCCCGGCTACGTCTGCGGGTTCTCGGGCGGGTGCGGGAGCGGCACAGCCCGCGACGCCCTGCGCGCCGAGCTCGGGTACCGCCCGGACGAGCGGGTCTGCCTGGTCACGGTCGGCGGGTCCGGCGTGGGGGCGCCGCTGCTGCGCCGGGTGGCCGAGGCGTTCCCGCTCGCCGAGAAGGCGGTGCCGGGCCTGCGGATGGTGGCGGTCGCCGGACCGCGGATCGACCCGGCGTCCGTTCCCGTGCCCGACGGGGTCGAGGTGCGCGGCTACCTGCCGGACCTGCACCGCCACCTCGCCGTCTGCGACCTCGCGGTCGTCCAGGGTGGCCTGACGACGACGATGGAGCTGGTCGCGGCCCGCCGCCCGTTCCTGTACGTGCCGCTGGAGCGCCACTTCGAGCAGCAGGTGCACGTGCCGCACCGGCTCGCCCGGTACGGCGCCGGGCGGCGGCTCGACCGCGGCGCCGACCTCGATCCGGAGCGGCTCGCCCAGGCGATCGCCACGGAGATCGACCGCCCGGTGGACTACCGGCCGGTCGACCCCGGCGGCGCGGACCGGGTCGCCGAACTGCTCGCCGAGCTGCTGTGACGAAGCGACCGGTGGTGACCACGCGACGGTCCCGCGGCGCCGCTCAAGCCGCGTCGTCCGGGCCCCGCTCGTCCCCGGTCCGGTCGAGCGGCAGCGCGAGGACATGAGCCGCGAGGCGCGGGACGAGGGCGTCGACGCGGAACCGGTAACCGAAGTCGGCGTACGCGATCAGCTCCCGGGCGACCAGCTGCCCGAGCGGCCCCGGCAGCACGCGCAGCGCGCGGCCGGCGGCCGCCCGGTAGACGCCGCGATCGAGCATCTCCACCGGGCCCACGTCCCCTTGCGACGGCGGCGGCGGGAGGACGAGATGCGCCACGTCGCTCACCGCCACTTCGACGTCGAACGTCGCCATGTCATGTCTCCCGTTGCCCGCCCGCGGCGGCGACGGCTCGCCGCGGGCGCGATCAGCTGGGCGCCGAGCACGGCGCCGGCCACCAGCAGCGCCACGGTCCCCGGGTCCGCGCCGTGGCCGTGCCCCGCCGCGGTGTGCACGGGCTCGGACCCGACGAGATCCGTCGCGGCGAGCGTGATACCCGCGACGATCAGCGCCACCCCCACCGGGCGAGCCAGCCGGGCACCGCCGCGGGTGGTCTTCTCGGCCACCATCACCGCGGTGAGCGCGAGCATCCAGTACAGGCTCGCCGCCCCGGCCACCACCATGAGCAGCATCAGCGCCCAGCAGCAGCCGAGGCAGTGCAGCCCGTGTCGCAGGCCCAGCCGCAGGCCGCCGGCCGCGCCGCGCCGGTAGTGCCGGTGCAGGACGAGCGCGGGGCTGCGACAGGCGGTCAGGCACGCCTGCTTCAGCGTGCTGAACTGGAACGCGCCGGCGAGCACCAGCGCCGCGCCGAGCACCACCGCCGGCCGGGCCGCGAGCCAGGACCACGCCCCGACGAGCCCGGCCAGCCCGGTCGCGGCGACCAGCGCGACCGCGGCGAACGCCGTCCAGACCGCGAGGTACCCGGCCAGCAGCGCCGCCCGGGCCGGGCCCGGCCGCGGCGCGCGGGCGCTGACCACGGCGAACAGCCGCACCAGCGGCACCACCGTCGGCAGCATCATCGCGCCGACCATCACCAGCCAGCCGGCGAGGAACGCGCCGGCCCGCAGCGTCCACGGCCAGGTCGACCCCTCGAGCGACCCGGCGTGGTGACCTGCGCCGTCACCGGCGAGCAGCAGCAGCCAGGCCGTGGCGAACCAGCACATCCCCGCCGCCGCCCACAACCCGACGGCCGGGTCGCGCACCGGGGGCGCGGCCGGTGTCGCCACGGCCACGCCCCCGGAGCCCGGACCGGTCGACATCATCAGGCCGAGAACCGGAACGCGCCCTGCACCGCGTTCTTCCCGGAGATGTCGACGTCGGGGCGGCCGAGCAGCCGCCCGGCGCGCCGGTAGACGGTCGCGGTGCCCGGGTACGCCGGAGAGCCGGGGATCGTGGAGAACACGGTGTCGGACAGCGTGGTCGGCTGCCCGGTCGCGCCCTGGAACGGGGTGAGTTCGGCGTGCACCGCGTCACCGATCCGCAGCGTGCCCGCTCCGCCCTCGACGTCGAAGGTGAACCTCGCCCGCTCGACGGCCGCGACCTCGCCGATCAGCGCGGCGAGGTCGGCGACCGCGCCACCGAGCTGCCCGGTGAACACGTTCAGCAACGCGTCCTGCTGCTCCGGGGTGCAGCGGTCGTCGACGTAGACGATGGCCTTCCAGCCGCCCGCGAGCACGTTGCCCGGGATGTGCACGACGACGGCGATGGCCCGATCGGAGACGTCGACGCCCTGCACGGTGCCGTGGTCGATCTGCCAGGCGACGGTGCCCTCGCAGGTGCCGCCGTCCGGGTCGAGGCCGACCCAGCAGGGGCAGATCGCGGCGCAGGTGCACACCTCGAGCAGGCGGCCCTCGACGGTGTAGGTGGTGGTGGTCTCTGCGGTCTGGGCGGTGGCGGTCACTGGTCCTGGTCCTTCCGTGCGGTGAACAGCAGGTACTCCGACTCCCAGCGGGCCGGCCCACCGGCCGCCCCACAGTTCGTCGCGATGAGCAGTTGGAGGAAGTCGCGGTCGAGCGCGGCGACGCGCTCCGGGTCGGCGGCGTTGGCCGCGTAGACGGCGATCGTCGGGCCGTAGCGCTGCTTCCAGTACTCGAGGAACGTCTCCGGGTCCGGACTGACGTCGAAGTCGGCGTGCTCGCGGCGCACCGCCAGGTCGGTGACCCGGTCGCCGAACAGCGACCGGACGTGCTCCTCGCTGCCCCACAGCGGAGGCGGGGAGGCCCCGGGCGGCGGCGACGGCGCGTACGGCTTCATGGTGCGGAACAGCTGCCCGACGAAACCCTCCGGCGTCCAGGCGATGTTCCCGATCGTCCCGCCGGGCCGGCACACCCGCAGCATCTCGTCCGCGGCCCGCTGGTGGTGCGGCGCGAACATGACGCCGACGCAGGACAGCACGACGTCGAACTCGCCGTCGGCGAACGGGAGCCGCTCGGCGTCGGCCTCCACCCAGTCGACGTCGACGCCGGCCTCGGCGGCGGCCGCGCGTCCGGCGTCGAACAGCTCGGGGGTGAGGTCGGCGGCGACGACGTCCGCGCCGGTCGCCGCCGCCGGGACGGCGGCGTTGCCGGTGCCGGCGCCGACGTCGAGGACGCGCTGCCCGGCGCGCACGCCGCACGCGGTGACGAGCCGCGCGCCGAGGGTCGGGATGAGGCCGGCGGCGATGGACGGGTAGTCCCCGGACGCCCAGAGGCGCCGGTGTCTCGCCTTGAGGTCGCGGTCGGCGACCTCGTCGATGACGGTCATGGCGGAGCCTCCTGGTTCGGCGGTGGAGCGCGACCCAGGTTCCGCGGGACGGTGGCCCGGCGGTATCGGGGAAACCATGTAGGGGGACTCGCCGGTGACGCGTCACGGCTCCGGCATGCCGGTCCGGGCGGCCCAGGCGGCGACCTCGGCCCGGCTGCGCGCCCCCAGCTTGCGGATGATGTGGTGCACGTGCACCTCGGTGGTCTTCTCCGCGATCCCGAGCCGCCGCCCGATCTGCCGGTTGGTGCACCCGGCGGCGACGAGGTCGGCGACCTGCCGCTCGCGCGGGGTCAGTCCCCCGGCGGGCTCCGGCCGAGCGGCCGCGGGCGCGACGACGGCGCGGCGGGCCAGCGCGACGGCCGCGGCACGCGAGAGACCGCGACCCGAGAGGCGGGCGCGGTCGGCGGCCTCCGGACCGAGCGCGCGGCGCGCCCGCGCGGCTGCCGCGTGCACGGCTGCCCGCTCCTCGTCGGGCAGCGGCGCGGCGAGCCGGTGGCGCAGCGCCGCCGCCGCGCCGAGCAGCCCGATCGCGCCCTCGGGGTCTCCGCGGGCGAGCGTCACCGCCGCGGCCACCTCCATGCAGTGCGCGAGCCCACGGGCGTCGTCGACCTCCTCGGCGCAGTTCAGTGCCTCGCCGAGCAGCGCCGCCGCGACCTCGGTGCGCCCGCCGGTGAGCTCCACCGCGGCGAGCGGCCAGGCGGTGCAGCCCACCGCCCACCGGTACCCCATCTCGCGGAACGCCTCCAGCGCCGACCGCAGGTGCTCCACCGCCCCGGCGAGGTCGCCCCGGCGCCGGGCGAGCAGGCCGAGGTCGTACCGGGACCACGCCACGCCCGCCGTGTTGCCCAGCGCGGCGTGCAGCTCGGCGGCCCGCCGGAAGTGGTCCGCCGCCTCGCCGTGCCGTCCGCGGGTCCGGGCGAGGTGGCCGCGGAAGGCCGTCACGATCGCTGCGCGGCGCCGGCTGCGCGGGTCGGTGCGGGCGCTGCGCTCGAGCAGCGCCTCGGACCGGTCCGGCTCGCCAGCGGCGAGCGCCAGGACTCCCGCGATCATCAGCGCCGCGGCGAGCGCGTCGTCGGGCACCCGCGCAGGTTCGGCGGCCGCGGCGGCGAGCACCGTGTCGAGGACCACGCAGCCCTCCCCGAGCCGGCCCCGGGTATAGGCGTGCCAGCCGAGCGCCGCGGCGAGCGCCGGGCCGCGCGCCACGTCTCCCGCCGACGTCGTGTGCTCCAGGGCCGCGCGCAGGTTGCCCTCCTCGAACCCGACGTCGGCCACCGACGCCCACTCCTCGGCGGTGCCGATCCGCGCCTCCGTGCGCTCGGCCCACGCGGCGAAGTAGCGGGCGTGCCGCTCGCGCGTCGCCTCGACCTCGTCATGGCGGGCGAGCTGCTCGGCGGCGAACTCGCGCAGGCTCTCCAGCATCGTGAAGCCGCTGACCGCGCCGCCGGCGGCCGGCCCCGACCGCCGCCGCACCAGGCTCTTGTCGGCCAGCGAGGCCAGCACCTCGACCTCGCCGCCGCACACCTGCACGGCGGCGTCCACCGTGCAGCCACCGACGAACACCGAGAGCCGGCGGAACAGCGACCGCTCGCGCGGGCCGAGCAGGTCGTGGCTCCAGGACAGCGCGGTGCGCAGCGTCCGGTGCCGGTCCGGGGCGTCGCGCGGGCCGTCGCCGAGCAGGTCCGTCCGCTCCGCGCCGAGCCGTTGCCGCAGCCGGAACGCCAGCTCCGCGGGGGTGAACAGCCGCAGCCGCGCGGCCGCGAGCTCGATGGCCAGCGGCAGCCCGTCGAGGCGCGCGCAGATCTCGGCCAGCGCCGCCCGGTCGGCGTTCGTGACCTCGTAGCCGGGCTGGTGCGCGCGGATCCGGGCGAGGAGCAGGGCGACCGCCGGCACCCGCGCGAACCGGGCGAGATCGCCGTCGTCACCGCTGCCGTCGTCGGGCAGGGCCAGCGGCGGCACCGGCAGCTCCTGCTCGGCCGCCACGTCCAACCGCTCGCGGCTGGTCGCCAGCAGCCGCAGCGCGGGACACGCGGCCAGCGGCACGGCGAGCGCGGGTGCGGCCGCCAGGACGTGCTCGACGTTGTCCAGCACGAGCAGCAGCTCGCGGTCGGTCAGCGCCCGGGCGAGCCCGTCCGCGGCCGCGGTCCGCGACCCGAGCGCCGCGGCGACCGCCGACGGGACGAGCGCCGGGTCGCGCACCGCGGTGAGGTCGACGAAGACGACTCCATCGGCGAACCGGTCGGCCACCGCGGCCGCGGCGGCCACCGCGAGGCGGGTCTTGCCGACCCCGGGCGGTCCGGTGAGCGTGACCAGCCGGGTCCCGGGCGCGGCCAGGAGCGCGGAGAGCTCGGCGAGCTCGACGTCCCGGCCGACTAGGGCGGTCGCCGGTACCGGCAGGGCACCGAGGGGGGCCCCGGCGATCGGGACGGCCACGGTCCCCTCCCCTCAGGCCGGTGACGGTCGGTCGTCCATTCCATCGCGAACGGAGCGGCTGGCGCGTCCGCCATCCGCGTGGGGGACGATCAGGGCGCTCGCGACCGCGGCGAGGCCCTCGCCGCGTCCGGTGAGGCCGAGGCCGTCGGTGGTGGTGCCGGACACGGACACGGGGGCGCCGACGGCGGCCGAGAGCACCTGCTCGGCCTCGGCCCGCCGGGTGCCGATCCGCGGGGCGTTGCCGATCACCTGCACCGCCGCGTTGCCGGCGGTCCAGCCGGCCTCGGCGAGCAGCCTGCGCACCTCGGCGAGCAGCGCGACCCCGCTCGCGCCCGACCACTCGGGCCGCCCGGTACCGAACACCGCGCCGAGATCGCCGAGGCCCGCGGCCGAGAGCAGCGCGTCGCAGAGCGCGTGCGCGGCGACGTCGCCGTCGGAGTGCCCGGCGCAGCCGTCGACGCCGGGCCAGTGCAGGCCGGCGACCCAGCACTCGCGCCCGGCCACCAGCGGATGGACGTCGGTGCCGATCCCCACCCGGGGCAGCGGGTTCACCGGAGATCCGCCAGCGCCTCGGCGAGCTCGACGTCGCCGGGCCCGCGCAGGGCGAGGGCATGCGGATGTCCGGCCACGGTGTGGGTGCGGCGGTCCGTGGCCGCGTAGGCCCGGGCGGGTGGCGCGGCCAGCACCGCGGGCAGGTCCGCGCCGACGGCGCGCACGCGGAACGCCTGCGGGGTCTGGACGACGCACAGCCCGGCCCGGTCGGGACCGGCCCGCAGCCACGTGCCGGCGTCGAGGCGCTTGACCGTGTCGGTGAGCGGCAGGACGGGGACGGTGACGGCGTGCCCGGCCCGCGCCGAGGCGACCACCGAGGCCACCAGCCCGGGCGGGGTCAGCGGCCGGTGCGCGTCGTGGACCAGCACGACCTCGGCCGCACCGAGATATGCGTCACCGCCGAACGCCTCCGGTCGTTCACCCCCGTGGGCACCGGCCGGCGCGGACAGGGGATCGTCGAACACGACGACATCCTCGCCGGGTGCGCATCCCGCCGCAGCGAGAGCCTCCCGGACCCCGCGCACGCGGGCGGCATCGACCAGCACCCGACCCACCGCCCCCGACGCGAACAGGCCCAGGACCGTGCGGGACAGCATCGGCACGCCGGCGACGGGCGTCAGCGGACCCGGCACGCCCGAGTCGGCGAACCGGACGACCGCGACGACGCGTCGAGCCCTCCCGATCGGATCGACGCCGATCAGGACGCCGTGGCGAGCACCTCGTCGAGCAGGATCTCGGCCCGCTCCTCGTCGGTGCCCTCGGCGAGGGCCAGCTCGCTCACGAGGATCTGGCGGGCCTTGGCGAGCATTCGCTTCTCGCCGGCCGACAGCCCCCGGTCCTTCTCCCGGCGCCACAGGTCCCGCACGACCTCCGCGACCTTGTTGACGTCACCCGAGGCGAGCTTCTCGAGGTTCGCCTTGTACCGGCGCGACCAGTTGGTGGGCTCCTCGGTGTGCGGGGCGCGGAGCACCTCGAACACCCGATCCAGCCCTTCCTGGCCGACCACGTCGCGGACGCCGACGACCTCGGCGTTCTCGGCGGGAACACGCACCGTGAGATCACCCTGCGCGACCTTGAGGACGAGATACTTGCGCTCCTCGCCCTTGATCGTGCGGGTCTCGATGGCCTCGATGAGCGCGGCACCGTGGTGCGGGTAGACGACGGTCTCTCCGACCTTGAAAACCATGTGTCCTCTGCCCCTTTCGCTGAGCCAAGGTTAACACGGCCGAACCTGCCTCCGCCGCCCGGCCCGGCTCGTCGTCGCAGGTCAGCGGCCCGAGACGGACGGCCGGGGGTTGACAAGCAGCGGGAAACGTGCAGTCGGGGATGCGCCGGGGCCCGTCGCGATCGCCTGACGGCCGGGGTCCCGCCGGCATGCCATAGGCTGCGGCCCTGGTCATCACCCGTGACCGCCCGAGCGACCCGGGCACGAGCACCGCTGGAAGGACCCGCAACCCGTGAGCCGCACCACCCGCCCCCGCCGCGTCGGAACCGCCCTCGCCGTCACCCTCGCCGGGGCACTGGTGCTGATCGGGTGCAGTGCCGGCCAGCTCGCCCCGACCGCACAGCAGGTCGGCAACAGCGGCGGGGCGGACGCGTCCGCGGGTGAGGTACTGATCCGCGACGCGCGCATCGTCTTCGAGGGGCCGGTCGAGGGGGCCGACGCCTACCCGGCGGGGTCGAGCGCCCCGCTGGCGACGTCGATCGTGAACACCGGGGCGGCGGCCGACCGGCTGCTGTCGGCCTCCTCCCCGCACGCGGCCTCGGTGGCGCTCGGCGGCACGCTGGAGATCCCCGGCGGGCAGGCACTCGTCGTCACCGGGGAGCCGGCCCCGCCCGGGGAGTCGGAGGAGGGGCAGGCCACGGCGACGCCGACGCCTACGGCCACCGACGAGGCGGACGGGGACGGCGGGGCGGCCACCGCCGAGCCCACCCCGACCGCCACCGCCGGGCCGCGCACCGCTCAGATCACCCTCACCGGGCTGCGCGAGCCCCTCCGCCACGGCCGCACCTACGAAGTCGTGCTCGTCTTCGAGCGTGCCGGGGAGGTCCGGGTGCCGGTGCCGGTGCAGCTCCCCGACGCGCCGCGCGAGGACGAACCCGCCGCGGAGTGAAGCCCCCGCCGCGCCCCGGGACCGGGCGGTGACCCGGCGCGCCGACGGGGCCGCTGCCGCGGTGATCTGTTC
>DATLGI010000187.1:0-7731 GCA_035540535.1 Pseudonocardia sp.
CCGGTGCCACCGGCAACAACACCGCGAAGGTGACGGCCCTTCAGTCCACCGTGCTCTCCGGGATCGCCCGGGTCCGCGGCGCCGAGGTGGCGCACACCTACGCGCGGGCGAGCGCGGCTGCGGTCGAGGAGGTGGCGCGGATCGCGGCCACCGAGGGCATCGACTGCGACCTGCGCCGCCGCGCCGCGCTCACCGTCGCGGTGACCGACGCCCACCTCGCCGACGTGCAGTGCGAGGCCGACCTCGCTCGGGACGCGGGGCTGCCCGCGGTGGTCGTCGAGGACGCCGGCCTGCCCTACCCGGTGGCCGGTGCCGTCCGGCTCGACGAGCAGATCGAGTTCCATCCCGTCCGTTACGCCCGCGGGCTGGCCGCCGCGGTGCACGGCGACGGCAGCGCGGTGTTCGAGGGCACCCGCGCGCTGGCCCTGCACGAGCGGCGCCCGATCCGGGTCCGGACCTCGCACGGCGAGCTCACCGGCGAGCGCGTCGTCGTGGCCACGCACTACCCGGTGTGGGACCGCGGCGGCTACTTCGCGCGGATGGAGCCGACCCGCGCCTACTGCATCGCCGCGCGGGTCCGCGGCGAGCCGCACCGGGAGCTGTCGATCACCGTCGGGCAGCCGTCCTGGTCCTACCGCTCCGCGGGTGACCTGCAGATCGTGGCCGGCTCCGACCACCAGGTGGGCGCCCGCGGCGTCGACGGCGGCGTGTACGACCGGCTCGTCGAGCACGCCCGCGAGCACTGGGACGTCGTCGAGGTGACGCACCGCTGGTCGGCGCAGGACCCGATCCCCTACGACCACACGCCGATGGTCGGCACCTACACGCCGGCGTCGAGCCGGTTGTTCGTCGCGGCGGGCTTCGCGAAGTGGGGCCTGTCCGGCGGCACGATGGCCGCGACCATCCTCGCCGAGCGGCTCCTCGGGCGGCACCCGGAGGGTGCGGACGCGTTCAGCCCGCACCGCGTCTCGCCGCGCGGGCTGCCGTCGCTGGCCCGGCTCGGGGCCCGCTTCGCCACCGACCTCGTCGCCGACCGGCTCCTGCCGGGGCAGGTCCGCGACGCCACCGAGATCGCACCCGGAGAGGCCGGGGTGATCCGCTCGGGCACCGACCGCACCGGCGTCTACCGCGACGACGAGGGCGGCCTGCACGCCGTCGGCATGCGCTGCACGCACCTGGGTTGCCTCGTCCGGTTCAACGCCGCGGAGCGCAGCTGGGACTGCCCGTGCCACGGCAGTCGTTTCGACGTCGACGGCAACGTGCTGGAGGGCCCGGCCGTCGACCCGTTGCCCCGCCGCATGCCGCACTGACCACCACGCATCGAGGAGACGACAGTGACCAGCGATCGAGGCGGGGCCACCCGCCAGGCCGACGCCGACGAGCACGTCGGCCAACCCGGAGCGGACGCCGAGAACCCCGCTCAGATCCCCGCCCGCGGGTGGTGGCAGGTGGTGCGGCGCGCCTTCAAGGAGAGCAGCACCGACAACATCTCGATCCTGGCCGCCGGCGTGACGTTCGCGGCGTTCCTTTCGCTGTTCCCGGCGCTGATCGCGGCGCTGTCGATCTACGGGCTGGTGGCCGACCCGGCCACGGTGACCCGCCAGGTGGAGAGCTTCGCCGGCGCGCTGCCGGACGCGGCGCAGAGCCTGTTGACCGACCAGCTCGCCTCCCTGGCCGGCGGCGCGGGTGGGGCGCTGACCTTCGGGCTCGTGTTCGCGATCCTGCTCGCGCTGTGGAGCGCGTCCAGCGGCACGGCCAGCCTGATGACCGCGATCAACATCGCCTATGACGAGGAGGAGAGCCGCGGCTTCCTCAAGCTCCGCGGCACGGCGTTGCTGCTCACCCTGGGCGCGATCGTGTTCGTGCTGGTCGCGCTGGTCCTCGTCGCCGTGGTGCCGTTGGTGCTCAACGCGCTGCCGCTGGGAGCCGTCGGCACGGTGCTCGCGCAGGTGGCGCGGTGGGCGCTGCTGGTCGGCGTCGTCGTCGTCGCGCTGGCGGTGGTCTACAAGGTGGCGCCCGACCGCGACTCGCCGCGGTTCAGCTGGGTGAGCCCGGGCGCGATCTTCGCCACCGTGCTGTGGGTGCTCGCGAGCGCCGCCTTCAGCTTCTACGTCAACAACTTCGGCAGCTACAACGCCACCTACGGAGCGCTGGCCGGCGTCGTGGTGCTGTTGCTGTGGCTGTACCTGACGAGCTACCTGGTCCTGCTCGGCGCGGAGATCAACGCCGAGTCGGAGCGGCAGACCGCGAAGGACAGCACGCGCGGCAAGGCCCAGCCGATGGGTGCCCGCGGCGGCGTCGCCGCGGACACGATGGCCGGGCAGCAGTAGCACCCCGCTCGCCGATTGTCATCCTCACAGCGCCACAACGGCCTGCGAGGATGACGATCGGCGAGCGCTCCGGGATCTCCCTACCCGGCGGTGCTGGATCCGTTCGGCCGGAACAGCACCTTCACCGCGCCGTCGCGCTTGCGCTGGAAGTCGGCGTACGCCTCCGGCGCCTGCTCCAGCGGCAGGCGGTGGGTGGCGAAGTCGTCGACGCCGAGCGGGTCGTGGTCGGTGAGCAGCGGCAGGATGTCCGGCACCCAGCGGCGGACGTTGGCCTGGCCCATCCGCAGCTGCAGCTGCTTGTCGAACAGCGTGAGCAGCGGCAGCGGGTCGGCCATCCCGCCGTAGACGCCGGAGAGCGAGATGGTGCCACCGCGGCGGACGATGTCGATCGCGGAGTACACCGCGGCGAGGCGGTCCGTGCCCGCGGTGGTCATCAGCTTCTGCGCCACCGCGTCGGGCAGGTACCCGGTCAGCGTGTGGGCTAGCTTGCCGACCGGGGAGCCGTGCGCCTCCATCCCCACCGCGTCGATCACGGCGTCCGCGCCGCGCCCGTCGGTGAGGCCGCGCACGACGTCGCCGAGGTCGCGGCCGTGGTCGCGCAGGTCGATCACCTCGACACCCCGCGCGCGGGCCCGGGCGAGCCGCTCGGGCACGAGGTCGATGCCGATCACCTTGCGGGCACCCTGGTGCAGCGCGATCCGCGCGCTCATGTCGCCGATCGGCCCCAGGCCGAGCACGGCGAGGGTGCCGTCCTTCGGCACGTCCGCGTAGGCGACGGCCTGCCAGGCGGTGGGCAGCACGTCGGAGAGGTAGACGAACCGGTCGTCCGACGGGCCCTCGGGCACGGTGATCGGCAGCGTGTCGGCGAACGGCACCCGCAGGTACTCGGCCTGCCCGCCGGGCACCTGCCCGTAGAGCTTGGTGTAGCCGAACAGCGACGCGCCGGTGCCGTACTCGCGGACCTGGGTCGTCTCGCACTGCGACTGCAGGCCCTGCCCGCACATCCAGCAGGTGCCGCACGAGACGTTGAACGGCACGACGACGCGGTCGCCCACCCTCAGGTCCGACACCCCCGGCCCGACCTCCTCGACGACGCCCATCGGCTCGTGGCCGAGGATGTCGCCCTCGTCGAGGAACGGCCCGAGGACCTCGTAGAGGTGCAGGTCGGAGCCGCAGAGCCCGGTAGAGGTGATCTTGATGACGGCGTCGGTGGGGTCCTCGATGCGCGGGTCGGGCACCGTGTCGACGCGCACGTCGCGCCGGCCGTGCCAGGTGAGGGCTCGCACTGGTTCCTCCAGGGACTCGGGTAGGTGGGGCTTCCCTCCGGCTTCCCCGCCGGGCCCGACCGAAACGGCGCCCGCACGTCCGGCGCCCTAGACTGAGGAACCGATCGGCGAGGTTCCCTGCGGAGGTGACCGGTGCCCACGGACCCGGTGGAGCGGGCTTTCCTCGCCGGCGGCGAGATGGGTCGGCGCATCGTGGCCTTCGACTGGGCCGCCACCCCGCTCGGCCCGCTCCGCGGCTGGCCCGCGCACCTGCGCACCGCCGTCTCGATCTGCCTGGCCTCGCGCCACCCGATGGTGCTGTGCTGGGGACCGGACCTCGTGCTGCTCTACAACGACGCGTGGATCCCGATCCTCGGCCCGCGCCGACACCCCGCCGCGCTCGGCCGGGCGGGCCGCGACGGGTGGCCGCAGACGTGGCACGGCATCGGTGAGCAGCTGGCCGGCGTCTTGGAGACCGGCGAGGCCACCTGGTCCGACGACCAGCCGCTGCCCGCGCGCCGGCACGGCGACCTGGAGGAGGCCTACTTCACCTACTCGTGCAGCCCCGTCCAGGACGAGACGGGCGCGGTGGCGGGCGTCCTCACCGTCGTCACCGAGACGACCTCGCGCGTGCTCTCCCAGCGCCGACCGGCCGGCGTCAGCGCGCTCGGCGGCCTCTCCGCCGTCCGGTCCTCGGTGGAGCAGGCGCCGGCCGAGCTGCGACCCGATCCCGCCGACGGCCCCGCCGACAGCACCGAACGGGAGCGCCGCGCCGAGCGGGACCGGCAGGCCGTGCGCGCACAGCTCGACGAGTCCGACCGGGCGTTCCGCCTGCTCGCCGAGCACGCCGACGACCTCATCGGCCGGCACGCGACGGACGGCACCTGGCTGTACCTCTCGCCGTCGCTGCGGCGGATCACGGGGCACCGCCCGGAGGACCTGATCGGGCGCCACCCCCGGGGGTTCGCCCACCCCGACGACGTGGCCGTGGTGGAGGCGAACCTGGCCCGGCTCGACGCCGGGGAGTCCATCACGGTGCGGTGGCGGTTCCGCCGCGCGGACGGCGACCACCTCTGGCTGGACACCCGCGCGCGACCCGTCGTCGACGAGCGGACGGGCCGCCGCGAGTACCACTGCGCGAATCGGGACGTGACCGAGCAGGTCACGGCCGAGCACGAGCTGTTCGCCGAACGGGAGCGGTACCGCACCCTCGTCGCGCAGGCGCCGGTGGGGATCTTCCTCACCGACACCGCGGGCGCCGGCCTCTACGTCAACGAGCGCTCGACGGAGATCTTCGGGCGCGGCGCGGACGAGCTGCTCGAGCGGGGCTGGGTGGACCTCGTACACCCCGAGGACGACGCGGCGGGCGCGAGCTGGCGGGCCGCGGTGGCGGCCGGCGAGGCCTGGCAGGCCGAGTACCGGCTGCTCGTCGACGGGGTCGTCCGCTGGGTCCGGACCAGCGCCCGGCCGCTGCACGACGCGCAGGGCGGCCGCACCGGGTATCTGGGCGTCGTCAGCGACGTCACCGAGCAGCGCGACCTCGAGGACGAGCGCCGGCGCTCGGCCGCCGAGCACGCGGCCCGCGAGGTGTCCGACGCCGCCGCGGCCCGGCTGCGGTCGATGGTCGACGGGCTCGCCGCCGTCCTCTGGGAGGCCGACGCGCGCTCCATGGAGTTCACCTTCGTCTCCGACCGGGCCGAGGAACTGCTCGGCCACCCGACCCGCCGCTGGCTCGGCGACGCCGCGTTCTGGCCCTCGATCATCCATCCCGACGACCGGGACGAGGCCGTGCGGTACTGCGCCGAGCACACCGCCGCGGGCGAGGACCACGACTTCTCCTACCGGGTGCTGACCGCCGAAGGGCGCGTGCTGTGGGTGCACGACGTCGTGCACGTCGTCTGCGACGCCGCCGGCGAGCCGGTGGCCCTGCAGGGCGTGATGGTCGAGGTCACGGCGCAGAAGCGGGCGGAGCGCTCGGCCACCCTGCTCGCGGAGGCGGGGCGACTGCTGTCCGGGCCGGAGGCGCCGGAGGCCAAGCTCGGCGCGCTCGCCAGGCTGCTCGTCGGCGAGTTCGGGGACGCGGCCGTCGTGGCCGTGTCCGGGCCGGACGGGTTGTTCCACCGGCTCGCCGTCGCCCACCCGGCGCCGGAGGTGGCGGACCGGCTGATGGCCCTCGCCCCGAACAGGCTGCCCGAGCAGCTGTACCGGCAGCTGCTGTCCGGGCGCCCGCTCGTGGTGCCGGTGTCGGAGGAGCTGAACCTGGCCCTCGCCCGCGACGAGGCCGACCTGCGCAACCGCGAGGAGCTCGGTGCGCACAGCGTGCTCGTCGTCCCGCTGGTCGCCGACGACGACGTGCTCGGCATGCTCAGCTTCCCGAACCTCACCGTGACGCGCGGGTACGACGACGACGACCTCGCGCTCGCCGAGGAGCTCGGCCGGCGCGCCGCCGGGATGGTCTCCGCGCACCGCCGGCACCGCCGGGAGCACCACCTCCAGCAGCTCGCCGGCGACCTCGCCTCGGCGGGCACCCTCGCCGAGGTGGCGGGCGTGCTGGTCGCCCTGATGGCCGAGGTGCTCGACTCGGCGTCGGCGAGCGTCTACGTCGCCGAGCCGGACGGGCGACTGCGGATCCTGCACGCGCTGGGCTACCCGCCGGAGTCGCTCGCGGCGTTCGCGGCGATCCGGCCCGACGACGACGTCCCGCTCACCGCGTGCGTCCGCACCGGTGAGCCGGTGCTGCTGCGCGACCTCGACGAGATCGGCCGGCGCTACCCGCACCTGCTGCCGCACCTCGAGCGCACCGGGAACCGGTCCGCCGCCGCGTTGCCGTTGCGCGCCGGTGGCCGGATCATCGGCACCCTCGGGCTGAGCTTCGCCACCCCCCGCCGGTTCGCCCGCGACGAGCGCGAGTTCATGCTCGCGCTGGTCGCGCAGGCCGCGCCGGCGTTCGAGCGGGCGCTCGTCGCGGACCAGCGCCGCGAGGTCGCGGAGACGCTGCAGCAGAGCCTGCTGCCGAAGTCGCTGCCGCGGCTGCCGGGGCTCGCGCTCGCGGCGCACTACCTGCCGGGCGCGGCCGGCGTGCAGGCCGGCGGCGACTGGTTCGACGTGCTGCCGCTCGACGAGAACCGGGTGGCGATCGCCGTGGGCGACGTCGTCGGCCAGGGTGCCGCCGCCGCCGCGGTGATGGGGCAGCTGCGCAGCGCGCTGGCCGCGTACCTGCTCGAGGGCCACGGTCCCGGCGCGGCCCTGGACCGGCTCAACACGTACGCCCGCACCGTCGACGGCTCGCTCGGCAGCACCGCCGCCTGCCTCGTTCTCGACCACCGCACCTCCGACATCTGCTGGGCCGGGGCCGGGCACCCGCCGCCGCTGGTCGTCGACGCCGGCGGTGCCCGCTTCCTCGACGGGGCCGGCGGAACGGTCCTGGGCCTGGCCCGGCGGCCGTCGTCGGTGGAGAAGGCTTTGCGGCTCGGGCCGGGCGCGAGCGTCGTCCTCTACACCGACGGGCTCGTCGAGCGCCGCGGCGAGTCCATCGACGCCGGCCTGCGACGGCTCGCCGACGTCACCGCCGCGCTGCACGCCCACCCCCCGGCCGGGCTCGCCGCGCGGCTGCTCACCGGCTGCCTGACCACCACCGCCGAGAGCCTCGACGGGGTCCCCGCGCCCGTGGATGACGTCGCCCTGATCGTCGCGCGCATCCTGCCGCCCCCGCTCGACCTGAGCCTGCCGGCCCGCCCGGAGCTGCTGCGCGGGCTGCGCGCGGAGGTCGCCGCGTGGGCGGCCGCGGCGGGGCTCGCCGAGGACACCGTCTACGACCTGCAGCTCGCGCTCGGCGAGGCCGTGGCCAACGCCGTCGAGCACGCCTACCGCGACGTCGCCGCTCCCCCGGGCACGGACGGCGCGTCCGCCGTCGCCGTCCGGCTCGCGGTGGGCGACAGCGGCGTCGAGGTCCGGGTGCGCGACCGGGGCCGGTGGCGCGAGCCGCCGGGCGCCCCGGGTCCGGGCGGGCGCGGGCTGGAGCTGATCCGGGCCGTCGGCGCCGGGGTGGACGTCGCCCGTGGCGAGGACGGCACCGAGGTCCGCTTCACCGTGCCCGTCGGGGAGCCCGGTGCCGATTCGGCCCCGCCGCCCACGCC
>DATLGI010000188.1:0-26199 GCA_035540535.1 Pseudonocardia sp.
GACCTGCCCGCGCTGCTCGGCCGGCGCCGGGTGCTCGGCCTGCTCGCCGGGGCCGGGCTGGTGGCCCTCGCCGGCTGCGACGGGCCCGGTGCGGCGGGGGAGGCCGCACCGGGGGAGATCGCCCAGGAGACCGGGGGCCCGTTTCCCGCCGACGGGTCCAACGGCCCGAACGTCCTGGCCGAGAGCGGCGTCGTCCGCCGCGACATCCGGTCGAGCTTCGGGTCGCTGTCCGGATCGGCGGTCGGCGTGCCCCTCACGATCGAGCTGACGATCCTCGACGCCGCGACCGGCGCGCCGCGCCCCGGTGCGGCGGTCTACCTGTGGCACTGCGACGCGGTGGGCCGGTACTCCCTCTACGACGTCGAGGACCAGAACTGGCTGCGCGGGGTGCAAGTGGCCGACGACGTCGGGCTGCTCGCCTTCACCACCGTCTTCCCCGGCACCTATCCCGGGCGCTGGCCGCACGCGCACTTCGAGGTCTACCCGGACCTGGCCACCGCGACCGGCCCGGACACCGCGATCACCGTCTCGCAGCTCGCGCTGCCACAGGAGGCCTGCGCGCAGGTCTACGCGCAGCCCGGGTACGGCGAGAGCGCCACCCACCTGACCGAACCGATCGACGACGACATGGTCTTCGCCGACGGGTACGACTCGCAGCTCGCGACGACGACGGGCACCGTCGCCGGGGGCTACACGGCCCGGCTGACGGTGCCCGTCGCGGCGTGACCGCGGATCAGCCCGCGACCACCCGGCGCTCGTTCGGCACGCAGTGCGTCATCACGTGCCCCTCGACGTCGCGTGGTCCGTTCTTGCCGAGGTTCGCCAGCCGCTCGCGCTCCTCGTCGCTGAGCGTCTGCTTCGGCAGCGGCTCCAGGTCCCGGACGTCGTCGACGGAGATGCCGAGCCCGTCGCCGACACGCTGCCCGAGCTCGTCCTCGGCCATGAAGAAGTGCCACACCATGCGGCGCTGCACCTCCGGCGTCGCCTCACCGATCATCTCGACGAAGTTCGCGACGAGGTCGTCGCGCTCCCAGTCCTCCATCAGCCGGAACCGCTCGCCGGCCTGCGCGTAGTCGTTCGTGCGCGGCAGCCGGGCGCGGGTGAGCCGCCCCGTCAGCTCGGGCCCCTGGACGTCCTCGTGCGGGTAGGAGGCCTCGGCCAGCCCGCCCATCGTGGAGGGCTCGTAGTTGACGTGCGGGTTCTCCCCGACCTCGTCGACCTGGTAGGTCATCGGGCCGCCCTGCTGGTTGGTGCGCACCGTGCTCTTCGGCGAGTTCACCGGCAGCTGCAGGTAGTTCGGCCCGACCCGGTAGCGCTGGGTGTCGCTGTAGGAGAACGTGCGCCCGACCAGCATCTTGTCGTCGGAGAAGTCGAGCCCGTCGACGAGCACGCCGGTGCCGAACGCCGCCTGCTCGTTCTCCGCGAACGAGTTCTGCACGTTGCGGTTGAGCTGCAGCACACCGACCGTCCTCGGCTCGAAGAGCTCCTCGGGCCACACCTTGGTGTCGTCGAGCGGGTCGAAGTCGAGCTCGGGATGGTCGTGGTCGTCCATCAGCTGGACGCGCATCTCCCACTCCGGGTACTCGCCGCGCTCGATCGCCTCGTACAGGTCCTTGGACGCGTGCCCGAGGTCGCCCGCCTGCACCGCCGCGGCGTCGGCCTCGGTCATCGAGGCCACCCCGCACGTCGGGATGAAGTGGTATTTGACGAGCGTCGTCTCGCCCTCGGCGTTGACCCACCGGTAGGTGTTGACGCCGAAGCCCTGCTGGTGGCGGTAGTCCGCGGGGATGCCGCGGGGCGAGAACAGGTTCACCAGCATGTGCATGGACTCGGGCGTCTGCGACATGAAGTCGAAGATGCGTGCCGGCTCCTGGCGGAACGTGACGGGGTCCGGTTTGAGCGCGTGGATCACGTCGGGGAACTTGATGGCGTCGCGGATGAAGAAGACGCCGAGGTTGTTCCCGACGAGGTCCCAGTTTCCGTCCTCGGTGTAGAACTTCACGGCGAACCCGCGAGGGTCGCGGGCCGCCTCCGAGGAGTCCCGCCCGCCGATCACGGTGGAGAACCGCAGGGCGACGTCGGTCTGCTTGCCCTCCCGGGAGAACAGCTTCGCCCGGGTGTAGCGCTCGATCGGTTCCTCACCCCACCTGCCGGTGGCGGTGAAGGTGCCGTAGGCGAGGAAGCCGCGGGCGTGCACGACGCGCTCGGGGATGCGCTCGCGGTCGAAGTGGCTGATCTTCTCGAGGAACTGGTAGTTCTCCAGCGTCGCCGGCCCGCGGGGACCGATGCTCCGCTGGTTCTGGTTGTCGTGGATCGGGTGGCCCTGCCGGTTGGTCAGGATGCGGCGCTCGTCCTGCTGGGTCACGCAGTCCCCTCTCGCTCGTCGTCGTCGTCCGGGGTTCGGGGTCGGTCCATTCCTCGCGGTTCGACCCGCCGGGCCCCAGGTTGCCCGTCGGTCACCGCCGTCGCAGCAGCAGCCACATGATCACCACGACCGCGCCCGCGACGAGCAGGGGCTGCTCGTCGATGGCCCTGTCGACGGCGGGTGCCTTCTCGGCCAGCACCCGGCGGGCGCGGGCGACCCGGAGACGGACCTGTTCGGCGGTATCGTCGCGGCGGGCCCGCACCCGGGCCGGCACGTCGGCGCGCTCGGCCAGCTCCTGCACGGTGTCGGCGACCTCGGTGCGCAGCACGCCGACCTCGGCGCGCAGCTCTTCCGGGCTCTTCGTCGCCGGGTCCCCGGCAGCGGCGTCCTTCGGTGCGCTCATCGCCGGACCCCGTCCCGGACGGTCTCGACGTCGCGGCGCACGTTCGCGACGGCCTCCTCCGGCACCGGTGGGGCGGCCCGGCGGATCTGCGACCGCCCGAGCAGGCCGAGGATCCCGGCCACCACCAGCAGGACGACCCCCACCAGCAACGCGGCCAGCCACACGGACATGACCAGGGCCAGCGCGGCGATCGCGGCGGCCACGAGCGCGCCGCCGCCGTACAGGGCCACGACGCCGGCGGCGCCGGCGAGGCCGGCGCCGATGCCGGCCCGCTTGCCCTTCTCCGTCAGTTCGACGCGGGCCAGCGCCAGCTCGTGGCGGACGAGGTCGGACAGCTGGGTGGACAGCCGCCGGACGAGCTCGCCGGTGCTGGCCTCGGCCGCCGGGTTCGGGTCGGGACCGGCCGACGTCACCGTCGGCTCGCGGGACGCTGTGCTCATGGCGTCCGCTTACCCGGTCGTGGTCACCTCGACACCGATTCACC
This sequence comes from Pseudonocardia sp., assembly GCA_035540535.1. Taxonomy (GTDB): domain Bacteria; phylum Actinomycetota; class Actinomycetes; order Mycobacteriales; family Pseudonocardiaceae; genus Pseudonocardia. Next base: position 3,253 of record DATLGI010000188.1, read on the forward strand.
GGATCCTGCGGCGGGTAGCCCGCGGTATGACCACAGCCCGCGATCTGATGACACCCGACCCCCGCCGGGTGCGCAGCAGTGAGCCGGTGCTCGCCGCCGCCGTCGCGATGGCCGAGGCGGGAGTGGGCGCCCTACCCGTCTGCGGCGAGGACGACCGGCTCACGGGAATGATCACCGACCGGGACATCGTCGTGTCGGTGCTCGCGGCCGGCAAGGACCCCCGCGCGGTGCACGTCGGTGAGCTCGCCGGGGGCAGCCCGGTGACCATCGGTGCGGACGACGACGTCGCCGACCTCCTGCGGACGATGGTGGACCACCGGGTCCGCCGGCTGCCGGTGGTCGACGGCGACCGGCTGGTCGGACTCGTCGCCGTCGCGGACGTCGCCCGTCACTGCGACGACGACCAGGTCGGCCTGCTGCTGGAGGCGCTCTCCGCGGAGTGACGGCACCGCCCGCTGCCGGGTGCCGGGTTGTCGTCGCCCCGCGGCCGTATCCGGTCTCGGGGTCGGTCCGGTCGGCCGCGGCCGGCGTCGGCGGACCTGCCGCGCGGCGAGCGGGACGCCGTGGGCGGCGGGCGGGGTTTCGGGGCACCCCGGCACGTGGAACTGATCCGGCATGGACCACGAGGGGCAGTCCGCGCCGGGCCGGGTCGAGTTCGTCCACCGCAGCTGGCCCGCGGACCCGGAACAGCTCGCCGTCATCCGCCGCGAGCTGGCGGGTTGGCTCGCGCCGCTGAACCTGTCGGAGGACCAGACCGGAGACGTGATCCTGGCCGTCGACGAGGCCACGGCGAACGCGGTCCGCCACGCGTACGGTGACGGCGGCGGCAACGTCGAGCTGACGCTGTGGACCGAGCGGGACACGCTGTGCATCGAGGTGGTCGACCATGGCAGCTGGCAGCCACCGGACGAGCACCCGACCGACGGCGGGCGGGGCATCGAGCTGATGCACCACATGTCGGAGTCGGTGCTGATCAGGATCGGAGGCCGCGGCAGCCGGGTGCTGCTGCGCCACCGGGTGCCCCGCGGCGGGGGGTGGGATGCCGCGCGGGACGGGTAGTCCCGGGGCATGAACGACCGCCCCGACCGCACCCGCCGTACCCGTGCCGACTACGAGCGCGGCCTGCCGGATCACCACGACCCGACCGCCGGGTTCGCCGGTGCGTCCCCGGCGCGCAGCGCGCTGACGCTGCGGGCGGTGCTCGCGGCGTTCGGCCTCGTGTTCTGCGCCGGCGCGGCGTGGTTCGCGTTCGCCGCCGGGCTCGCCGCCTTCGGCTGGGTGCTCGCCGTGGTCGCCCTCGTCGCGCTGGTCGACCTCGGCGTGATCCTCAACCGCAAGCGCCGCGGCGAGCCCGGCTGACCGCCTCAGCCGCTCGCACGCAGCCGGGAGTGCGCGTCCCGCAGCACGCTCCACAGGGCGTCGACGTGCTCCGCGGCGGTGGCGACGGAGCCGATCGCCACCCGGATCGCGTACCGGCCGTCGACGACGGTGTGCGTGAGGTACGCCGATCCGCCGGCGTTGACGTGCTCCAGCACCGCGCGGGTGACGTCGTCGTCGCGGGCGCCGTCGCCGCTGTCCACCCGCAGGCACACCAGCGCCAGCGACGGCTCCGCCGCGAGCACCCAGCCCGGCTCGGCCCGCACCCGCTCCGCCAGCTCCGCGGCGAGGGCGACGTGCCCGCGCAGGTGCGCGCGCACCCCGTCCAGGCCCATGCCGTGCAGCGCCGTCCACAGCTTCAGCGCCCGGAAGCGGCGGCCGAGCGGCACCTGCCAGTCCCGGTAGTCGACGACGGCGCCCGTCTCGCTGGCCGCGTCGCGCAGGTACTCCGGCGTGATCGACAGCGCCGCGGGCAGCGCCGCCGCGTCGCGCACCCACAGCAGCGAGGCGTCGAACGCGGTGAGCAGCCACTTGTGGGCGTCGGTGCAGAACGAGTCGGCGAGCTCGGCGCCGTCGAGCACCCACCGGAACTCCGGGCACAGCGCCGCCACCCCCGCCCACGCCGCGTCGACGTGTACCCAGGCGCCGTGCGCGTGGGCGACGCGGGCGACGGCGCGGACGGGGTCGACGGTGCCGGTGCCGGTGGTTCCCACGGTCGGGCAGACCAGCACCGGGCACAACCCGGCCGCGGCGTCCGCATCCAGCGCGGCCGCCAGTGCCGGCGCGGACATCGCGAGCGACCCGGGCGCGGTGTCGACGATCCGCAGCCCGCGCTCCCCGAGACCCGCGACGCGCACCGCCTTGGCCAGTGAGGAATGCGTCTCGCCGGTGACGTACACGCGTTCGCGCCCGTGCACCCCCTTCTCGCGCCAGCGCCCGCCGGAGCCCCGGTGCAGCGCGGCGAGCAGGGCCACCAGCGCCGCCGACGACGCGGAGTCCTGGATCACCCCGCCGCCCCCGCCGAGGAAGGTGAACGACGCGGGCAGCCCCAGGGCGCCGGCGAGCTGGTCGAGCAGCACCTGCTCGACCTCGGTGCAGGCCGGCGAGGTCGACCACAGCATCCCCTGGGCGCCGAGCCCGCCGGAGAGCAGGTCGCCGAGCAGCGACGCGAGCGAGGCGTTGGCCGGGAAGTAGCCGAAGAAACCCGGGTGCTGCCAGTGCGTGCTGTTCGGCACGACCACGTCGTCCAGCACGGTGAGCAGGTCGTCGAGCGGCTGCGGGGTCTCGGGCAGCATGGCGGGCAGCCGGTCGCGGACGGCGCCGGGAGCGACGGCGGCACGCACCGGGAGCGCGCCGAGCCCTGCCCGGTAGCCGGCCACCCAGTCCACCGCCCGGCGGCCCTGCCGGCGGAACTCCTCGGGGTCCAGGTCCACACCGGCGACCCTATGCGCCGGCGGTCTCCCCGACATGGTCACGTGTCGGGGTCGGAGCGGCCCCCGCGACCCCGACATGGGTCCATGTGGGGCAACGGGGCAGGGTCGAGGCCGTGACCGCCGTTCCGGAACGCAGCCACCTGCGGCTGCTCCAGCTGGCGGCACTGACCAGCACCTGCGACCGGTTCGCGATCGCCCCGCTGCTCGTGGTGATCGCCGCGGACCTCGACGTCACCCTCGCCGCCGCCGCGGGTGTGGCCAGCGGGTACTTCCTGGCCTACGGGCTGATGCAGCCGGTCTGGGGCGTGGTGAGCGACCGGCTCGGCCGGGTGCGGGTGATGCGCCTCGCGCTGCTCGCCGCGGTCGCCGCCGGCGTCGGCTCGGCGCTGGCCCCGGACCTGCTGACGCTCGGGATCACCCGCGTCCTCGCGGGGGGCTCGTTTGCGGCGCTGTTCCCGACGTCGCTGGTCTACGTCGGCGACAGCTGGCCGGTGGAGGGGCGCCAGCGCCCGCTCAGCGACGTGCTGGCGGCCTCCTCGGTGGGGGTGGCCGCGGCGACGGCGGGCGCCGGGGTGCTGGCGGACCTCGCCGGCTGGCGGGTCGTGCCGGCGCTCACCGCGGCGGGGGGTGCGGCGCTGTGGTTCGCGCTGGCGCGGCTGCCGGAGCCGGTCCGGGAGACCTCGACGGGCCGCCCGCTGCGCTCGGCCGCCGCCGTCCTGCGGCATCGGCCGGCCCGCGCGGTGCTCGCGCTGGCCTTCGTCGAGGGCGCGGTGGTGCTCGCCCCGCTGACCTACACCGCCGTCGCCGTGCAGTCCCTCGGCGCCTCGGCCACCGTGGCCGGATTCGTGGCCGCCGCCTTCGGCGTCGGTGCCGTGGTGTGGTCACGGTGGGTGCGCGCGCTGGTCGGCCGGGTGGGGTCGGCCGGGCTCGCCGGCATCGGGGGTGCGTTCCTCGTCGTGGGCTGGGCGCTGGTGGCCGTGGCGCTGACCCCGGTGACCGTGGCCGTCGCCGCGTTCGCGGTCGGCGGGTCCTGGGCGTTCCTGCACAGCACGCTGCAGACCTGGATCACCGAGGTGGTGCCGGGGGAGCGGGCCACGGCGGTGGCGCTGTTCGCCTCGGCCCTGTTCCTCGGCAGCGCGGCCGGCACCGCGCTCGCCGCGCCGCTCGCGGACGCCGGCGCGTTCCCCACCCTGTTCCGGGTCGCGTTGGCCGCCGCCGTGCCGCTGGCCGTCGCGGCGGCGCTGGCCCGTCGGCGCCACGGGCGCGCCCGCCGCTGAGCGCGGGCGGTCAGGGCCGCCCGAACCTGCCGCCCGCCGGTGGGTGGCAGCACGTCGGCGACGGGTGGCGCCGCCCCCCGGACGGCGGCTGGTCGAGCTGAGGCTTTCCTCATCTAATGTCAGGGTGACCCAAGCTTGCCGCACCGGCGTGCGCTTCGCCGCCCGCCTGCGCCACCACGGCAACCGCCTCGCGGTCGTCGGCCCGCGTGGCGCCCGGTTGACATACCGGGAGCTCGCCGACCGCGTCGACGCCGTCGCGGCCCGGCTGGGTCCGCGCCCGCGGCTCGTCCTGGTGGAGACGGCGGCGGAGGTCGAGACCCTCGTCGCCCACCTCGCCGCCCTGCGCGGCGGGCACCCGGTGCTGCTGACCGCGGACGGCGACGCCGCCCGGACGGCTGCGCTGGTCGCCGCCTACGACCCGGACGTCGTCCAGGTGCGCGGGCCGGACGGCCGGGGGCTGCGCGAGCGCCGGCCGGGCACCGCCCACGACCTGCACCCGGACCTGGCGCTGCTGCTCTCGACGTCGGGCTCGACGGGCTCGCCCAAGCTGGTCCGGCTCGGTGCCGAGGGCGTGCAGGCCAACGCCGAGGCCATCGCGGACTACCTCGACATCCGGCCGACCGACCGGGCCATGGCGATGCTGCCGCTGCACTACTGCTACGGCCTCTCGGTCGTGCACAGCAACCTGCTGCGCGGCGCCGCCGTCGTGCTCACCACGCGGTCGGTGACCGAGCCGGAGTTCTGGCGGGCAGCCCGCGAACACGGGGTCACGAGCCTGCACGGCGTTCCGCACACCTTCGACCTGCTCGACCGGGCAGGCCTGCCGGACCTGCCGACGCTGCGCTACGTCACGCAGGCCGGCGGCCGGCTCGCCCCGGCGGCGGTGCGCCGGTTCGCGGCGCTCGGCGCCGAGCGCGGGTGGCGGTTCTTCGTGATGTACGGCCAGACCGAGGCCACCGCCCGGATGGCCTACCTCCCTCCGGAGCTGGCCCACGCCCGGCCCGAGGCGATCGGTGTCGCCGTGCCGGGCGGTCGGTTCGACCTGCGGCCGGTCGAGGGCACCGAGCCGGGCACCGGCGAGCTCGTCTACCACGGCCCCAACGTCATGCTGGGGTACGCGCACGGGCCGGCGGACCTGGCGCTGGGCCGCACCGTCACCGAGCTCGCCACCGGTGACCTCGCCCGCTGCGGGCCGGACGGGCTCTACGAGATCGTCGGGCGGCGCAGCCGCTTCGTGAAGCTGTTCGGGCTGCGGATCGACCTCGACGGTGTCGAGCGCGTCCTCGCCGACGACGGCGTCGAGGCCGCCTGCGCCGGCGACGACACCGGGCTGGTGCTCGCCGTGGTGGACCGGCCGCCCGGGCCGGTGGCGACCGCCGTGGCCGGACGGCTCGGCCTGCCGGCCGCCGCCGTCCGGGCCGTCGCCGTGCCCGAGCTGCCCCGCCTGCCGAACGGCAAGCCGGACCGGGCCGCGGTGGCCGCGCTCGCCCGGCCCGTCCCCACGGGCCGTCGCCGGGCCCGCGACGCCTCGGTGCGCGACGCCTACGCCCGGATCCTGCGCTGCCCCGACGTGCCCGGCGACGCGACGTTCACCGAGCTGGGCGGGGACTCCCTGACCTACGTCGAGGCCTCGCTGGCGCTCGAGCGGCTGATCGGCGATGTCCCCGCCGACTGGCCCCACCGGACGGTCGACGAGCTGGCGCGGACCGCGCGGCCGCGGCGGGCGGGCGCCGCCGTCGAGACCGCGGTGGTGCTGCGCGCCGTGGCCATCGTCATCGTCGTCGCCTCGCACATCGGGCCGCTGAAGGTCCTCGGCGGCGCCCACCTGCTGCTCGGGCTGGCCGGATGGGCGTTCGCCCGGTTCGTGCTGCCTGCACCCGGCGTGGACGACGACGCGTCCGGGGTGCCCGGCCGGCTCGTCAGGGCCGCGGTGCGGATCGCCGTGCCGGCGTCGCTGTGGATCGCCTGGCGGGCGGCGGTGCAACCTGATGTCCGGCTGCAGAACGCCCTGCTGGTCAACTACCTGCTCGACCCGGCCGCGATCGGCTACTGGTTCGTCGAGTCGCTGCTGCAGGTCCTGCTGCTGCTGGCGGTGCTGTTCGCGGCGCCGGCCGTGCGCCGGGCCGAGCGGCGGGCGCCGTTCGCCCTCCCACTGGTGCTGCTGGGCGCGGCGCTGCTGCTGGCGCGGATCCCCGACCCGGACAACCTGTTCGCGCAGTGGCGGTTCGGCCCGCACCAGGTGCTGTGGATCGTCGTCCTCGGCTGGCTGGCCCAGCGCGCCCGCACCGGGCCGCAGCGGCTCGCGGTGGCCGCGGTCGTCGTCGTCCTGCTCGCCGGCTACTTCGGGGACCCCGGCCGGGACGCCGTGGTCGCGGTGGGCCTGCTGGTCCTGCTGTTCGTGCGGCGGGTGGTGCTGCCCCGCGTCGTGGCGCGCCTGGCCGCCGCGCTGGCCGGCGCGTCGCTGGCGATCTACCTGACCCACTACGCGGTGTACCCGGAGCTGCTGCCCTACCTGCCGGTGCCCGCTGTGCTGGTCGGGACCCTCGCCGCCGGCGTCCTCGCCTGGCTGGCGGCGCGCCGGGCCGGTGTGCTGGCCGGGTCGCTGCTGCGGGCGCTCGCGGCCCGTCAGTCGAGCCCGCCTCGCCTGACCAGCTGCGCGGCGATGACGTTGCGCTGGATCTCGTTCGTGCCCTCGCCGACGATCATGAGCGGGGCGTCCCGGAAGTAGCGCTCGACGTCGAACTCGGTGGAGTAGCCGTAACCCCCGTGGATGCGCACGGCGGACAGCGCCACCTGCATGGCCGTCTCGGAGGCGAACAGCTTGGCCATGCCGGCCTCGAGGTCGGCGCGCTCGCCGGTGTCGTGGCGCTGCGCGGCGTGCAGGATCAGCTGGCGGGCGGCGGTGAGCTGGGTGGCCATGTCCGCGAGGTAGTTGCCGATCGACTGGTGCCGCCAGATGGGCCGGCCGAACGTCTCGCGCTCCCGGGCGTAGCGCAGGGCGTCGTCGAACGCGGCCCGGCCGACACCGAGGGCACGCGCGGCGACCTGGATCCGTCCGGTCTCCAGCCCGCGCATCATCTGCGCGAACCCGAGGCCCTCGACCCCGCCGAGCAGTGCCCCGGCCGGCGCGCGGTAGCCGTCGAAGGTCAGCTCGCAGCTCTCGACGCCCTTGTAGCCCAGCTTGGGCAGGTCCTTCGAGACCGCCAACCCGGGCCCGTGCTCGACCAGCAGGATCGACATCCCGCGGTGCCTCGGCTCGGCGGCGGGGTCGGTCTTGCAGAGCAGGGCGATCAGCTGCGAGCGCCGGGAGTTGGTGATCCAGGTCTTGGCGCCGTCGACGACGTAGCCGTCCCCGTCCGCTCGTGCGACCGTCCGCATCGCCTGCAGGTCCGACCCGCCGCCGGGCTCGGTGAGCGCCATCGTCGCCCGGACCGCACCCGTGGCCATCCGGGGCAGCCAGCGGTCCTGCTGCTCCGGCGTCCCGTACTCGACGAGCAGCTTCGCGACCACCGTGTGCCCGCCCATCGCCCCGGCGAGGCTCATCCAGCCCCGGGCGAGCTCGGCGGTGACCAGGGCGTAGCAGGGCATGGACACGGGCGCCTCGCCCCAGGGCGCCGGGATCGCGAGGCCGAACACGCCGAGGCGCTTCATCTGCTCGATCAGCGCCTCGGGGTAGGTGTCGGCGTGCTCGAGCTCGCGGGCCACCGGCCGGACCTCGCGGTCGACGAACTCCCGCACCGTGTCGACGACGGCCTGCTCCTCGGCGTTCAGCACCAGCCGAGACTAGGGGGGCGGGACGTGCACGGCGATCTCGCCGCCGAGTGCGAACCCCGGGGCGAGGTCCAGGTCGTCGCCGCTCCAGAACCGGCCCGGGTCGTACCAGTTCGGGCGGCGGCGCTGCGCGAGCAGCCCCATCTCCTGGTAGGTGACGGCCACGACCTCGGCGCAGTAGGCGGATTCGAGGGTGGCAGCCGGGTCTGCGGCACCGGGCTCGTCCGGCAGGGCGCCCCGGTCGACGTCCCTGCTGTCGACGTCCCTGCTGTCGACGTCGCGGCCACGCCACGGGAGTGCCGGTAGCCGGCCGCGTAACCAGCGGCCCGCGAGGCGGGCGGTGGACGGGAACGGCGTGCCGTCGAGCCGGGCGATCGCGCGCAGCAGGGCGTCCTCGTGCTCGGGCCCGAGCCGACCCGACAGCTGGCGCAGCCATCCGCGCTGGCCGTAGCGGTGACCCCACTGCAGCACGGCGTCACGCAGGTCGTGCAGCTGCACACCCCGCTGGTGCTGCCCGGTCCACATGTCCACCAGCGAGCGGCCGAGCTCGGCGTGCCACATGAGCGGGGGCAGGTCCTCCAGCACGACCGCCATCCCGACGTGGTTCACCGGCGCGTTGGTCAGCCCGCGGATGGCGCGGTCCGCGCCGCTGCGCCCCCGGAACAGCCAGACGTCGCCCGTCCGGGTGAGCTCGACGGCCGTGTCGAGCGGGATCGCGGCCTCGGGCACCGGCGTACCCTATGCCCGTGCGCTGGTGGAAGCTGCTGGGCCTCGCCGGGCTCGCGGGGGTGGCCGCCACCGGGGTGGTCACCGTCCGGGCCGAGCGCCGCCGGCGGGCCTACACCCCCGAGGAGATCCGCTCCCGGCTGCACGAGCGCGTCGCCGAGGCTCGCGCCCGCCCCGCCTCCTGAAGTGCTCGTAGGTCGGCGCCTGCCGCGACGAGGTACTGCGCGAGCTTCTCCCGGGCCCCGGCGGCCGGTCGGCACGCCGACCGGGGTTCACACGAGGGTGTGCAGCCGCACCACGAGATCGTCGGGGTCGGGGACGTCGGCCGCGTCCCCCCGGTGGCCGGCGCGCGGTGCGGTGTGCGCGATCCCGGCCTCGTCGAGGCGGGTGAGGACCGCGTCGAGGTCGGCGCGCGTGCCCACCGCGAGGCACACCGAGTCGAAGCCCGCCAGCGCCCCGGCCCGGACGGGGTCCTCGCGCAGGGCGAGGCCGATATCCGCCTCCGGATGGTGCAGGGCGACGCCGCGGAGCACCCCCTCCTCGCGGAACTCGACCTCGGCGACGAAACCGAAGGCGCGCGCGTACCAGTCCCGGCTGCGGGCGACGTCGGTGACCGGCAGCTTGATGTGGTGCAGCCCGCTGGGCACCCCCGCCGCCCAGTAGTGCTGGACCACGACGCGGGCATCGGCGAGCCGCATGGCGTGCTCGGTCACGAAGCGCCGGTGCGGCTCCGCCTGCACGTAGCGGCGGGCGGCGGCGAGGTCGGGGAAGTCGAGCACGATGACGAACTCGTGGTTGCCGTCGAACAGGGCGGCGTCCTCGCCGTGGCGCAAAGCCGTGACCTCCGGGATCTCCCGCAGGGCGTCGAGAGCCGCCCGGTAGCGGGTCCGGTCGCCGTCCGTCGTGCCCGGGGCCCAACGGTGGGCCACCACCTGTCGAAACACCGGGTCCTCCTTTTGCCCTACCCACCATCTAATGAAGAATTGCAGGGTAGACTGCTTCCGTGACCGTCGTCAAGCGCGCCTACTCCTCCCCGCTGCGCCGCCGCCAGGCCGAGGCCACCCGGGTCGCGGTCCTGCGCGCGGCCCGCGAGCTGTTCCTGGAGCAGGGCTACGGCGCCACCACCGTCGAGCAGATCGCCGCCCGGGCCGGGATCTCCAAGCCGACGGTCTTCAGCGCGGTCGGCAACAAGCAGGAGCTGCTGAAGGTCGTGCGTGACGTCGCGATGGCCGGCGACGACGAGCCGGTGGCGATCGACGACCGGCCGGCGACGCAGGCGGTGCGCGACGAGCCCGACCGGGACCGGGCGGTCCGCCTGGCCGCCGCCGCGATCGCCGGAGTCGCGCGGCGGTACGCGCCCGTCGACGCGGTGCTGCGCGGCGCGGCCGCGAACGGCGAGGACGGCCTGCGGGAGCTGTGGGAGACCAGCGAGCGTCAGCGCCTGCTCGGTGCCCGGTCCTGGCTGGAGAAGCTCACGGCGAAGGGCCCACTGCCCGCGGACTTCGAGCTCGACACCGCCGTCGACCTGCTCTGGCTCTACATGGCCCCCGACCAGTACCTGCGGCTGGTCGAGGGCCGGGGGTGGAGCGACGAGCGCTACGAGCGCTGGCTGGCCGACATGATCCACGGGCTGCTCGGTACCGCCTGAGGATCCGTCGCGGTGGTCGGGACGCGGCGACGGTGGCACGCTCCGGCCATGGCGCCCGACCCCACGACCGTACCGGCGACCCTGTCCTACGAGCCGCTCACCCCGGTGGCGTACCTGGACCGGGCCGCGGCGACGCACGCCGACCGCACCGCCGTCGTCGACGGGGAGCTGCGGCTGACCTACGCCGAGCTGCACGAGCGCTGCCGCCGGCTCGCCGGCGCACTGGCGCCCCTCGCGGCCGGGCGCCCGGTGGCGGTCCTGGCCCCGAACACGCACGTCCTGCTGGAGGCGAACTACGGGGTGCCGTGGGCGGGCTCGCCGCTGGTCGCGATCAACACGCGGCTGTCGGCGGGCGAGGTCGCCTACATCCTGGAGCACTGCGAGGCCGCGGTCCTGGTCCACGACCCGGCCTTCGACGACCTGGTCGCCGACGCCCTGGGGCGCGTCGCGCGGGCGCCCGAGGTGATCCGCGCGGGGGAGCCGTACGAGACGCTGCTCGCCGGCGCCACGCCGCAGGCGGTGACCCCGGACGACGAGCGGGCGCTGCTCTCGATCAACTACACGTCCGGGACGACGGGCCGGCCCAAGGGCGTCATGTACCACCATCGGGGTGCCTACCTGCAGGCGCTGGCGATGGTCGGGCACATGGGTCTCTCGCCGTCCGCGGTGTACCTGTGGACGCTGCCGATGTTCCACTGCAACGGCTGGTGTTTCCCCTGGGCCGTGACGGCGGCCGCGGGCACCCACATCTGCCTGCCCCGGGTCGATCCCGCCGAGGTGTGGCGGCTGATCCGCGACGAGGGCGTCACCCACCTGTGCGGGGCGCCCACGGTGTTGTCGATGCTGGCGTACGCGAAGGAGGCCGAGTCGTACGAGCCCGAGGCCGGGGCGGCGCCCATCCGGATCGCCACCGGCGGCGCCCCGCCGAGCCCGGCCATCCTGCGCCGGATGGGCGGGCTCGGCTTCGAGGTCACCCACCTCTACGGGCTCACCGAGACGTTCGGACCCGCGATGATCTGCGACTGGCGCCCGGAGTGGGACGGCCTCGACCCCGACGAGCAGGCGCGGCTCAAGGCGCGCCAGGGCGTCGGCAACATGATCTCGTGCACCGCGCGGGTGATCGGCGAGGGCGGCGCGGACGTCCCGGCCGACGGCGAGTCGGTGGGGGAGATCGCCCTGCGCGGCAACAACGTGATGCTCGGCTACCTGAAGGACCCGGACGCGACGGCCGCCGCCGCGCCGGACGGCTGGTTCCGCACCGGCGACCTCGGCGTCGTGCACCCCGACGGCTACGTCGAGCTCCGGGACCGCTCGAAGGACGTCATCATCTCGGGCGGCGAGAACATCGCGAGCGTCGAGGTGGAGCAGGCCATCGCCGAGCATCCCGCGGTGCTGGAGGTGGCGGTCGTCGCGGTGCCCGACGAGCGGTGGGGCGAGGTCCCGGCCGCCTACGTGACGCTGCACGAGGGCTCGACGGTGACGGAGGGCGAGATCGTCGAGCACGTCCGGGGCCGGCTCGCCCGCTTCAAGGCCCCGAAGCACGTCGTGTTCGGCGAGCTGCCGAAGACCTCCACCGGGAAGATCCAGAAGTTCGTGCTGCGCGACCGCGCGTGGGAGGGGCAGGAGCGGCGGATCCGGTGACGGCGGCGAGGATCGGCGGGTGCCCGCCCGCCTGCTCGCCGTGCCGCTGGACCTCGAGGTGTCGGTGGCCGACGCGGTACGCCGCCTCGCGCACCGCACGCGATTGACGGCCTGGTCGGGCGCGTGGTCGTGCGGGGCGCTGCTCACCTGCGACCCCAGCCGGGTCGCCGGGGCCGGTGCCGACCCGTTCGCCTTGCTCGCCGAGCAGCCGGCCGTGCAGCCGCAGCCCGGACACCCGGACGCGGTCGGCGGCGGCTGGTTCGGCCACCTCGCCTTCCCGGCGACCCTCCCCGGGCCGTTCCCCCGGTTCTCCCTCGCCTGGTACCCCGACCTGCTGCGCCACGACGGCTCGCGCTGGTGGTACGAGGCGCTGATCGGCGCCGGGCTGGACGAGGGTCGCGCGCGCGCCCGCTGCCGCGAGCTGGCCCACGACCTGGCCACCCCCGCGCCGCCGGCCGCCGCACGGCTGGAGGTGACGGGCCGGCCGGACCGCACCGGGCACGTCGTCGGCGTCGAGCGGTGCGTGCAGGCGATCCGGTGCGGCGAGATCTACCAGGCGAACATCGCCTGCCACCTCGACCTGCGGCTGCACGGGTCGGCCGCCGAGGCGTTCGCCCGGATCGTCGAGGCGCACGCCCCGGCCCGCGCGGGGCTCGTCGCCGACCCGGCGGGCACGGCCGTGAGCGCGAGCCCCGAGCTGTTCCTGCACCGGCGCGGCCGCCGCGTGCGCACGGCGCCGATCAAGGGCACCCGCCCGCGCACCGGCGGCGCCGACGACGCGGGGGAGCGACGCCGGCTGCTCGACTCGGCGAAGGACGCCGCGGAGAACGTCATGATCGTCGACCTGATGCGCAACGACCTGTCGCGGGTGTGCCTGCCGGGGACGGTGCGGGTGCCGTCCCTGCTGGACGTCGAGGCGCACGCCGGGGTGTGGCACCTGGTGTCGACCGTCGAGGGCCGGCTCGCCCCCGGACGCGACGACGCGGACCTGCTGGCCGCCACGTTCCCCCCGGGCTCGGTCACCGGCGCGCCCAAGGTCCGCGCCGTCCAGGTGATCGAGGAGCTCGAAGCGGCCCCGCGGGGTCTGTTCACCGGCGCTCTGGGTTACGCGGGCCCGCTGGCCGGGCTGGAGCTCGCCGTGGCGATCCGGACGTTGGAGGTCGGGCCCGACGGCCGTGCGCGGCTCGGCGTCGGCGGCGGGGTGACCGTGGAGTCGACGCCGGTGGAGGAGTGGGCGGAGTGCCTGACGAAGGCGGCGCCGGTGCTGCGTTGCCTGGGCGCGGAGCCCGCCGAGCCGGGCCGGCCCGTCCCGCGGCTCGCCCGGCCCGAGGCCGGGATCTTCGAGACGCTGCGCGCGGTGGACGGGCGGGCGTGGCGGCTCGCCGATCACCTCGCCCGGCTGCGCGCCTCCTACGCCGAGTGCTACGGGCGCCCGCTGACGGCCCAGGTCGCCGCCGCGGTGGCGGCGGCGCTCGCCGGGCGCGGCGGCACCGACCGCGTCCGGGTCGACGCCGGCCCGACCGATCCCGGGCGGGTGCGGGTGCGCGTCACGCCCGCGGCGCCGCCGGTACCGCTCGCCGCGCAGCCCGGGCTGGTGCTGCGCGCGCACCGGCTCGGGCCGGCGGGAGCCGAGCGGCACAAGTTCGTCGACCGCGCCTGGATCGACGCGCTCGAGGCCGGATCGGCGCCGGGGGAGGCGGTGCTGCTGGTTGACGACCGGGGACGGCTGCTGGAGTCCACCCGCTCGTCGGTCGTGGTGGTGCGGGCCGGGGTGGCCGCGGTCCCACCGCTGGACGGGCGCATCCTGCCCGGGATCGGGCGCCGCGCCGTGCTCGACGCCCTCGACACGGCGGGTCTGCCCTACGAGCTCGCCGCGCCGGTGCTCGGCGACCTCCCGGTGGCGGAGGGCATGTTCCTGGTCAACGCGCTCCGCGGGGTGCAGTGGGTACGGGCCGCCGGCGCCGCCCGCTGGGTCGCGCCGGACCCGCTGACACGCCGCCTCGCCGCCGCGCTCGTGCCCACCGCCTAGGGTGGGCAGCCGGTCTCACCCGATGGAGGTATGCCCGGTGCGGGTTGTGCACGTCGTCCCCGATCTGCACGCCGAGGGCCCCGGCGGCGCGCTGGTGGACCTGGCGGCCGCCGCCCCGGCCGCGGGCCTGGAGCTCGCCGTCGTCGCCCTCGGCAGCGCCGCCGGCACGCGTACCGCGACGGCACTGCGCCGTGCCGGGACGCCCGTTGCGGAGCTCGGGCTCCCGCCGTGGGACCCGCGGGCCGTGCCGCGCGTGGTCGCGGCCCTGCGCCAGCACGGGGCCGAGATCGTGCACACCCACCTGCGCCAGGCCGACGTCGTCGGCACCGCCGCCGGCCTGCGGGCTCGGCTGCCGGTGGTGTCCACGATCCACGAGATCGAGAACCTGCCCGCCGGGCGGGGGGAGCGGCTGCGCCGTACGGCGACGATCGTCGCCCGGCGCCGGTTCGTCGCGCGCACGATCGCGATCTCGACGGTCCAGCGGGACCGCTACCGGCGCCTGGGCGGCTCCGGACGCAACCTGGTGGTCGTCCGGCCGGGGATCGCCGACCCGGGCGTGCGCCGGCCCACGGAGCGCGAGCAGATCCGCCGGGCGGCCGGGATCCCCGACGGGCCGCTCGCGGTCTCGGCGGCGCCGCTGCGCCGCGGGAAGGGCCAGGACCTGCTGCTCGACGCGGTCGCGGCGCTGCCGCCGTCGCTCGACCTCACCGTCGTCCTCGCCGGGGACGGGCCGTTGCGCCCGTGGCTCACCCACCGGGTGGGGACGGAGGACGCGCTCGGCGACCGGGTGCGATTCCTTCCGCGGCCGGTCGACGTCGCCGGTCTGCTCGGCTCGGCCGACCTCGTGCTGCACACCACCCGCACCGACGCCCTGCCGGTGCCGTTGCTGCAGGCCCTGGCCGCGGGCGTCCCGGCCGTCGCGTCGAGCGTCGGCGGAATTCCCGAGATCGTGACGCCGGACACGGGCGTGCTCGTCGCGCTGGACGCCGACCGGATCGCCGACGCCGTCGTCCGGCTCGCCGGCGACCCGGACCGCCGGGCCCGGCTCGGTGCCGGCGCCCGGGCCCGGTTCCTCGCCGAGTTCGAGGTCGGCGGGTGGGCGCGGCGGCTCGCGGAGCTCTACGCGGAGGTGCTGGCGGAGCGGTGAGCGGACGTGACGCTCAGCGGCCGCCGTGCGGGACATACGTGGCGGGGACGACCCCGAGCCTGCCCTTCTGGTAGTCCTCGAACGCCTGGAGCACCTCGGCCTCGGTGTTCATCACGAACGGCCCGGCCCAGGCGACCGGCTCCCGGATGGGCCGCCCGCCGAGGATCACCACGTCGAGCCCGGCCAGGCGCGACTCCTGCCGGTTCGCCCCGGCCACGGTGATCGTGTCGCCCGGACCGAACACCGCCAGCTGCCCGGCCTGCACCGGCCGGTGCTCGGAGCCCACGCCGCCCGCGCCCGAGAGCACGTAGACCAGCGCGTTGAAGTCGCGGCGCCAGGGCAGGCGCAGCTCGGCGCCCGGGCTGATCGTCGCATGCATCATGGCCATCGGCGTGTAGGTCGATCCCGGCCCGGTATGCCCGGCCAGCTCACCGGCGATGACCCGGATCAACGCGCCCCCGTCCGGCGTGGTGAGCAGGGCGGTCCCGCCCGCCCGCAGGTCCTGGTACTTCGGCTCGAGCCACTTGTCGGCCCTGGGCAGGTTCACCCACAGCTGCAGGCCGTGGAACAACCCGCCGCTCGCGACCAGCGCCTCCGGCGGGCGCTCGATGTGCAGCAGGCCGGACCCCGCCGTCATCCACTGGGTGTCGCCGTTGGTGATCGACCCGCCGCCGCCGTGGCTGTCCTGGTGCTCGAAGGTGCCGTCGATGATGTAGGTGACGGTCTCGAAGCCGCGGTGCGGGTGCCATGACGTGCCCTTCGGCTCGCCCGGCGCGTACTCGACCTCGCCCATCTGGTCCATGTGCAGGAACGGGTCGAGGTCGCGCAGGTCGACGCCCGCGAACGCGCGCCGGACGGGGAAGCCTTCGCCCTCGACGCCCGACGGCGCCGTCGTGATCGTCCGGACCGGGCGCGCGAGTGCGGTGGGGTCGGGCTGGGGAACGCGCGGGAGCGTCAGGACGTCGGAGACGGTGACGGCAGGCATGGGCACCTCCGGGGCGTTGTTGAAACGGCAACTACCTGTATGGAACCGTCTTGCGGCGTGTTCTGTTCCCGGCGTGAGATGGACGTCCCGCTCGCGCGCGCGTACCGCCTGCTCACCCAGGCCGTCGACGCGCTCGCCGATCTGCTCGGCTGGGATCGCGCCGACGCCGCCCGCCGCGTCACCGCCGCCGAGCACGTGTGCCCGCGGGTCGGGCTCGACGCTGCCGTACTCCCCCCGACACTCGAGGCCACCGCCGCGGTGTTCGCCGCCGGCGGGTGCTCGCTGCGCCACGTCGAGGTGATCGCCCGCGCCCTGGCCTCCCCCGCCGCCGGGCGGCTCACCCCGCAGGTGTGGGCCGGCGCCGAGGCCGCGCTCGCCGCCCAGGCCGGCACCTACACCCCGGCCGAGCTCGCCGGGTGGGCCCGCACCCTGATCGACCGGCTGAACCAGGACGGCGCCGCCCCCGACCACGCCGCCCCCGAGCCGGTCAACGAGCTGTTCCTCACCCGCAACCCGCACCGCGCCGGCGGGCGCATCAAAGCCCGGTTCGACGACGCCGCGCTGTTCGACGCCGTCGCCACCCTCATCGACGCCCAGGCCCAGCCCGTCGACAGCCACGACCACCGCCCCCTGGGGCAGCGTCAAGCCGAAGCCCTCGCCGACGCCTGCGGCTACGTTCTCGACCACGGCGACGTCCCCGAAACCGGACGTCCCCGAAACCGGTGGCGCCCGCCCCCACCTCAACGTCGTCGTCCGCCTCGAGGACCTGCAGAACCGGGCCTGGGCCGCCTGCCTGGACTTCGGCGGGCAGCTCACCCCCGACGCGCTGCGCCTGCTCGCCTGCGACGCCGCGGTCATCCCCATCGTGATGAACGGCCGAAGCCAACCCTCGACATCGGCCGCGCCACCCGCACCATCCCCGACGGGCTGCGCCGCGCCGTGCTGATCCGTGACCACGGCTGCGCCTATCCCGGCTGCCCGAGCACGCCCTCCTGGACCCAGATCCACCACATCCGGGCCTGGGAAGACGGCGGTCCGACCAGCCTGGACGACTGCTGCGCGCTCTGCCGCGTCCACATCGCCTGCTGCACGACAACTCCGGCTGGGACATCCGCATCACCGGCGGGCTCCCCGAGTTCCTGCCCCCCACCTGGATCGACCCCGAACGAAGACCCCGGCGCAAACCCCCACTCCACCTCGCCTGAACCGGGCGAGGCGGATGCCCACGCTCGCCGTCCGCGTGATCAGCCCAGGCGGGCGAGGAGCCGCAGCGGGAGCCGGCGCAGGAGGAACTGGAGCGGCAGCCACGGCCATGCCGGGACGTACGCCGTCGCCGGCTCCTTCTGGATCGCGGCCACCAGGGCGCGGCACCCGGTCTCGGTGTCGACCATGAACGGCGCCCGCTTCACCCGCTCGTTCATCTCGGAGCGGATGTAGCCGGGGAACAGGGTGGTGACCCGGATCGGGGTGCCGGCCACGTCGGCCCGGATGCCCTCGGCTAGTGCCGCGACACCAGCCTTGGTGGCCGCGTAGGTGGTGACGTTGCCGGGCATGCCGCGAACCGCGCTGACCGACGAGACGACGACGAGGTGCCCGGCGCGCTGCTCCCGGAAGATCTCCATCGCCGCCTCGCACTGCGCGAGCGCGGCGACGAAGTTCGTCTCCGCCGTCTGCCGGTTGGCGTCGAACCGGCCGGTCCCGATCGGCTGCCCCTTGCCGAGGCCGGCGTTGACGATCACCCGGTCGAGGGAGCCCAGCTCCTCGCGGAAGGCGCGGAAGGTCACGAACACCCCTTCGTGGTCGGTGACGTCGAGCGGCCGGACGGCCACGCGGACCTGCGGGTGCGCGGCGACGAGCTCGGCCCGCAGCTCCGCGAGCCGGTCCGTCCGCCGCGCGCAGAGGGCCAGGTCGTGGCCGCCCGCGGCGAACAGGCGGGCCATCCCGCTGCCGAGTCCCGAGCTCGCCCCGGTGATGAGGACGTTCCTGCGCATCCCGGTGAGCCTAGGGCCCGGTGATCCGACCGACCCGTCGCCCGGATGGACGGCGCGGGCCCCGGGACCGGACTCCGGGGCCGGGCGACGATCCGGAGGAGGCGACGATGGCGGAGACTCGGTGAGGTCCCGGCCGCCTGAACCATGCCCGCCGCACCGGTCCGGGTGGCCCGCCCGTCGCGGCGCGGAGATCAGGGCAGGGCGGCGAGGAACTCCACCACGGCGGCGTCGACGCGCTCGGGGTGCTCCAGGTGCGGCGCGTGCCCGCCCGGCAGCACGAGCAGCTCCACCGGCCCCGCGGCGGCGTCCCGAACGGCCTCGACGTGGGCGAGCGTGCCGTACGGGTCGTCGTCGCCCTGCACGGCGAGCACCGGGCAGGTGATCGCGGACAGCACGCCGCGGATGTCCCAGTCCCGGAACGCAGGGTCGAGCCAGACGTCGTTCCAGCTCCGGAACGTCACGTCCGGGTCGCGGTGGTGGCGCGCCATCCGCGCGCGCAGGTCGCCGCCGTCGAACGCGTCGCGCGCGGCGCGGATGGCGGCGAGCCCGTGTTCCTCGACGAACACGTGCGGCGCCAGGACGACCAGCCCCGTCGCACCGCCGGCGGCGGCGCGCAGCAGCGCGATGGACGCGCCGTCGCTGTGCCCGACGAACACGGGGCGGCCGAGCCCGAGCGCCGCGCACAGGGCCGGCACCACCTCCCGTGCCTCGTCGTGCATGAAGCCGATCCCGCGCTTCGCCGCGGGCAGGTCCGACCAGCCGTGACCGAGCCGGGAGTACGCGACCACGCGCCGGCCCGTCGCCGCCGCGATCCGCCGATGGAACCCGCGCCACAGCCCCACCGACCCCAGGCCCTCGTGCAGGAACAGCAGCGGTGCGCGGTCGGGGCGCCCCGGGACGTCCTCGACGGAGTACCGATGGCCGGCCAGCTCGACGGTCGCGGGCTCGGGGGACGGGTGCGGCACACCGGCGAGGTTAACGGTCGTTACCGTCGAGCAGCGCCACGAGTCGTTTCGGTGCGACCTCCCGGTAGGCGTCGGTGACGATCTCGGCGATCTCGGTCCAGTCGACCGGCGTGGTCAGCCGCACCCCGAGCCAGCCGCGGTGCCCGACGTAGGGTGGTCGGAAGAACCGTTGCGGTTCCGCCGCGACCATCTCCTCCTGCACCCCGGGTGCGGCCGCACACCAGAAGGCGACGTGCGGGTCGCCGTGGTGGTGGTCGGCATAGGTGACGAAGACCTTGCGGACGAACCACGTCGGCGAGCCGTGGCTGAGCCGTTCGCTCGCCTCCGGCAGCGCCAGGCACAGCGCCCGCAGGCGGGGCAGCGGGTCGTCGTCGCCGGGCAGGCTCATGGCCGGAAACCCTAGCCGCGGTTCGTCCGCTGGTGGCCCCGCGAGGCACGCCCCTACGATGGCGCCGTCCCGGCTCCCAGGACACCGGGGGGAGGCGATGCCGGTGCCGTCGGCGGGCCGCTCCGCGACCGAGGGCGACGAGCTGCTCCGGGCGGTCGCCGAGCTGTTGCCGGTCGGGGTCTTCGCCCTCGACGCCGACGCCCGGGTCGTGCTGTGGAACGCCGACGCCGAGCGGCTCACCGGGTGGCCGCGCGACGCGGTCCTCGGCCGTGCCGTCGACGGCGTCGCCACCGCCCGCGCGCTCACCGAGCTGCGCGCGGGGCGCCCCGTCGCCGACCGGCTGACCGTACCCACCCCGAGCGGCCGCCGCCCGTACGTCCGGGCGGCGCCGCTGCCGGGATGGACGGGCGCCGCGGCGGTCGGCGTCCTGCTCGGCGAGGAGGACGGCCGCGCCGGCGACGAGGCGTTCGCGCTGCTGGACGCGCTGTGGGAGACGGCCCCGGTGGGCCTCGCGTACTTCGACACCGAGCTGCGCTACCGCCGGATCAACGGCGCCGTGCTGGCCATCGACGGCGGGACGGTCGACCAGCGGCTCGGCCGCACGCTGGAGGACGTGCACGGCGAGACCGGTGCGGTGATCGCCGAGGGGCTGCGCGGGGTGCTCGCCGACGGGCGCCCCGCCTCGACGTCCCGGTCTCCGGGCGGCTGTGGCACGGGCGGGGTCCGCGACAGGAGTGGCGGATGTCCTACTACCCGGTGCAGGCGCCCGGCGGTGCACGCCTCGGGGTCGGCGTCGTCCTCGTCGACGTCACGGCGGCGGAGCGGACGCGGCGCGAGTTGGCGGAGCTGGCGGCCGAGCGGGCGCACACGCTCGTCCGTTACCAGAGCCTGGTGGAGGCCACCAGCGCCGCGGTGTGGATCCGCGACGCCGCCGGCCGCGCCGTCGAGGATGCCCCGGAGCTGCGCGCGATCACCGGGCAGTCCCGTGCGGAGTACCTCGGGGAGGGCTTCCTCGACGCGGTGCACCCGGCCGACCGGGCCGGCGTCGCCGCCGCCTGGCACGCCGCGGTTGCCGGCGAGCCGGCGGTGTTCACCCACGTCCAGCGTCTGTGCACCGCCTCCGGCGACCCCCGCTGGTACCGGACGCGGGCGGTGCCGGTCACCGCGGCCGGCGTGGTGCGCGAGTGGGTCGGCACCGAGAGCGACATCGACGACGAGGTCCGCGCCCGGCACCGGCTCGACGTCCTCGCCCGGGCGACCGTCGCGGTGAACGCCGCGCTCGACCCCGAGGCCGAGCTGACCGCCCTGGCGGAGGCGGTGGTGCCGGAGTTCGCGGACCTGTGCCGGGTGTACCTGGTCGACCCCACACCGGTCGGTGAGGGCCGCGGTCCGCTGGTGGGGCGCCGTTCGGTCACCCGGGTCCGGCCCGGCCTGCCGCCGTCGCCGTCGGGGGCGGACCGGTTCGTCTTCGCCGCCGACCACCTGGTGACGCGCTCGGTGCGCATCGGCGCGCCGGTGCTCGACGGCGATCCGGTGCCGCCGCGCGAGCAGTGGCGGAGCACGCCGGAGATGTACCGGTGGGCCACGACCGTCGGGGTCAATTCGATGCTGGTGGCGCCGGTCCTGTCCCGCGGTCTGGTGATCGCCGCGCTGCTGTTCGTGTCCTGCGCCGACCGGCCGCGCTACAACCCCGCCGACGAGGCCCTCGTCGGCGAGCTCGCGGCGCGGGCGTCGACGGCCGTCGAGCACGCGCGGGACTACCAGCAGAGCAGGCGGGTCTCGCTCGCGCTGCAGAGCGCGATGCTCACCGAGCCGCCGCGCCATCCAGGGCTGCGGATCGAGGCCCGCTACGTCGCCGCCGTCGAGGGCCTCGAGGTGGGCGGGGACTGGTACGACGCGTTCACCCTCCCCGACGGCGACCTGGCGGTGTGTGTCGGCGACGTCGCCGGGCACGACCTGCCGGCGGCCACGGTGATGGGCCAGCTGCGCAGCATGCTGCGGGCACTGGCCTACGACTCCGACGGCACGCCGTCCGCGGTGCTCGCCCGGCTGGACCGCGTCGCGTCCCGGCTCGGGGTCACGCGCTTCACCACACTCGTCCACGGCCGGATCTCCACGGCCGGCGGGCGCGCGACCTTCCGCTGGGCGAACGCGGGGCACCCGGTGCCCCTGCTGATCGGCGCCGACGGCGAGCCGCGGCTGCTGACCGGCGGGGAGATGGGCGTCGTGATCGGGATCGGGCCCGACGCGGACCGCCGCGACGAGGAGGTGGTCCTCGAGCCGGGGGCGACGCTGCTGCTCTACACCGACGGGCTCGTGGAGCGCCGGCAGGACCCGCACGACCGTGCGGCCTTCGACCTGCTCGAGCTGGTCCGGGTGGGGGCGGGCCTGGACCTCGACCTGTTCTGCGACCACCTGGTCCGCAGCTCCCCGGCCGACACCGGCGACGACATGGTCGTTCTCGCCGTGCGGCTGCGGTCGTGACCGGACGGTGACGTTCGACGAGCTCGTCGCCCGCGCCCGGGCGATGGCCGCCGGGCCGCGGCGGGCGCTGCTCGGCATCGCCGGCGCTCCGGGAGCGGGCAAGAGCACGCTGGTCGCCGCGCTGCTCGACGCGCTGCGGGCGGACCCGCCGGTCGTGGCACACGTGCCGATGGACGGGTTCCACCTGGCCGACGCCGCGCTGGAGCGCCTGGGTCGGCGCGACCGCAAGGGCGCGCCGGACACCTTCGACGCCGGGGGCTACCGCGCGCTGCTGCGGCGGCTGCGGGCCGACGACCCCGCCGACGACCCGCTGTGGGCCCCCGGGTTCGAGCGCGAGCTGGAGCAGCCGCTGGCCGGGCTGCTGGCGGTGCCGGCCGCCGCGCGGCTGGTGCTGACCGAGGGCAACTACCTGCTACTCGACGGGCCGTGGGCCGGCGTGCGCGAGCTGCTCGACGAGGTGTGGTTCTGCGCGCCCGCGGAGGAGGTCCGGCTGGCGCGGCTGACGGCGCGCCACGTTGCGTTCGGCAAGTCGCCCGCCGCGGCGGCCGCCTGGGTGGCCGCGGTGGACGGGCCCAACGCCACGCTGGTGGCGCCGGGCCGGGAGCGGGCCGACATCGTGGTGTCGGCCGAGGTGCTGGACGCGCTGCCGCCGGCCGGTCCACCCGGGTGAGCAGCCGCGGCACCGGCGGTCAGAGGGCGTGGTCGCGCCCGGGGCGCCGTCCGCCGGGCGGGCCGACGCGGATCTCGCAGGCGATGAGCTCGGGGGCCAGGCCGGTCAGCTCGGCGATGAGGTCGCGGGCGGCGGCGTCGGCCTCGGTGAGGTCCCGGGATACGGTGGCGGCCTCGATCTCCGGAACGTAGAGCACCATGCGCCGGTCCGACATCCAGGCGTGCACCTCGAAACGTCGTGGACCGTCCACCGTCACCCACCTCACGCTAGCGGCCGGACGCGCCGGGCGCCCGCACGCGCGATCAGCCGCAGGGGACGGCGGAGCAGTCGCGGCCGGCGGTCGGGGGGGTGGGTGCGCCCGTCGGCCGGGGTGTCGGCGGGGGTGCCGCCGCGGGCTCGCGGGGCGGCCCCGTGG
>DATLGI010000189.1:0-12767 GCA_035540535.1 Pseudonocardia sp.
GTCCACGACCGGGTCGACCCGGGCCACCAGCGACGTCACGTCGGCCATCGCGACCTCGACGGACCCGAGCACCACCTCCGCCCGCTCGACGACGGACCCGACCCGGACGACGAGCACCTCGACGTCGTCGAGCAGACCGGAGAGGCGTTCCGGCAGCCGGGCCATGACGTCGACGGCCTCGTCGGTCCAGCCGACCACCGCCCGGGCCGCGGCGACGAGGTCGCTGGGACCGAACACCGGCAGCCCGGCGATACGCAGCACCATGGCCGGATCCTCGCGCATCCAGCCGGCGGCGGCGCGCTCGGAGCTCGTTCCGCTGCGGCCCGTGGCCGGCTCGTCACGACGGGTCGTCCGGACCGCATTCTGTAACGAATCGGCCTCGCAGGACCTGCCCGGTGGCGCCGGACCCCCTAGGTTCGGATCGCTGTTCACCTGGTGGACCGGGGACCGTCGATCAGGTGACCCACTGCTGATGGGGAGGACGGACGATCATGACCGGACGTAGCTGGAGCCGCCGCGACTTCTTCCGCCGCACCGCGATCGCCGGAGCCGTGGCCATGGGTGGTCCCGTGCTGCTGTCCGCCTGCCAGCAGGTGCCGCAGGGTGGGGAACCGGGCGCGGCGGGCGGGGGGACGCTGGAACGTGTCCGGCAGGCGGGGACGATCACGGTCGGGATCGCCAACGAGGCGCCCTACGGGTTCACGAACGAGCAGGGCGAGGTCACGGGGGAGTCCGTCGAGGTGGCCCGCGTGGTGCTCGACCGCCTCGGGATCCCGGAGCTCAACGCCGTCACCGTCGACTTCGGAGCCCTGATCAGCGGGCTGACCCTCTCCCGTCAGTTCGACATGGTGACCGCCGGGATGTTCATCACCCCCGAGCGCTGCCAGCAGGCGGCGTTCTCCATCCCCGACTACACCGCCCCGACGGCCTTCCTCGTGCCGCAGGGCAACCCGAACGGCCTCGCGACCTTCGACGACGTCCGCGACCAGAACCTGCGCATCGCGGTGCTCAACGGCGCGGTCGAGCAGGGGTACGCCGCCGACAGCGGCATCTCCGAGGGGCAGATCACCGTGCTGGCCGACCAGAACGCGCTGCTGCAGGCCGTGACGGCGGGGCGCGTCGACTGCTCGGCGCTGACGAACATCTCGCTGAACGACGTGGTCTCGCGCAATCCGAGCGCGGGTGTGGAGGTCACGCCGGGCTTCTTCCCGGTCATCAACGGCGAGGAGATCATCTCGGCCGGTGCGTTCGTCTTCCGGCCCGGTGAGGACGACATCCTCGACGCCTTCAACACCGAGCTCGCTGCGATCCACGAGTCCGGGCAGTGGCTGCAGATCGTGCAGCCGTTCGGGTTCACGCAGGACAACCTGCCGGGCCCGGAGGTCACCACCGAGCGGCTCTGCACCGCCTGACGCGTCCGGTGTTCGACAACCTGGCCCTGATCGTCGGCCGGCTCTCCGAGGGCCTGTCGACGACGGTGGCCGCCGCGGTCGGCGGGATCCTGCTGACGGTCGTGTTCTCGCTGGCGGCGGGGCTGGGCATGCTGTCGCAGGTCGGCGTCGTCCGGGTCGTGAGCCGCACCTACGTGGAGTTCTTCCGCGGGACCTCGGAGATCGTCCAGCTGTTCTGGATCTTCTTCGTGCTCCCCGCGCTGACCGGGTTCCGGATCGTCCCGCTGGGGGCCGCGATCCTGGTGCTGGCGTTGAACCACGGCGCCTACGGCGGGGAGATCGTGCGGGGCGCGGTGCAGTCCGTGCCGCGGGCGCAGGTGGAGGGTGCGGTCGCGCTGAGCCTGTCGCCGCGGGACCGGATGCTGCGGGTGATCCTGCCGCAGGCGCTGGTGGAGATGCTGCCGCCGTTCAACAACCTGTTCATCCAGCTGCTGAAGAGCACCTCGCTGCTCTCGCTCGTCGTCGTCGCCGAGATCACCTACATCGGGCAGAGCCTGCGGGCCAACCTCCCGGTCGCCGGGCAGCTCACGATCTACCTGGTGCTGCTGGTGATGTACCTCGTGCTCGCCCTGCTGATCACCGCGGGGATGCGGTGGCTGGAGCGGCGGGCGGCGGCGCGCCTGGGCCGGACCCCGCGGGCCCGCACGCCGGGTTCCCGCTTCCAGGTCGGGACCGCGTCGTGATCTGGGACTGGGGCTACGCGATCGAGATCCTGCCGGCGCTGCTGCGCGGCCTGCTGGTGACGCTGCTGGCCACCCTGCTCGGCTCGCTGCTCGCCTTCACCCTGGGGCTGGTGTTCGCGGTCGTCCGGCGCAACCGCGTGCCGGTCCTGGACCCGCTGGTGCGGGCGTTCGTCGAGTTCTGGCGCAGCACGCCGCTGCTGGTGCAGGCCTTCCTGATCTTCTACGTGCTGCCCGGCTACGGGATCACGCTGAGCCCGTTGACCGCGGGCGTGCTCGCGCTGGGCCTGCACTACGCCTGCTACACCTCGGAGGTCTACCGCGCCGGGATCGACGCGGTGCCCCGCGGGCAGTGGGAGGCGGCGACGGCACTGAGCCTGCCCCGATCGCGGGTGTGGCTCGGCGTGGTGCTGCCGCAGGCGGTCCCGCGGGTGCTGCCGGCGCTGGGCAACTACGTCATCTCGATGTTCAAGGAGGTGCCGCTGCTGCTGGCGATCGGGGTCGTCGAGGTGGTCACCGTGGCGCAGCAGCTCACGGCGCAGTCCTTCTCGCCCGTCGAGCCGCTCACCCTGGCGGGCCTGCTGTTCCTGCTCATCAGCTATCCCGCATCCCTCGCGGTCCGACGATTGGAGCGCCGTGTCGGTGTCGTCTGAGCCAATGATCGTCTTCGACGGGGTGGAGAAGCGGTTCGGCGACAACGTCGTGCTCTCAGAGCTCGACTTCACCGTCCGGGCCGGCGAGCACGTCACGCTGATCGGGCCGTCCGGCTCGGGCAAGACGACGATCCTGCGCCTGCTCATGACCCTGGAGAAGGTCAACAAGGGCACGATCAAGGTTGCCGGCCGCTACCTGTCGCACATGGAGCGTCGCGGCAAGCTCGTGCCCGCCGACGAGAAGTACAGCCGCGAGGTGCGCAAGCGCATCGGCATGGTGTTCCAGCAGTTCAACCTGTTCCCGAACATGACGGTCCGCGGGAACCTGATCGAGGGCCCGACGCGGGTGCTCGGCCTGTCGAAGGACGAGGCCAACGCCCGCGCCGAGGACCTGCTCGACCTGGTGGGGCTCCGCGAGCGGATCGACGAGCACCCGTCGCGGCTGTCCGGCGGCCAGCAGCAGCG
Organism: Pseudonocardia sp.; assembly: GCA_035540535.1. Lineage (GTDB taxonomy): Bacteria > Actinomycetota > Actinomycetes > Mycobacteriales > Pseudonocardiaceae > Pseudonocardia. The sequence goes on from DATLGI010000189.1 coordinate 3,250, forward strand.
GGTGGCGATCGCGCGGGCGCTGGCGATGCGGCCCGACGTGCTGCTGCTCGACGAGGTCACGTCGGCGCTCGACCCCGAGTTGGTCGCGGGCGTGCTCAAGCTGCTGCGCGACATCGGCGAGAGCACCGACATCACCATCCTCTGCGTGACGCACGAGATGGGCTTCGCCCGCGACTTCTCGCACCGGGTGATGATGTTCGACGGTGGGCGGGTGATCGAGGACGCGCCGCCGGACAAGCTGTTCACCGACCCGGACCACGAGCGCACGCGCAGCTTCCTGCACGCCGTGCTGGAGCGGTGACCGGCTCGGCTCCCCGGGCGATCCGCCGCGGCCGCGGATCCGGCGCGACGTCGGGTCAGTCCGGCCAGGCGGCCGGCCGCTTCTCCAGGAACGCGGCCATCCCCTCCTTCGCCCCGGCGCTCTGCGACATCGACGCCATCACCTCGACGGCGATCGCGTAAGCGTCGGCCTCGGGACGGTCGAGCTGGGCGTACAGCGTCTGCTTGCCCACGCCCTTGCCGAAGCGGCTACCGCGGGTGGCGCGGGCGAGCAGGTGGTCGACCGCCTTGTCGAGCTCCGCGTCCGGCACGCACGAGTTGACCAGGCCCCACTCGGCCGCGGTGCGCGCGTCGATCGGGTCGCCGGTGAGCGCCAGTTCCATCAGCCGCTTGCGCCCGACGCTGCGGGCCACCGGGACGGCCGGGGTGTGGCAGAACCAGCCGCCCTTTCCGCCGGGCAGCGCGAACGACGCCGACTCCGCGGCCACCGCCAGGTCGCAGGAGGCCACCATCTGGCAGCCGGCCGCGGTGGCGATCGCGTGCACCCGCGCGATCACCACCTGCGGCACCTCCTGGATGGTGCGCATGACCTTCGTGCACAGCCGCAGCAGCTCGCGCACGCCGCCCAGGTCCCGCGAGGTGACGTCGCCGAAGTCGTGCCCGGCGGAGAAGGCCCTGCCCTCGGCGCCCAGCACGATCCCCGTCGCGTCGCTGCGGCCCGCCTCCTCGAAGGCGTGCAGCAGCTCGCGCAGGTGCGCCTCGGAGAGCGAGTTGCGCCGCTCGGGCCGGTTCATCGTGATCCGGACGGTGTCACCGTCGTGCTTGACCAGGAGGTGCTCGTAGTCGGCCATACCACGACGGTAACCGCGTCAGTACGACTTGGGCAGCCCGAGGGTGTGCTGGGCCACGTAGTTGAGGATCATCTCCCGGCTCACCGGGGCGATCCGGGCGGTGCGGACCGCGCCGATCAGCGTCCCGACCCCGTACTCCACGGACATCCCGTTGCCGCCGTGCGCCTGCACGGCCGCGTCGACGGCGTTGATCGCGGCCTCCGCGGCCGCGTACTTGGCGATGTTCGCCGCCTCGCCGGCGCCCGCGTGATCCCCCGCGTCGTAGAGCCAGGCCGCCCGGCTGGTGGCCAGGCGCGCGAGCTCGACCTCGATGTGCGCCTTCGCCAGGGGGTGCGCGATCGCCTGGTGCGCGCCGATCGGGGTTGTCCAGACGGTGCGGTCCTTCGCGTAGTCGACCCCCTTGCGCAGCGCGTACCGCGCCAGCCCGTTCGAGTACGCGGCGACGGTGATCCGCTCCGGGTTCAGGCCGGCGAACAGCGCCGCGAGCCCGGCCTCCTCACCGCCGACCAGCGCGTCGTCGGGGACGAGCGCGTCGTCGAAGAACACGGTGAACTGCTTCTCCGGGCTCTGGATCGCCATCTCGATCGGCCGGTAGCTCATGCCCGGGGTATCGGTCGGCACGATGAACATCGCCGGGCGCAGGGTGCCGCTCGCCGCGTCCTGCAGGCGCGCGACGACGAGCGTCGCGTCGGTCTCGTCGACCCCGGAGATGTAGTACTTCGTGCCGGACAGCCGCCAGCCCCGCCCGTCCGGGTCGCGCCGGGCCGTGGTGGTGATCCGGTGCGAGTTCGAGCCGGCGTCCGGCTCGGTGATCGCGAACGACATCTTCACCGAGCCGTCGGCGAATCGCGGCAGCCAGCGCTCCTTCTGCTCGGCGGTGCCCGAGCGTGCGACGACGGACGCGGCGATGGCGGGGGACACGACGATGAGCAGCAGCGGGCAGCCGGCGGCCGCGATCTCCTCGGCGACGATGGCGAGCTCCACCATGCCGGCCCCGCCGCCGCCGTACTCGGCCGGAACGGCGACGCCGAGGTAGCCGTTGCGGCCGGCCTCGGCCCACAGCTCGGTGGTCTTCCCCCCGGTCCGCGCCTTGTCGATCAGGTAGTCGTGGCCGTACTTCGCGGCCATCGCCGCCACCGACTCGCGCAGCAGCCGCTGCTCGTCGGTCTCGCGCAGGTCCATGGGTCGGTCCCCTCCCAGGCGGTCGTCGAGCCGGTCGGAACGCCCGCCGCGAACACACAGTCAAACCTGTCCCTTGCGGTCACGCAGGCGGAGCAGCAGGTAGGCGGCGACGGTCTGCGCGTCCGTGACCACCTCGTCGGCGATCATGTCCTCGAACTCGCCGACCGTGAACCAGGCCGAGCGCATGTCCTGCTCGGTGTGCTCGCGCTGCGCGGTGCCGGCGCGCAGCTCCTCGGCGAGGAAGACGTGTTCGCGCTGGCTGGACATCCCCGGGGCGATGTCGAGCGTGCCGAGCAGCGTCATCCGCCCGGCGACCAGCCCCGTCTCCTCGGCCAGCTCGCGCGCGGCGAGCTCGGCCGGGTCGAGCTCGCCGCGGTCCGACGCGGTGCCCATCGGGAACTCCCAGCGCCGGCGCCCGACCGGGTAGCGGAACTGCTCGACGAGGTGCAGGCGGTCGCCGTCGCGCGGGATCACGACGGCCGCGGTCGGCTTGTCGACGACGCCGTAGATCCCCTGGCTGCCGTCGGCGCGCCGGATCGCGTCCTCGCGGACCGTCATCCAGGGGTTGGCGTACACCTGCCGGCTGTGCAGCGTCTCCATGTGCCCAGCACACCGCATCTCGGAGCCGTCGTGCTGTTCCGGAGCCTCGTGTACTCACACCACGGCGCCGTTTCGTCCTCCGACTTGACTGCGCGCCCGGCGCGGAGTGATCTGGCGCATATGGCTGCTCCGAACATCCGGTCGCCCCTGGTGACCCCGGCCCGCTCCGCCGCCGAGACCCGGCCCGGCCCGCCGCCCGCGTCCGGCGGCCTGCTCGGAGGCGCCGCCCGGATCGTCGGATCCGTGCCGGTCGTCACCGCGGCCGGAAGCCGGCTCGCCGCCGAGCTCGCGGGCGTCGTCGTCGGCCGGTCCGAGCGCGCCCCCGCGAAGGGGGACCGCCGGTTCACCGACCCCACCTGGACCGACAACCCCGCCTACCGCCGGCTGATGCAGGCCTACCTCGCGGCCTGCGGTGCGGTCGAGGAGGTGGTCGAGGGCGTCGACCTGCCCGACTGGCGTGACCGCGAGCGCGTCCGGTTCGTCGCCCGGGTCCTCACCTCCGCGCTGGCGCCGACGAACACGCTGCCGGGCAACCCGGCAGCGATCAAGCGCGCGTTCGAGACCGGAGGCGGCAGCCTGGTCCGCGGGCTGCGCACGTGGGCGTCCGACGTGCGCCACCACCGCGGCATGCCGCACCAGGTCGACCGCGAGGCCCTCACCGTCGGCGAGGATCTCGCCGTCACCCCGGGAGCGGTCGTGTACCGCGACGAGGTGCTCGAGCTGATCCAGTACCGTCCCGTGACCGACCAGGTGCGGCAGATCCCGGTCGTGGTCGTGCCGCCGCAGATCAACAAGTTCTACTTCATGGACCTCGCTCCCGGACGCTCCCTCGTCGAGTACGCGGTGGCACGCGGCCAGCAGATGTTCGCGATCTCGTGGCGCAACCCCACCTCGGAGCACCGGGACTGGGACCTCGACACCTACGGCGCGGCCATCCTGCGGTCGCTCGACGCCGTCCAGGAGATCACCGGATCGGACCGGGTGAACCTGTTCGCCCTGTGCGCCGGCGGCATCACCGCCGCGACCGTGCTCAACCACCTGTTCGCGAACGGCGAGGGCGACCGGGTCCGGACCGTGAGCTTCGGCGTGACGCTGCTCGACTGGTCCGCGCCCGCACCCGTCGGGATGCTCTCGGTGCCGTCGCTGATCCGGTTCGCGGCGTGGCGCTCGCGCCGCTCGGGGGTGCTGGACGGCCCGTCGCTGGCGTCGGTGTTCACCTGGATGCGCCCGGACGACCTGGTATGGAACTACGCGGTGAACAACTGGCTGATGGGCAACGACCCGCCGAGCTTCGACATCCTCGCCTGGAACGCCGACGCGACGAACCTGCCGGGCGCGCTGCACGGGCAGTTCCTGGAGATCTTCGAGCAGAACGCGCTGACCCGTCCCGGCGGGCTGACGGTGCTCGGCTCACCGGTGGACCTGCAGCAGGTCACCACCGAGAGCTACGTGACCGGCGGCACCACCGACCACCTCACGCCGTGGAACGGCTGCTTCGCCTCGGCGCGGCTGCTCGGCGGGCCCTCGACGTTCGTGCTCACCAACACCGGCCACATCCAGACGCTGGTGGCACCGCCGGGCAACAAGAAGTCGCGGTACTGGACCGGCCCGGAGCCGACGGGCGACGCCGGCGCGTGGCGGGAGCGCGCCACCGAGCACGAGGGCACCTGGTGGGACCACTGGGCGGGCTGGATCGACGAGCGGTCGGGCCCGATGCAGGAGGCGCCGGCCGCGCTCGGGGCGACGGGGTACCCGCCGCTGGGCGACGCGCCGGGTACCTACGTCCTCGTGCAGGCCTGACGGGGCCACGGAGCGCCTCACCCCGCGCGCGGAATGCGATCCGCGCAGCCCGTCGAGGCGCTGCGAGGATGCGAATCCGCGCGCGACGTGGGCCCGCGGGGGTCATCTAGTCTCGCTGCCGTGCGCCTCGTCATCGCCCGCTGCCAGGTGGACTACGTCGGTCGGCTGACCGCGCACCTGCCGATGGCGCCACGGCTGCTGCTGGTCAAGGCGGACGGTTCGGTCTCCGTGCACGCCGACGACCGCGCCTACAAGCCGCTGAACTGGATGAGCCCGCCGTGCTGGCTGGAGGAGGCGCCGGGGGTCTGGACGGTGCGCAACAAGGCCGACGAGTCGCTGGTGATCACGATCGACGAGGTGCTGCACGACTCGAACCACGAGCTCGGCGTCGATCCCGGCCTGGTCAAGGACGGCGTCGAGGCGCACCTGCAGGAGCTGCTCGCCGCGCACCCGCACGTGCTGGGCGAGGGTTACGCGTTGGTGCGCCGCGAGTACATGACCGCGATCGGCCCCGTCGACCTGCTGTGCCGGGATCCGGCGGGCGGCCACGTCGCGGTCGAGGTCAAGCGGCGCGGGGAGATCGACGGGGTCGAGCAGCTCACCCGCTACCTGGAGCTGATGAACCGCGACCCGTTGCTCGCGCCCGTCGCCGGCGTGTTCGCCGCGCAGCAGATCAAGCCGCAGGCCCGCACGCTGGCGCAGGACCGCGGGATCCGCTGCGTCGCGGTGGACTACGACGCCCTGCGTGGCGTCGAGTCCGACGACCTGCGGCTGTTCTGACCGGATTCGGCGAGTAGGCGCGCGACCCCGCCGACGCTCGCCGATTGTGTTCCTCACAGCGCGGATCAGGCCTGCGAGGACGACAATCGGCGAGCGTGCCGCGCCGGCGCGGGCCGCGTCGAATGCGGGTTACTGTGCGGTAGTGAGCGTCGACGTCGAGAAGTTCGGCTCCCGGGACCCGCGCACCGGGGAGATCGTGGGCACCCATCCCGTGCACGGCGCCGCGGAGGTGCGAGCAGCCGTCACGCGCGCCGTCGAGGCGGCCGGCTGGTGGGGCGGGCTCGGGTTCGCCGAGCGCCGCCGTCGCCTCACCGCGTGGCGCCGCGCGCTCGTGCACCGCCTCGACGACCTCGCCGGGACCGTCAGCGCCGAGACCGGCAAGCCGCTCGACGACGCCCGCCTCGAGCTCGTCCTGGCGATCGACCACCTGGACTGGGCCACCCGCAACGCGCAGCGCGTGCTCGGTCGGCGCCGCGTCGGCCCCGGCCTGCTGATGAGCAACCAGGCCGCGACCCTGGCCTACCCGCCGATCGGCGTCGTCGGCGTCATCGGGCCGTGGAACTACCCGGTCTTCACCCCGATGGGCTCGATCGCCTATGCGCTGGCGGCCGGCAACGCGGTGGTGTTCAAGCCCAGCGAGCTCACCCCCGGCGTCGCGGTGGCGCTGGCGGACACGCTGGCCGAGGCCGTGGACGGCCGCCCGGTGCTGCAGGTCGTGACGGGCCTCGCCGACACCGGTGCCGCGCTCTGCCGGGCTCCGGGCATCGGCAAGATCGCCTTCACCGGGTCGACCGCCACCGGCAGGCGGGTGATGGCCGCGTGCGCGGAGAACCTCGTCCCGGTGCTGATCGAGTGCGGCGGCAAGGACGCGATGATCGTGGACTCCGACGCCGACCTGGAGGCCGCCGCGGACGCCGCCGTCTGGGGCGGGATGGCCAACGCGGGCCAGACCTGCGTCGGCGTCGAGCGGGTCTACGTCCTCGAGGAGGTGGCCGACGAGTTCACCGCCAAGGTGGTCGATAAGGCGCGCGGCCTGCGGGCGGGCACCGACTTCGGGCCGATGACGATGACGTCGCAGGCCGAGGTCGTCCGCCGGCACGTCGACGACGCACTCGCTCGCGGCGGCCGAGCCGTGGTGGGCGGGCCCGAGTCGGTGGGGGAGTCGCTGGTCGAGCCCGTGGTCGTGCTCGACGTGCCCGAGGACAGCTGCGCCGTCACCGAGGAGACCTTCGGGCCGCTGCTGGTCGTGAACCGGGTGCCCGACGTCGACGAGGCCGTGCGGCGGGCGAACGCCACCGCGTACGGCCTGGGGGCCAGCGTCTTCTCGGCGGCGCGCGGAGAGAAGATCGCGGCGGCGCTGCGCTGCGGAATGGTGGCGATCAACGGGGTCATCTCGTTCGCCGGGATCCCTGCGCTGCCGTTCGGCGGGGTCGGCGACTCCGGGTTCGGCCGGATCCACGGCGAGGACGGCCTGCGCGAGTTCACCCGGCCGCAGGCGGTGGCCCGCCGGCGGTTCGGCGCCCCGGTGGTGGTGACGAGCTTCCGGCGGACGGCGTGGGGGATGAAGGCGCTGGTCGGGATCGTGCGGCTGCGCCACGGCCGCTGAAGCTCCCCGCGCGAGTGCGCCGTCCTGTGCCGGCGAGTGCGCCGTTCGCTGTGCGCGAGTTCGCGACGTCAGGCGCGGCCGGAGCGTTCGGAAGAGGATGTTCGCGCGCGTGAGGAGGTGCACTCGCGGTGTTTCCGGTGACACGAGCGGGGCGGGCCTCGTGCGCGGATGGCAGGATCCCGGGGAGTCGCAGCGGGTCGCGAGCGGGAGGTACGGAGTGGCACGGGAGTTCCGGACGGTCGGAGTGGTCGGCCTCGGCACGATGGGTGCCGGAATCGTCGAGGTGTTCGCCCGCAACGGCCTGCAGGTCGTCGCGATCGAGCAGGACGCGGAGGCCATCGACCGGGGGCGCTCGCACCTGGAGACCTCGACCCGGCGCGCCGTCGAGCGCGGCAAGCTCACCGAGGACGACGCCGCCGCGCTGCTGGAACGGATCACCACGTCCACCGAGCTGTCCGACCTGGCCGACGTCGACCTCGTCGTCGAGGCGGTGCCCGAGAGCCTCGACCTCAAGGCGCAGGTGTTCGCCGAGCTCGACAAGGTGTGCCGCCCCGAGGTGATCCTCGCCTCGAACACCTCCTCGCTGTCGGTCACCGAGCTCGCGGTGCGGACCGGCCGCCCCGGCAAGGTCGTCGGGATGCACTTCTTCAACCCCGCGCCGGTGCTGAAGCTGGTGGAGCTGGTCCGTACGGTCGTCACCGAGCTGGACGTGATCGAGGACCTGCGGGTGTTCGCCGAGTCCCTCGGCAAGGTGCCCGTGGTGATCGGCGACCGGGCCGGCTTCATCGCCAACGCGCTGCTCTTCGGCTACCTCAACCACGCGGCGCGCATGTTCGAGCAGCACTACGCCAGCCGCGAGGATCTCGACGCCGCCATGCGGTACGGCTGTGGCTACCCGATGGGGCCACTCGCGCTGCTCGACCTGATCGGCCTCGACACCGCCTACGAGATCCTCGACACGATGTACCGGCAGTCCCGCAACCAGCTGCACGCGCCGGCACCGGTGCTCAAGCAGATGATCACTGCCGGGTTGCTGGGCCGCAAGAGCGGGCGCGGCTTCTACACCTACGAGGAGCCGCACTCGTCCACCGTCGTCGCCGACGTCCTGACCCCGTCCGGGACGGTCCCGGAGAGCGCCACCGTGCGCGATGTTCAGCGGGTCGGCGTGGTCGGCACGGGCACGATGGCGAGCGGGATCGTCGAGGTACTGGCGAAGGCCGGCCTGGACGTGGTCGTCCGCGGGCGCAGCGACTCGAAGGTCGAGGGCTCGATCGCGGGCGTGCGCAAGTCCCTCGACAAGCAGGTGGTGCGCGGGCGGCTCACCGAGGATCAGCGCGACGAGACCCTCGGGCGGGTCACCGGCACCACCCGGCTGGAGGACTTCGCCGACGTCGACCTGGTCGTCGAGGCCGTCGCCGAGGAGCTCGACGTCAAGCGCGCCGTGTTCGCCGCGCTCGACGAGATCTGCAAGCCGGGCGCGATCCTCGCCACGACGACCTCGTCGCTGCCGGTCGTCGAGTGCGCGGCGGTGACGTCGCGGCCGCAGGACGTCATCGGCATGCACTTCTTCAACCCGGCGCCGATCATGAAGCTGGTGGAGGTGGTCTCGACCATCACCACGGCGGAGGACACGAAGGCCACGGTCCTGGCGCTGTGCGGACGACTCGGGAAGGTCCCCGTCTCCTGCGGCGACCGCGCCGGCTTCATCGTCAACGCGCTGCTGTTCCCCTACCTCAACGACGCGGTCCGGATGCTGGAGGCGCACTACGCCACCGCCGACGACATCGACGCGGCCATGAAGACCGGCTGCGCGCTGCCGATGGGGCCGTTCGAGCTGCTCGACGTCGTCGGGCTGGACGTGTCGCTGGCGATCGAGCGGTCGCTCTACCAGGAGTTCCGCGAGAGTGGTTTCGCGCCGGCGCCGTTGCTCGAGCACCTGGTCACCGCGGGGCGGCTCGGGCGCAAGACCGGCCACGGCTTCCGGGACTACGCCAAGCGTTGAGCCGCGCGCACCGTCGGGAGCCGGCCTCGTGCCCCGCTCGAATCGGCCCCGCCGCGGGGGCCGGGTCCGGGATGTCACGAAACCGCGACCGGTGGGCTCGGCGTCGTTCACCCGGGCCGAGAGCGGCCCCGACGGCGAGTGGCTGGTGCGCAGCGTGCCGGGCTCGGCGTCGGGCAAGGCGTACCGGTGCCCGGGCTGCGACCAGCTGATCGCGCCCGGCGCCGCGCATCTGGTGACCTGGCCGGCCGGCGAGTACGGCTCGGTGACCGACCGGCGCCACTGGCACCCGGCGTGCTGGAGCGCGCGGGGGCGGCGGCGGCCGGGGGGCCGGCGGTAGGCCCGGCGGCCCTCGATGGGTGCCGCCGCGGCAGGGACCCGTGCGCCGGGTGAGATCGCGCTGTCCGCGTGCCCGGGGAAC
>DATLGI010000190.1:0-16406 GCA_035540535.1 Pseudonocardia sp.
CCCTCGCTCAGGCATGCGGTCGTGACCAGCGCTGCCATGCCGACAGCGGCGACACGCAAGAACGGACCTGTCCTCATCAGCCCTCCTGGGAGGACCGGTGAACTGCCCCGATCGGAGTAGTTGACGTGCTCATCACTTCGCTGGCAGTCACTGTTGCACGTAGCAGTGAGATTTGCCACAGTCCGTCTGGCAACGTTTTCATATCCGGATGGACGGCTCGGCGCATTCTCGTGGCGAACCATGCGGCGACGGGGGGACGGCGTTGGGCACGGGTGCGGGGTCGGGTCGGCCGCACGCGGCGGTGGGCATCACCGACGTGGCGCGGCGCGCCGGCGTCTCGGCGTCCACGGTCTCGCGGGCACTGCGCGACGCGGGCAACGTCTCCGCCGCCACCCGGGACCGGGTGCGGCGGGCCGCGGCGGAGCTGGCCTACGTGCCCTCGCCGGCGGCGTCCCGGCTCGCGTCGGGCCGCACCGGCGCGGTCGGGGTCGTGGTGCCGTTCACCACGCGGTGGTTCTTCGCCGAGGTGATCGCCGGCGTCGAGGGCGCGCTGCGCGAGGACGCCGTCGACCTGCTCCTGTACAACCTGGGGGACCGGGCCCTCCGCGGCGACTTCTTCCAGCTGCTGCCGATGCGCCGGCGGGTGGACGCCGTGCTCGCCATCGCGTCGTCGCTCAGCGGGGTGGAGCTGACCCGGCTCGCCGCCGTCGGGGTACCGGTGGTGACGATCGGTCGGCGGTACGCCGGCCTGCCCGGCGTCGGTGTGGACGACGAGGCCGGCGCGGCCACCGCGGTGCGCCATCTGCTGCTGCTCGGCCACCGCGAGGTGATGATGATCAGTGGTTCACCGGACGATCCGCTGGGCCGGACCACCACCGGTGCCCGCACCGCCGGGTTCCGCCGGGCGCTCGCCGAGGCCGGGATCGAGTGCGGGGCCGACCGGGTCGTCGCCGAGCCGTGGGGCATCGAGGGCGGGTCACGCGCCGCCGAGCGGATCCTCTCCCGGGCCGACCTGCCCAGCGCGATCTTCGCCGAGTCCGACGAGATGGCCTTCGGCGCGCTGTGCGCCCTGCGCCGGGCCGGGCTCGACGTGCCGGGCGACGTCTCGCTCGTGGGTTTCGACGACCACGAGGTATCCGGGGCCTACGACCTCACCACCGTCGCGCAGCCGGTGCGGGACCAGGGCGAGCAGGGCGCGCGGCTGCTGCTGCGGCTGCTCGCCGATCGAGCCGGTGCCGACCGGGGAGCGGACGGTGTGCCGGAGATCGTCCTGCCGACGCGGCTGGTGGTGCGGGGGACCACGGGCCCGCCACGGCGCCCCGGGCCACCGGGCCGATAGGTGATGCGCGTGCGCCGGACGACGACCCGGCTCGCCGACGGACGCGAGCTGATCTACTTCGACGACACCGAGCCGTGGCCGGACCGGACCGTGCCGGACCGCCGCGACCTGCCGCCGGTCGTCACCGGGTCGACGATGCGGTTCGACGTGCTGACCGGCGAGTGGGTGACGATCGCCGCGCACCGGATGGACCGCACGTTCCTGCCGCCCGCCGACGAGTGCCCGCTGTGCCCGAGCGGTCCGGGACGTGCGCCGTCGGAGATCCCGGCGGACGGCTACGACGTGGTGGTGTTCGAGAACCGGTTCCCGGCGTTCGCGCAGGGCGCGACGGCCGTGCCCGGTGAGGTCGACGGGAACCCGCTGTGGCCGCAGCGCCCCGCGGTCGGCCGGTGCGAGGTGCTCTGCTTCACCGCCGACCACCACGCGTCGTTCGCCGCCCTGCCGCTGCCGCGGGTGCGCACGGTGATCGAGGCGTGGGCCGACCGGACGGCCGAGCTCTCGGCCCGCCCCGGCGTCATGCAGGTGTTCTGCTTCGAGAACCGGGGCCGGGAGATCGGGGTGACCCTGGAGCACCCGCACGGGCAGGTGTACGCGTACCCGTTCGTCACGCCGCGGACGGCCCGGCTGCTCGCCCGCGCCGGCGAGCACCGGCGGCGCACCGGGCGCGACCTGCTCGGCGACGTCCTGGCCGCCGAGCGCGCCGCCGGCACCCGGATCGTGCGGGAGGGCGAGCACTGGACCGTCTACGTGCCGGCCGCGGCGCGCTGGCCGGTGGAGGCGCACCTGGTGCCGCACCGCGCGGTGCCCGACCTGCCGGCGCTGGACGACGCCGAGCGCACCGAGCTCGCGCAGATGTACCGCGTCCTGCTCCGGCGCGTCGGCGCGCTCCTCGGCGCGGACCCGCCGTACGTCGCCGGCTGGCACCAGGCACCCGTGGGCCCGGGCCGCGAGCTGACGCGGCTGCACCTGCAGCTGTTCTCGCCGCGCCGGGCGCCGGGCAGGCTCAAGCACCTGGCCGGCTCGGAGTCCGGGATGGGCGCGTGGATCAACGACGCGGCGCCGGAGGCGATCGCCCAGCGGCTGCGGGGGAGCGGGCGGTGACCGGGTTCCGGGAGCTGTTCGGCCGCGAGCCCGCGGGTCGGTGGGCCGCGCCGGGACGGGTCAACCTGATCGGCGAGCACGTCGACTACGCCGGCGGCCTGTGCCTGCCGTTCGCGCTGGACCGGCGCACCGTCGTGGCGGCCGCGCCGCGCGCGGACGGGCGCGTGCGCCTGTCCAGCACCGCCGAGCCGGACGGGTGGGAGGGGCACCTGGACGAGATCGGTCCGGGCGCGCCCGGCGGCTGGGCGGGGTACGCCGCGGGAGTGCTGTGGGCGCTGCGCGCGGCCGGCCACGACGTTCCGGGGGTGGACCTGCTGGTCACCGACACCGTCCCGCTCGGCGCCGGGCTGTCGTCGTCGGCGGCGCTGGAGTGCGCCGTCGCCGTCGCGGTAGACGAACTGGCGGGGTTGGGTCTGGCCGGGTCGCGGGACGGCCGAGCCGAGCTGGCCCGGCTGTGCCGGCGAGCCGAGAACGACGTCGTCGGGGCGCCCACCGGCGGGATGGACCAGCTCGCGGCACTGCTCGGCGAGCCCGGGCACGCGCTGCTGATCGACTGCCGGGACGGCGCGGTGCGCCCGGTGCCGCTCCCGCTGCACGCGCACGACCTCACAGTGCTGGTGTTCGACACGCGGGTGCGGCACCGGCTCGCCGACGGGCGGTACGCGCGACGCCGGGCCGACGTCGAGCGGGCGGCCGCGTCGCTGGGCCTGCCGAGCCTGCGGGAGGCGATGCCCGCGGACCTCGACCGTCTCGACCCCGCGCTGCGGCGGCGCGCCCGCCACGTCGTCACCGAGATCGCGCGCGTCGCGGAGGTGGTGGCCCTGCTCGACGCCGGGCGGCTGCCCGCGGTCGGCCCGCTGCTCGACGCCTCGCACGCCTCGCTCGCCGACGACCACGAGGTGTCCTGCCCCGAACTCGACCTGGCCGTCGCCACCGCCCGCTCCGCCGGTGCGCTCGGAGCGCGGATGACCGGCGGCGGGTTCGGCGGGTCGGCGATCGCGCTGGTGCCGCGCGACGCCGTGGACCGGGTGGCCGCCGCGGTCCGGGCCTCCTTCGGCGGGGCCGGGCACCGTGCGCCCGGGGTGACCGAGGTGGCGCCGGCGGACGGGGCGGGCCCGGTCGCCATCCCCCCCGACGGCACCTCCGCACCTGCCTAGCGAGCGGATGTGGCGTCGGGCCGGCGTCAGCGGGTCAGCGCCCGCCGCGCGAAGTCGATCTCCGTGGCGACGTGTCGCAGCGTCTCGGCGACGACGAGCGACCCGTGGCCCGCGTCGAACCGGCTCACCTCGTACGCCGCGCCCCGGTCGGCCAGCGCGTCGAGGTAGTTCTCGATCTGGCGGATCGGGCAGCGCGGGTCGTTCTCCCCGGCCAGGACGAGCACCGGGGCGCGCACGCGGTCGACGTAGGTCAGCGGCGACGCCGCCCGGTACCGCTCGGGCAGCTCCTCGGGCGAGCCGCCGAACAGCGCCCGGTCGAACGCGCGCAGCTGCTCCATCTCGTCGGCGTATGCGGCGAGGTAGTCGGCGACCGGCACGCCCGCGATCGCCGCGGCCCACCGCTCGGGCTGGGTGCCGGCCGCGAGCAGGGCCAGGTACCCGCCCCAGGACCAGCCGGCGACGACGCACCGTGCCGGGTCGACGATCCCGGCCCCGGCGCACGCGTCGGCCACCGCAGCGACGTCGGCCAGCTCCGTCGAGCCCGGTCGCCCCTCGATCGCGTCACGCCACACCGCGCCGTAGCCCGTCGACCCGCGGTAGTTGACCTCGACCACCGTGAAGCCGGCCTCCACCCAGGCGGCACGGGCGGGGGAGAAGCGGTCCATGTCGGCGGCGTGCGGGCCGCCGTGCAGGGAGAACACGGCGCGGCCGTCGCCGCCGGACGCCCGGGCCACCAGGGCGTGCACCCGCCCGCCCGGTCCGTCCACCCACAGGTCCGCCACCGGCTCCGACGCCGGCGCCCGCTGCCCGGGCGCGGTGAGCAGCACCCGGTCGGTGCCGTCGGGGTGCAGGGCCCGCACGGTGGGCGGGTCCGCGGCCGAGGAGCAGGTGTACTCGACGGTGCCGTCCGCGCGGACGTCGGCCGAGCCGACGGTCCCGGGCGCGGTCGGGAGCTCGACGAGCGTGCCGCTCGCCAGGTCGTAGCGGTGCAGCCGCGCCCTGGCGGCGTGCACGTGCCGCACCAGCAGCGCCGCCGCGTCGGGAGTGAAGACGGCCGAGACCTCGCCCGGCAGGTCGAGCGCGAGCTCGGTCTCGGTGTCCGCGACGACGTCCCAGACCAGCAGCTCCTCGCGCCCGTGCCGCTCGTGCGCCACCAGCAGCCGCGGATCCCCGGCGATCGGCGCGAACGCCAGCGGGTACAGCGCGCGCCCCGGCCCGTCGGACAGCTCCGCCACCGTCGACCCGTCCAGCCGCAGCACCCGCAGCGCAGGGTGCCGGGAGTCACCGTGCTCGGAATGGTGGATCGCCACCAGCGTCTCGTCCTCGGACAGCGCGCCGACGCCGGCGTCCTCGGCATGGGCGTAGACGACCTCGGCGACGCCGTCGCGGCACGCCCAGATCGTGGTCCCGGCATCGGTGGAGGTGCCGGCGACGGTGACCCGGCGGCCGATGTCGAGCCCCGCCGGGTACCCGTCCGAGACGCCCGGCAGGGCTGGGCGCGGCGGTTCCCCGTCGGGCGCGAACGCCTCGGTGACCCAGTGCCCGAACTCGTCGCCGTCGGTGTCGGCGAACCACCACACGGCCGCGCCGTCCGGCGGGAGCGCGGCGGCGTGGGTACCGGCGGCGCGGTCGGTCACCTGCCGGTGCACGTCGGTGGCGCGGTCCCACACGTGCACCTGGGTGGTGCCGCCGGCGTTCGAGGTGTAGACGCAGCGGTCCGGGGCGTCGCGCGCCCATACCGGGCGCGACGTGCGCGGGGCGGTGAACCGGGCCCGCCAGCGCTGCTCGCGCTCGTCGTCGAAGAGCCGGTCGGGGACGGGGGCGACGGGGTGTTCGGCCACGTCGGAGATCCTGCCCGAGCCCGCCCGACCGTAACCGGGCGCGCTCCGGCGAGTTGAACCCCACATGACCCGACTGCGGCGAGGTGCCCGCCTGCTCGCGGTGGCGGCCGGCGTCCTCGCGCTCGCGCTGGCGGCGGCCGCGCCCGCCGCGGCCCACGCGGGTGACCCGACGCTCGTCAACCGCCTCTCCGAGGTCGGGCCGGGCCTGCCCGAGGGGGTCACCGCGGAGCTCGTGACGACGGTCGCCGACCAGATCGTCGTCAGCAACCCGACGCCCGTCCCACTCCTCGTGCTCGACGACGCCGGTGCCGCGTTCCTGCGGATCTCCGCCGCCGGGGTGGAGGGCAACCTCGCGGCGCCCTACTACCACCGCTCCGTCGCGCCCGAGGAGTCGCGGGCACCGGTACCCGCCTCGGCGGCCGACGGTGCGCCGCCACGGTGGGTCTCGCTGTCCGACGCCACCACCTGGGCGTGGTTCGACCCGCGGCTGGCGCCCGGCTTCCAGCAGGTGCCGGTCGGCGGCCGGCAGGACGTCACCGACGTCGAGGAGCTCGCCACGTGGACGGTGCCGCTGCGGTACGGCGACACCGCCGTCGCGATGGAGGGCGCGCTGGTGCGACGTCCGGTGGAGGGCCGGTTCGAGACGGTCCTGGGTCCGGTGCCCGAGGGCGTCTCCGCGATCGTCGGCCAGGGCTACGTGCCCAGCCTGTCGCTGCAGGCGGGCACCGGTCGCGAGGTGACGGTGTTGGGCCGCGACGGGCAGCCGTACCTGCGGTTCGGGCCGGGGCTCGCCGAGATGAACCGCGACAGCGCCACCTACCGTGACGGCCTGCTCGCCCGCGGCGGGCTCCCCGGCCCCGCCGACACCGGCTGGCAGCAGCTGCCCGGCACCACCACCACCTGGCTCGACACCCGGCTGCGCTTCCCCGCCGAGGACCCGCCGGCCGACGTGGTCGACGCCGAGGCACCCGTGGAGGTCCTGCGCTGGGAGATCCCGCTGATCGTCGACGGCGCCCCGCAGGCGCTCACCGGCACCGTGCGCTGGCTGCCGAACCCGCCGCGGATCGGGGAGGGCTCCCCGTGGGTGACGGGCGGGATCGTCGCCGGGGTGGTGGTGCTGCTGGCCGGCGGGGTCGCGCTGGTGCTGCGCAACCGCCGGCTCGGGGAGCTCGAGCAGCCCGACGAGGAGGTCCGCGACCGTGTTCCGACGCCCTGAGTCCCGGCTCGCCGGGCTGGTCGCCGCGCTGGTACTGGCGCTCGCCGGATGCGCCGCGGCGGCAGGCCCGGCGACGGTGGCGCCGGCCGTGGCCGCGGACGGCACGCACCGCATCGACCTCGCGTTCGCCGACGGCGCGGTGAGCGGCGGGCCTGCGCGCTACGCGGTGGCGGTCGGGTCGCCGGTCGAGGTGGTCGTCGCCAGCGACGTCGCCGACGAGGTGCACCTGCACGGTTACGACCGCTCCAGCTTCGTCACCGCCGGCGCCACCACGACGCTGCGCTTCGTCGCCGACGTGCCGGGGGTGTTCGAGATCGAATTGGAGCAGCGGGGGGCCCGGCTCGCGCAGCTCGAGGTGTCGTGACTCCCGCCGAACCGCACGTCGGAGCCGCCGTGCTGGTGGCGGGTCCCGCGAACAGCGGCGTGGCTCCGCAGTGCTGCACGGTGCTGGCGCACGGGATCGGCACCCGCTCGGACCTGCCGGTGCCCGTCGGGCTCGCCGCGGCCGCGGCCGCCGCCACCCTGGTGATCTCCTTCGCGGTGCTGGCCGTGTTGTGGCGCTCCCCACGCCGGCGGGGGACGGGCCGCCCGCTGCCCGCGGGCCTGGCCGCGGTGCTCGACGCCGCACCGTTGCGCCTCGGGCTGCAGCTGCTCACGCTGGCGGCGGCGGTGGCGGTGGTCACCGTCGGGCTGGCCGGGCCGCCCGACCCTGCCCGCAACCTCGCCCCGTGGGCCTTCTACGTGACGTTCTGGGTCGGCATCGTGCCCGCGTCGCTGCTGCTCGGCCCGGTGTGGCGGGTGCTGAACCCGCTGCGGCTGCTGCACCGGGCCGTCGCCGCGATGCTGCGGATCGATCCCGGTGCCGGGGTGCGCGAGCTGCCGGAGAAGATCGGATACTGGCCGGCGGCGGTGTCGCTCGCGGTGTTCGGCTGGTTCGAGCTGGCGTTCCCGGCGCGGGCGCAGCCCGTGTCGGTGGCGGTGTTCCTGCTCGCGTACGCCGGCGTCCACCTCGCGGCGGCCACGGTGTTCGGGCGGCGCTGGTTCGACCGCGGCGACGGCTTCGAGGTGTACTCGGTGCTCGTCGGCGCCCTCGCCCCGCTCGGCCGGCGGGCGGGCGACGGGCGGCTGGTGCTGCGCAACCCGCTCGACGGCCTCGCCGCCGTCCCGCTCGCGCCCGGCCTGGTGGGCGTCGTGGTCGCGCTGCTCGGGGCCACCGCCTACGACGGCCTGTCGCGTACCCAGCTGTGGAACGCCCTCGTCCCGCCCGGGCTCGCCACCGGCACCGGTGGCCTGCTACTGGCGTTCGTGCTGGTCGGGGTGGTGTTCGGGCTGGGCACGTTCACCGTGGCCTCCACCCGGCCTTCGGCGGCCGGCGGTGCCGGCGGGCCCGTCGCGTTCGCGCCGACCCTCGCCCCGATCGCCGCGGGCTACGCGATCGCGCACTACTTCTCGCTGCTGGTGTTCGACGGGCAGCAGGTCGGCATCCTCGCCAGCGACCCGCTCGGCACCGGCGCGGACCTGCTCGGCACGGCCGGGCGGACGATCGACTACACGGTGGTCGGCACGACGACGATCGCGCTGGTGCAGCTCGGCGGGATCGTGCTCGGGCACCTCGTCGCGGCGGCGAGCGCCCACGACCAGGCATACCGGCTGTTCCCGCGCCGAGTGGCGCTGCGCACGCAGTACCCGATGCTCGCGGCGATGGTGACGCTGACGATCGGGGCCGTCGGCCTGGTGTTCGCCGCCTGACGACTCACCAGGTGAGCTCGGCGCAACCGGCGTGCGAGTTGGGCGGCTCGACCTGGACGGTGAAGTGCGCCAGCCCGTGGCGCGCGGTGAGCAGTCGCTGGGCGGCGGAGAGCACGGTGCCGGGGTCGCAGTCCCCGTCCACGGTGAGGTGGGCCGAACCGACCTCCATCCCGGAGGTCAGCGTCCAGACGTGCACGTCGTGCACGTCGAGCACCCCGTCGAGCGCGGCGAGGTCGGTACGGACGACGCCGACGTCCACGTGCGCGGGGGCGGCCTGCACCAGGATCCGCACCGCCCGCCGGGCCAGCGACCACGTCCGCGGCAGCACGAACAGCCCGATCGCGATGGCGACCAGCGGGTCCGCGTGGCGCCAGCCGAACAGCACCGTCACCGCGCCGGCGGCCAGCACGCCGACCGAGCCGAGGGTGTCGGCGAGCACCTCCAGATAGGCCCCGCGCAGGTTGAGGCTCTCCTTGGCGCCGGGTCGGAGCAGGGCGAACACCACGAGGTTCGCCGCCAGCCCGGCGGTGGCGGTGAGCATCAGCGCCACGCCGGGCACCTCGGGCGGGTCGGCGAAGCGCCGCCCGGCCTCGACGACCACCCAGCCCGCGACGCCGAACAGCAGCACCGCGTTGGCCAGCGCCGCGAGCACCTCGGCCCGGTAGAGGCCGAAGGTCCGGTGGTCGGAGACGGCCGAGCGGCGGGCCGCGGTGATGGCGGCCAGCGCCATGCCGACCCCGAGGACGTCGGTGAACATGTGCCCGGCGTCGGCGAGCAGGGCCAGCGACGACGTCGCCAGCCCGACGACGAGCTCGACGACGAGGAACACGGCCAGGACGCCGAACGAGATCGCCAGCCTGCGCACGTGCCGGCCCGACGCGCTGCCCGCGGCGACGTCGGTCCCGTGCCCGTGTCCGGCTCCCACGGCGCCAATATATGCACAACAACGCATGAGTTCAATCGGGGCGCCGCCCGGCCCGTGGCGATCGGGTCAGGCGAGGAGCTTGTACATCCGGATCGTCGAGCCGGCGCCGGACCAGTGCACCCGCACGAGATCGCAGAGCAGGTTCACCAGGAACAGGCCGCGCCCGCGGCCGTCGAAGGGCTCGGGTGCGCGGCGCCCGGCGAGCGGGTCGGTCACCCGGCCGCCGTCCTGCACCTCGCAGACCAGGTGCCCGTCCGCGATCCACACCGACAGCAGCCCCCGCCCGCCCGCGTGCACGAGCGTGTTCGTCACCGCCTCGTGCACCGCGCGGCGCAGCTCCGAGATGCGCTCGGCCGCCATCCCCTCGCGGACGGCCCGCTCGTGCACGAACCGCCGCGCGTCCCGCGCGCCGGTCGCGACGACCATGACGTCGACGTCGCACTCCGGCCCCGGGTAGGGCAGCGGCCGGTCGACGGTCGCGACGACCTGCAGCGGGTCCCGGTACTCCGGGCTCGCCACGCGGTGCGTGCCGTGCACGAGCACCGGGTGCGTGCGCGTCGAGTCGATCACCGCGGTCGGTTGCAGCCGCCGGGTGTCGTACGGGCACAGGATCGTGCCCGCCCGGCCCGCGAACGCGACGTTGATCAGGGCCTCGTGCTGCACGCAGGCTACGTACTCGGTGGCGGAGCGTCCCGCCCAGATCGGCTCGCCGATTACGCGCACCCGGCGCCCGGGGTGCTCGTCGGCGAACGCGGTGAGCACGGACCCGATGATCCGTCCGGGGTTGCGGCCGGCCTGCGCCATGTCGACGAGCCGGATCCGCGCGGCGTCGCAGCCCAGGGCGTCGCGCAGCAGGTCGAGGTTCGGGCCGGGGACGGCGACGAGCACGGGCTCGCCCGCCGCGAGCCCGTCGACCACGAAGGGCACCGTTGCGGCGAGGTAGTCGGCAGCTCCGGTGTAGAGCAACGCCTCGTGGACGAACGGGTCGCCGGCGGTATCGGGCACGGCCACCTTCCTCAGCGCTGGACCGTCCCTGGACGGTACCCCCGAACCTACCCGATCGGACAGGTCCGCCACCCGTACCCGAGAGATCTACCGGCGTCGTCACGACCCGGAGCCCTCGACGACGAGGACGACGGCCACCGCGGTTCGCCTCCTGACCAGGGCCGGCGGACGCACTCGTCCCGAGGGACGCGAAGCGACGACCTACCGTGCCCGGGATGGAGCGGCCACCATGTCGTCGTGGTGGACGACCTCCGGACGTCGGGCCGACGGGCTCATCGTTCCCGTGCATGGCGGCGGGCCGCCGAGGCGCTTCATGCCGCGGACTCGACCGAGCGGCTCGACCCCGAGGACCTCACGATGCTGGCCGAGGCCGCGTTCCTCAGCGGTGACGCCACCGGCTGCGTCCAGGCGTACCAGCGGGCGTTCGCCGCGAGCGCGGCAAGCGGCGCATCCCGTGCTGCGGCCCGCAGCGCCGTATGGATCGGCCTGACACTGGCGACGAAGGGGGCACAGGCGGCCGCGGGGGGTTGGCTCGGTCGGGCCGCGCGCGTGCTCGACGACTCCGGCGAGTCCGACTGCGCCGAGCGCGGGTTGCTGCTCATGCCCGCGGCCCGTGCCCACTTCGCGGCGCGCCGCTACGGCGACGCCCTCGAGGTGGCGCGGACCGCCGAGGAGATCGGCAGGCGCCATGGTGAGGTCGACCTCGTCGCCTTCGCCCAGCACAGCCAGGGTCGCGCGCTGCTGCGCCTGGAACGGCTCGACGAGGCGCTGGCCGTGCTCGACCAGGTCTTCGTCGGGGTGTTCCCGGCCGGGCTGCAGTCGGGGATGCTCACCGGGCTCGTGGCCTGCAGCGTGGTGGACGGGTGCCAGCAGGTCGGCGCCTACGATCGGGCGTCGGAGTGGACGGCCGCCCTGTCGGCCTGGTGTGACGAGCAGCCGGAGCTGGTGCAGTTCAGCGCGGAATGCCTGGTCCATCGGGCGGAGGTGCTCCTGCGTCACGGGTACTGGCACGGCTCGCTCGTCGAGGCGCGGGGGGCTGCGCGCTGCGCCGAGCGCGACGGCGTCGCCGCGATGGCGGCGGCGTCGGCGTACGGGCGGGGCGAGGCGCTGCGGATGCTCGGCCGGATCGAGGACGCCGAGCGCGCCTACCTGGACGCGCAGCAGCGCGGCCACGACCCGATGCCCGGCCTCGCGCGGCTGCGCCTGCAGCAGCAGCGGGGCCCGGCTGCGCTTTCGGCCGTTCGCCGTGCCCTGGCGATGACCGACGACCCGCTGCACCGCGCACGCCTCCTGCCGGCCGCCGTCGACGTCCTGATCGCCACCGACGGGTCCGCCGCGGCCGCCGACGCGGCGGCCGAGCTGACCGAACTCGCGTCGCGCTGGCCGACCACCGGACTGCGGGCCGCGGCCCTGCACGCCACCGGGGCCGTCGCCCTCGCCGGGGGTTCCGCCGCCGCGGCCGCGAGCGCACTGCGGGACGCCTGGGACTGCTGGACGGCCCAGCAGGCGCCCTACGAAGCCGCGCAGGCCAGGCTGCTGCTCGCGCGGGCATGCACGGTGCTGGGCGACGACGAGGCGGCGGCCGCGCACGGCGAGGCGGCGAGGCGGGCGGTGGCGGCGCTGCGGAACGCGGTCCCGTCGGCACCCGAGCCGGAGCCCGCACGGTCGTTCGGATTGAGCGCGCGCGAGAGGCAGGTGCTCGGCCTTGTCGCCGCCGGTCTCACCAACCGCGCCGTCGCGGAGCGGCTCGTCCTCAGCGAGCGCACGGTGGACCGCCACGTGAGCAACATCCTCGGCAAGCTCGGCGTGCCCACCCGTACCGCTGCGACCGCCTTCGCGTTCCAGCAGGGCCTGGCCTGAGCTGGGCACATCCACCCAGCGGCCCGTTCCGCGGATGGGTGGTTGCGCCGAAGCGCCCAGCCGGCTGCCGTTCCTACCTTTGCCCTGCTGCCGGTGGCAGCCGACCAGGGGAGGACACATGGACACCCGACAGATCACCACGCCGCCGCCCGACATCGGTGACCTGCGCGCCCGCCTGCACGGCATGTGGGCCGCGGTGGCCCCGGCGTGGGGCGAGCACGCGGAGTACGTCGACGCCCGTCGCGCGAGGGTCACGGATCGGATGCTCGATCTGACAACGCCCCGGCGGGGCGAGCGGGTGCTCGAACTGGCGTGCGGGCCGGGTGGACTGGGGCTGGCCGCGGCGGCACGGGTCGCGCCGGACGGCGAGGTCGTCCAGTCCGATGTGGTCGCCGAGATGACCGCGATCGCGGCGGCGCGGGCTCGCACCCTCGACCTCACCAATGTGCGCACCCGCGTACTGGACCTCGAGCGCATCGCCGAACCAGACCGCTCCTACGACGTCGTGCTCTGTTCCGAGGGACTCATGTTCGTCCCGGAGCCGGTGGTCGCGGCCCGTGAGATCCGGCGGGTCCTTCGGCCCGGCGGCAGGGTCGCCCTGACCGTCTGGGGCCCACGCGCGTGCAACCCGTGGCTCGGAGTCGTGTTCGACGCGGTGGGCGCGCAGATCGGCAGGCCGGTGCCGCCTCCCGGGGTACCCGGCCCGTTCTCCCTCGCCGATCGAGACGCACTGGTCGGGCTGCTGCGCGATGCCGACCTGGTCGACGTCGAGGTCGAGGAGCTCGACGTCCCGCTGCGCGCGACCGGCTTCGAGGAATGGTGGACGCGAACGTCCGCCCTCGCCGGGCCCCTCGCGGCGATCCTCGCCGCCCTGTCCGAGGACGCGCTGCAGGCCATCCACGCCCGCCTGCGCACCGCGGTCGCCTCCTACCGGACGCCTACCGGGCTGGTACTGCCCGGCGTCACGCTGCTCGCATCGGCCCGCCGCGCTCCGGTGCCGTCGTGAAGACCAAAGCCGCGGTGGCGGTGGTGACGCTGGCCGTCGCCGTCCCGGCGTTCGCCCTGACCCCTACCCTGTTCCCACCGTCTCCGCACATGGCGCCGCAGCCTTCGCAGGTGCCGCTGTTCGCCGTGCTGGGCGGGATCAACGCGCTGGCCCTCGGTCTGGGGGTCGCCTTCCTGGCGTTCGGCCTGCCGACGGTCCGCCGTCTCGTCCCGTCCGCGGCGGGACGGGCGGTCGCGGCGTACCTCGCGATCGCGTGGCTGTTGATGTCCTGGTACCCGCACGGCGGCCTGCACGCCAGCTACGGCATGGACACCGGCCCGTTGCTCTGGATCGAGTACGGCTTCCACGTGCCGCTCGTCGTCGCGCCACTGGTGCTGATCTGGGCGCTCCCCAGCGCCGCGTCGAGCGACCTGGTGGCAACGAGGAGCACGTCGCCGCCGGGCGAGCCCGTGGGTGCCTGACAGGTGCCGCTGGGGCGTCCATCGGGTAGCCCGCGCTTGCTCCGGCACGGCCTTCGACACGACGGAGGGAACTGGTCGGACGACTCGCGATGAGCCTCCGACCAGGGCCTTCGTGCTGTCGGGGTGACAGGATTTGAACCTGCGACCTCTTCGTCCCGAACGAAGCGCGCTACCAAGCTGCGCCACACCCCGATGGCCACCACGTCCGCGGCAGCCGTCGGCGAGTCTAGCCGACCTCCGCCGGCGCCTCCGCAGGGGTCGCGCGATGGCCGTTCCCGGCGACGGCGCGGGGCACCAGGGTCAGCAGGCTCGCCTCCGGCGGGCAGGCGAACCGCACCGGCGTGTACGGCGAGGTGCCCAGCCCGGCCGACACGTGCAGCCACATGTGCTCGCCCCAGCGGGAGACCCCCCGGGCGCGCGAGCGGTCGATGCCGCAGTTCGTGACGAGGGCGCCGACGCCCGGGACCCGCAGCTGCCCGCCGTGGGTGTGCCCGGCGAGGACGAGGTCGTAGCCGTCGGCGGCGAACCCGTCGAGCACCCGGGGCTCGGGGGAGTGCACGAGACCCAGCCGCAGCACCGCCCGCTCGTCGGGGCGCCCGGCCACGGCCGGGTAGCGGTCGAGGTCGATGTGCGGGTCGTCCACCCCCGCGACGGCGACGCGCGCGCCGTCGACGTCGAGGCCGAGCCGGGCGTGCGTCGCGTCGTGCCAGCCCCGCTCGAGCATCGCCGCGCGCAGGTCGCGCCACGGCAGCTTCGCGCCGAACACCCGGTGCGTGCCGCGCTGGAGGTAGCGGGCCGGGTTCTTCGGCGTCGGGCCGTAGTAGTCGTTGCTGCCGAACACGAACAGCCCCGGGCGGTCCAGCAGCGGGCCCAACGCGGCCAGCACGGTCGGGACGGCGCGGGGATGGGCGAGGTTGTCGCCGGTGTTCACGACGAGGTCCGGCTCCAGCTCGGCCAGCCGCGCCACCCACCGCTGCTTGCTGCGCTGCCCCGGCGTCATGTGCAGGTCCGACACGTGCAGCACCCGCAGCGGCCGCGTCCCCGGCACCAGCACCGGCAGCGTCGCCGCGCGCAGTGTCCACCAGCGCCGCTCGAGCACCGCCGCGTAACCGAGCGCCGCCGCCCCCGTCGCGGCTCCGCCCAGGACCGTCCGCGCGAAACCCCTCACCGTCCCAGGGTACGTCTGGGCTAGCGTTACCGACCGTGAGCACCCTCAAGGAGCAGCTGCGCGCCGACCTGACCGCGGCCATGAAGGCCCGCGACGAGCTGGTCAAGGCGACCCTGCGGATGACGCTGACGGCGATCGGAAACGTCGAGGTCGCCGGCACCGAGGCCCGCCGGCTCAGTGACGACGAGGTGCTCAAGGTGATCGGCAAGGAGGCGAGGAAGCGGGCCGAGTCGGCGGAGGCGTTCGCCGCGGCGGGCCGCGCGGAGCTCGCCGCGCAGGAGCGCGCCGAGGGCGAGGTGCTCGCCCGCTACCTGCCCGCCCAGCTCGGCGACGACGAGCTGGCCGAGCTGGCCCGCGCCGCCGTCGCCGAGGTGGCCGCCGAGACCGGCGAGCAGCCCGGGCCGCGGCAGATGGGGCAGGTCATGAAGAAGGCGAACGCCGCCGCGGCCGGGCGGGCCGAGGGCGGGCGGGTGGCGGCCGCGGTCAAGGCCCTGCTGGTCGGATGAGGGCGCCGCCGCTCGCACACACCTCCGGGAGCCGGCACCCAGGCCGCAGCCCGGGTGCGGGCACACCGAGGTGTGTGCCGGCCGGGTGACCGGGCCGGGCGCTACTTCTCCACGGGGGCCTTCCGCCGCGCGGGCGCCTTCTTCGGAGCCGCCTTCCTCGGGGCCGCCTTCTTCGCCGGGGCCTTGGCCCGACGCTCGGCGAGCAGCTCGGTGGCGCGCTCGTCCGTCAGCTCCTCCACGCTGTCACCCTTGCGCAGGGAGGCGTTGGTCTCCCCGTCGGTGACGTACGGCCCGAACCGGCCGTCCTTGATCACCATGGGCTTCTGCGTGTTCGGGTCGACGCCCAGCTCGCGCAGCGGCGGGGTGGCCGCGGCGGTGCGCCGGCCGCGCTGCTTGGGCTGGGAGTAGATCTGCAGCGCCTCCTCGAGCGTGACGGTGAACAGCTGCTCCTCGTCCGTCAGCGACCGCGAGTCGGTGCCCCGCTTCAGGTACGGCCCGTAGCGGCCGTTCTGCGCGGTGATCTCCTCGCCGCTCTCCGGGTCCGTGCCGACCAGCCGCGGCAGCGACAGCAGCCGCAGCGCGTCGTCCAGCGTCACCGTCTCCACCGACATGGTCTTGAACAGCGACCCGGTGCGCGGCTTCGGCTTGGCCGGGGCCCTCTTCCTGGTGCCGTTGGTCGCGGCGGGCGCCTCCGGCTCGGGCAGGATCTCCGTCACGTAGGGCCCGTAGCGGCCCTCCTTGACGACGATCTCGTGCCCGGTCACCGGGTCGGTGCCCAGCGAGC
This sequence comes from Pseudonocardia sp., assembly GCA_035540535.1. Lineage (GTDB taxonomy): Bacteria > Actinomycetota > Actinomycetes > Mycobacteriales > Pseudonocardiaceae > Pseudonocardia. Next base: position 16,119 of record DATLGI010000190.1, read on the forward strand.
GGCCCTCCTGCGGAACCGCGAACAGCTGCTCGGCGACGTCGGCGGTGAGCTCGTCGGGCGGGAGGTCCTCGGGCAGGTTCGCCCGCTGCGAGGCCTCGTCGACGATCCGCTCCAGGTACGGCCCGTACCGGCCCACCCGCACGACCACGGGCCGGCCCGCCGCGTCGTGGAACAGCGGGATCGAGTTGATCTCGCGGGCGTCGATCTCCTCCAGGTTGATCCCGACGAGCTTCTTCAGCCCGCCCGCCCGCGCGACCGACCCCTCCGAGCCCTGCGCACCGCCGAAGT
>DATLGI010000191.1:0-53330 GCA_035540535.1 Pseudonocardia sp.
GCCGTGACGCCCGCCCCGTCGCCGCGGGCCCTGCGCAAGCGGTCCCGGGCCGCCGCCGCCCGGTCGGCGGCCGGGGAGCGCTCGACGGTCGCGCTGCTCGGCCTCGTCCTGCTCGCCCTCGGCGTCCTGGTCACCCTGCTCTCGCTCGGGGTGTTCGGCGCGGCCCGGGCGGGGCTTCCGGTGGTGGATCCCGTGGTGCTGGACGCGCTGCGGAGCCAGCCGGTGGTCGCCCGGATCGCCGCGATCGTCGCGGGCCTGCTGCTGCTCGTGCTCGGTCTCCTTCGGGTGGTGCGGTCGCTGCGCCCGGAGCCGCGACCCGACCTGGTCCTGGACCCCGGCCCGCAGACCGCGATCAGCATCAGCTCGTCGGCCGCGGCCGATGCCGTCGCCGCGCAGGCAGGCACGCTGCCCGGGGTCTGCCGGGCGAAGGTGCGGCTGGTCGGTACCCGGACGGCCCCGGCGGCGCGGATCACCGTCTGGCTCGACGAGGACGCCGACATCCGCGAGGTGTGCCGCCGGCTCGACGAGGTCCTCGCGAGTGCCCGCGACTGCTTCGGTCTCGCCGCCATGCCCGTGGCGGTGCGGCTCGAGCTCGACTCCGGACCCGGGCAGAACTCGCGCGTCGCCTGAGTTGTGCCGCCACGCCACCCTCGCCCCTGTGACGGTGTCACCCGCGCACACTGATATCGGACGGGTGAGGCAGTAACGTCACCGTGCGTGAACCGACTCGACGCCGCCGCTCCACTCGCCGGCCGCACCGCGCTCGTCACCGGCGCGGCCAGCGGGATCGGCGCCGCGGTCACCCGCCGACTCGCCCGCGACGGCGCCCGCGTGCTGGCCGTGGACCGTGACAAGGACGGGCTCGCCGAGCTCGCCGAGCGCCTGCGGGCCGAGGTCGGCGCACCCGTCGAGCCACTCGTGTGCGACCTCACCGACCTCGACGCCGTGGACGCGCTCGATCTCGACGCCGTCGACGTCCTGGTCAACAACGCGGGCCGCCAGCACGTGGCACCGCTACCCGAGTTCGACCCCGTGATCTTCCACGAGATCCTCACGATCATGCTCGAGGCGCCGTTCCGGCTGATCAGGCGCGCGCTGCCCGGCATGTACGCCCGCGGCTGGGGCCGCATCGTCAACGTCTCCAGTGCGCACGGCCTGCGTGCGAGCCCGTTCAAGGCGGCCTACGTCACGGCCAAGCACGGCCTGGAGGGCCTGTCGAAGGTCACCGCGTTGGAGGGCGCCGCGCACGGCGTCACGAGCAACTGCGTCAACCCCGCCTACGTCCGCACCCCCCTGGTCGAGCGCCAGATCGACGACCAGGCACGCACGCACGGAATCGACCCGGCCGAGGTGATCGAGAAGATCATGCTCACCCCCGTCGCCGTGAAGCGCCTCGTCGAACCCGACGAGGTCGCCGAGCTCGTCGCCGTGCTCTACGGCCCCGCCTCGGCATCGATCACCGGCACCGCCCTGTCCCAGGACGGCGGCTGGACGGCCCGCTGAGACGCGAGAACATCGAGTACAACCCGGGAGACCCCCCATGTCCACACCCGCAGCGCAACCCGCCGACGCCCAGCCGCGCAGCAACATCGTCAAGGTGGTCGGCGCCAGCATGGCCGGCACCACCGTCGAGTGGTACGACTTCTTCCTCTTCGGCGTCGCCGCCGCCCTGGTGTTCCCCCAGGTGTTCTTCCCCGAGCAGGATCCGGTGGCGGGCACCCTGCTCTCCCTGGGCACGTTCGCGGTCGGGTTCGTCGCCCGGCCGGTGGGCGGGCTCGTCTTCGGCCACTACGGCGACAAGATCGGCCGCAAGACACTGCTCGTCATCAGCCTGCTGATGATGGGGATCGCGACGTTCGCGATCGGCCTGCTGCCCGGCTACGCCACGATCGGCCTGGCGGCGCCGGTGATCCTCGTGCTGCTCCGACTGGTCCAGGGCTTCGCCCTCGGCGGGGAGTGGGGCGGCGCGGTCCTGATCGTCTCCGAGCACGGCAGCCCGAAGCACCGCGGGTTCTGGGCCAGCTGGCCGCAGGCCGGAGCGCCCGCCGGCCAGCTGCTCGCGCAGGCCGTGCTCGTGCTGTCGGCGGCCGTCCTCAGCGAGGAGGCGTTCCTGTCCTGGGGCTGGCGCATTTCGTTCCTGCTCTCGGCCGTGCTCGTGCTGATCGGGCTCTACGTGCGGCTGTCGGTCGAGGAGTCACCGATGTTCCGCGCCGCCCAGGCCCGGGCGCAGGCCCGCGCCGCGGCGGGCACCAAGGACGAGATGCCGATCCTCGACGTGCTGCGGCTCTACCCCCGCGAGGTGCTCACCGCCATGGGTGCGCGGTTCGCCGAGAACGTCTCGTACTACATCTTCACGATCGTCATCGCGACCTACGTGACGACCCAGCTCGAGCTGCCCCGCTCGTTCGTCCTCGGGGCGGTGCTGATCGGCGCGGCCGTGCACCTGGTGACGATCCCGCTGTGGGGCGCGCTGTCCGACCGGATCGGCCGGCGGCCGGTGTACCTCGTCGGGGCCGCCGGCGTGGGCATCTGGGCATTCGCGTTCATCGCCCTGGTCGACACCCGCGACTTCGCGCTCACCGTCGTCGCCGTGATCGGCGGCCTGCTGTTCCACGGCGCGATGTACGGCCCGCAGGCGGCGTTCCTGTCCGAGCTGTTCGGGACGAAGGTCCGCTACTCCGGGGTGTCGATCGGCTACCAGCTCGCGTCGATCTTCGCCGGTGGCCTGGCGCCGCTCATCGCGGTGTGGCTGCTGGACGCGACCGGCACGGGCTACGCGATCGCCGCGTACGTGGCGGTCTCCGCGCTGATCACGATCGCCGCCGTGCTGAGCTACCAGGAGACGGGCAAGCGCGATCTCGACGCCGACGCGGCGTTCGAACGGTCCAGCGCCGTGCCGGCCACCCGCCGCTGAGCGCTGCCGTGGTCGGCACGGTGGCACCATCGGCGCCGTGCCGACCGCGCTCGACCTGCTGCGCCTGCTCGCCGACGACGGCGGCGGGGAGGTGTTCGACCGCGCCGTGCGAGGCGCCGAGCCGGAGGCGGCCGAGCTCGCGCTGCGGGTCCGGACGTCGATCGAGGGCCTGTGCCGGCGGGAGGCCGGGCTGGCCGCGCTCGTGGAGACCGCGCGGGACCTGGCATCGCTGCGCGACCCCGGTGGCGTCCTCGACGCGATCGTGCGGCGGGCCCGGGTGCTGGTCGGCGCCGACGTCGCCTACCTGACCCTGCACGACCCCGCCCGCGGCGACACCTACATGCGGGCCACCGCGGGGTCGGTGTCGGCCCGGTTCCAGAGCCTGCGGCTGCCGCTGGGGGCCGGGCTCGGCGGCCTCGTCGCGCAGTCCCGGCTGCCGCACTGGACCGCCGACTACCCCGCCGACGCGACCTACCGGCACACCAGCGAGATCGACGCCGCCGTGGCCGAGGAGGGGCTGGTGGCGATCTGCGGGCACCCCCTGATCGTCGACGGGGCGTTCGTCGGGGTGCTGTTCGCGGCGCACCGGGCGCGGCACCCGTTCGCCCGCGACGAGGTGGCGCTGCTCGGCTCGCTGGCCGCGCTGGCGGCGGTGTCGCTGGTACAGACCCGACAGCTGGCCGAGACGGCGCAGGCCCTGGCGGCCGTGCGGGAGGCGCACGCCGGGATCGAGCAGGCCGCCGCGGCGCACGACCGGTTCGCGGCGGTCGTCCTGGACGGCGGTGACGTCGCCGACCTCGCCGCGGCACTCGGCGAGCTGCTCGGCTGCTGGGTCGTCGTGCTCGACGCGGACGGCCACCGGCGCGCCGCGCACGGTGCCGCCCCGTCGGCACCGGCGGCGGGGCCGGACCCGCTGCACGGCGCGGAGGCGGTGCGCACCTCCGCCCGGACGGGCCGGCTCGCCGGGGCCGACGGGGTGTGGGCGGCGTCGGTGGCGGCAGCCGACCACGCCCTCGGCGCCCTCGTCGTCGGCGGGCTGAGCGGGCTGGACCCCGGGCGGGGCCGCACCGTCGAGCGCGCCGCGGTGATCACGGCGCTGGTGCAGCTGTTCCGGCTGCGCGCCGCGGAGGCCGACCAGCGCGTCCGCACGGATCTGCTCGCCGAGCTGCTGGCCGGCGGGCCGCTCGACACCGCGGCCGTCGCCGACCGCGCGCGGCTGCTCGGGGTGGATCCGGAGGCCGAGCACGTCGTGGCCGTGTGCTGCGGGACGGCCCGCGGCCGGCGGGGCACCGCCCTCGCCGCCGCCGCGGTGGCCGGCCCGGCCGGGCTCGCCGGGCCGTGGGGCGAGACGGTGGTCGTGCTCGTACCCGGCGACGACCCGTCCGCCGTCGCCGCCGAGCTCGCCCGGCGGCTGTCCACCGACGACGAGCAGGTGACGGTGGGCGCGGCCGGGCCGGTCCGGCCCGTCGACGGCCCCGCCGCCGCGCACGCCGTCGCCCGCCGCTGCGCCGACGCCCTCGTCGCCCTGGGCCGGGTGGGCACCGGCGCCGCCCCGGCCGACCTGGGGTTCGCGGGCCTGCTGCTCGGCGGGCGGCCGGACGTCCCCGGCTACGTCGCGCACGTCCTCGGGCCGGTGCTGACCCACGACGACCACCGGGGCAGCAGCCTCGTCGCGACGCTGGAGGCCTACCTCGCCGCCGGGGAGAGCCCGCGCCGGGCCGCCGCGGCACTGCACGTGCACCCGAACACCGTGGTGCAGCGGCTCGAGCGGGTCACGGCACTGCTCGGCGCGGGGTGGCAGGAGCCGGCTCGGCTGCTGGAGGTCCGACTCGCGCTGCACCTGCGCCGGGTCGGAGTGCGCTGAAGCCCGCTCACGGGCGGCACACCCCGGATGCGGCAGGGTGGCGGCGCAGGATCACCGCGACCGGGAGGGGCACGTTGACAGGGGCCCTCGGACACGCTCCGGTGCGTGCGTGGGCCACCGTCCTCGCCGTTGTCGCCGTGCTCGTCAGCGCGTGCACCGTGGGTCCCTCGCAGCGACCCCCGGTCGCCGTGCACGGCGAGGCCGGGCCGCCCGCGGCCGCCGCCGCGGGCCCGCCGGGCACGCGCGCGCCGGCGGTTCCGGAGCCCGAGCCGCAACGGCCGTCGATGTCGTTCTTCGACTGCACCGCAGAGGTGCTCGCGACCGCACCCGTCCCGGTCCCGGCGGGACGCGCGCTGCGCGCGGACTGCGGCGAGCTCGTCGTGCCGATCGACCCCGCCGCCCCGGGATCGGGGCGGACCCTCGTCGGGGTGCTGCGGGTCGGCCTGGCCGACGCCCCGCCGGACCGTCCGCCGCTGCTCGTCGTCGGCGACAGCGCCACCGACCCCACCGCGGCGCACGCCGTCACCCGCGCCGCCCAGCTGCCCGACGAGGTGCTGGCCCGGTACACGCTCGTCGGCATCGACCGCCGCGGCTTCGGTCTGGACCGGCTCGACTGCGCGCCCGCACCGGCGCAGGCGGCGATCGTCGACGCCGACCCGGCCGGGCTCGCCCTCGCGGGGCTCGACGCCCTGCTCGAGCAGGCGCGCGCGATCGCCCAGGAGTGCAACATCGCGGTGTCCGGTTCGTTGGGCGGCTACCGGTCGGCGGCGACCGCGGCCGACGTCGAGCGGGTGCGCGCGGCCCTCGGGGTCCCCCGGCTCGCCGCGCTGGGGACCGGGGACGGTGCCGGGGCCCTGGCGGTCTGGGCGCGAGAGGCGCCGTTCGCCGTCGGCAGGCTGGTGCTCGACGGGCCGCCGGGTCCGGTGCGTCCCGAGCCCGGGACCACCGCGGCACGGGCCGCAGCGGCCGAGGCGACGCTCGACGCCTTCGCCACCGCCTGCTCCGCGGGCGACCCGCCGTGCCCGCTGGGGCCGGACCCGCGCGCCGCCGTCGCCGCCCTCCTGGCGGCCCTGGGCGAGCGGCCGCTGGTCGCCGACGACGGGCGGAGGCTCACCGCGGGTGGTGCCGTGTCCGCGCTGCTGGCCGCGCTCGGCGAGCCCCGACGCTGGCCCGGGCTGGCCACGGCGCTCGCCGCGGCCCGCGCCGGCGACCCGGCCGGGCTCCTCGCCGTCCTGGCACCCGTGACCGGTCCGGAGGGGACGTTCACCGGCGAGCTCGCGACCGCCTGCAACGACGCGCCGCAGCGGCTCAGTCCGCCCGAGGTGGCCGAGCTCGTCCCGCAGTGGCGCGGCGAGTACCCGGTGTTCGGGCCGACCCTGGCGCACCGGCTCCTCGCCTGCGGGCCGTGGCCGGCCCGGCCGGCGGACCCCGAGCCCGTACCGGCACCAGCGGGACCGCCGGTCCTGGTCGTCGGCACCACGGCCGACCCACGCACCTCGCTCGACGCGTCCCGGCGCACGGCCGAGACCTTCGCCACCGGCCGGTTCGTCACCTGGGCGGGCGCGGGCACCGGCGCCTACCCGCGCACGCCGTGCGTCACCGCCGCGGTGCACACGCTGCTGGTGGAGGGCGCGGTGCCGAGCGCCGACACCCTCTGCCCACCGTGATCAGCAGTAGTGCTCCAGTGCGGCGTCGATGAGCAGGGCCGCCTGGCGGCTCGTCACGGTCGGCAGCACGGACGGGATGCCCTCGGCCATCATGTCGTGCGAGGTGCCCTTGGCGTCCTCCTCGCACACGGCCCGGGCCACCAGCACCTCGGGCAGGCCCTGACGGCTGGTCGGGACGTCCGCCGCGCGCAACGCCTCGAGGAACGCGAGGGCCTGCGGGGTGCTCTCCAGCTCCTCCTCGGGCTCCTCCGCGCGCGGGGCCGGCTGCGCGCCCGGCCGCGGCGCGGGCGTTGCGCCGTCCGCCGCCCGGCCCGGGGTCGCTTCCGTGCCGGCGTCCTCCGCCTGGGCGGCCAGCGCCGGTGCGGGCAACCCGCCGGTACCCGTCACGACCATCCCGCCGAGCGCCAGCAGACCACCGACCGCCGCGGCGCCCAGCAGCGTGCCCGCGCCGCGCCGCCGTCGCGGCCCCGCCCGGCGCCGTCCCACCGGTCGCCCGTTCGGCGGCTGCGCGACCCGCCGCCGTCCCCGTCCCTGCTCCGGCATCCTTGCCGACCCCCGATCGCGGGTGGCGCATCGCCGGCCACCCCATGGGTCAACGAGCCGGTCCCGTACGGCGAAACGGGCGGCGACGGATCCGCCGGTGACCGGACCCACCCGTCCGATGGCCGGTCAGCGACTCCGGCTGCCACGGACGCGGGCGAGCGGCGCTCACCGCCGCGCCCGGCTGGGCTGCACCCTTACCGGTTCGCCGGGCATCTTGGGGTACTCCGGCGGGTACGGCAGGTCGCCCAACCCGCGGTCGCGCTCGTCGGTGGCGTACCACTCCAGCGCCGTCTCCAGGCCGCCGGCCGCGTCGTCCATGCCCGCGTGCGGGTCGCCGCGCTCGGCGAGCAGCCCCGGCACCGTCCTGAGGTCGAAGTCGTCGGGGGCGACCTCGGGCAGGTCCTGCCAGCCCAGCGGCATCGAGACGGTGGCGCCGGGAAGGCCGCGCACCGACCAGGCCGAGGCGATCGTGCGGTCGCGCGCCGCCTGGTTGTAGTCGAGGAACACCCGTTCGCCGCGCTCCTCCTTCCACCACCCGACCGTCGCCCGCTCGGGCAGGCGCTCGGCCACCCGCCGGGCGACGGCGATCACCGCGTGCCGGACGTCGACGAAGTCCCACTCGGGCCGGATCCGAGCTGCCACGTGGATGCCCCGGCCGCCGGAGGTCTTCGGCCAGCCGACCAGCCGGGCCTCGTCGAGCACCTCCCGCAGCACCGCGGCGACGGCGACCGCGTCGGCGAAGTCCGTGCCCGGCTGCGGATCGAGGTCGACACGCAGCTCGTCCGGACGGTCGGGGTCGGCACGGCGCACCGGCCACGGATGGAAGTCCAGGGTGCCGAGGTTCGCCGCCCAGGCGATGACGGCCGGGTGATCCGGGCACATCGAGTCGGCCGTGCGCCCGCTCGGGAAGGTGACCCGGCAGGTCGGCACCCAGGCCGGCGCCCCCTTCGGCAGCCGCTTGACGAAGAACGGCTCGCCCTCGACGCCGTCCGGATGGCGCTTGAGGTTCGTGGGCCGGTCCCGCAGAACCCGCAGCATCGGCTCCGCCACCGCCAGGTAGTACTCGACCACCTCGCGCTTAGTGATCCCGCGCCGGGGGAAGTACACCTTGTCGGGGCTGGACAGCCGGACCTCGCGGTCGCCGTCCGGCCCCGGCACCGTCAGCATCACCGCGTCCCTGCCGGCCACGTGTGACGACGCTACCCCTCACCGGAGCCCGGGCCGCTACCCTTCGGCCATGGCGACTCCCGGTGGGGCCGAATCCGCCCGGCCCGTCCGTTCCTCCCGGTTCGACGACGAGCTGCTCGGCCTCGACCCGGACGACCCCGAGGCGCAGGAGTTCGCCGCCCACCTCGACCGGATGCAGCGCCAGCGCCCAGGGTTCACGGTCGAGGGCTACCTCGCCGGGGTCAGCGACTTCGCCGAGTCCGCGAATCGCGCGCGAGGCACGCGCCGGTGGGCCGCGGTGCTGGTCGTCGTCCTGCTGCTGGCCGTCGCGGGATACCTGATCTGGGACGCGCTGATGTTCATCGCGGCCACCTGGTTGTAGGCGTCGATGGCCGTCAGGGAACGGTTCGCACGCATCCTGGGCGCGCTGCGCGGCGGCGGACATAGTGTGGGGGGCATGGATCCCGTCACCGAGTCCGAGCCGAAGGTCGTCAAGTCCGACGCCGAGTGGCGCGCGCAGCTGACGCCCGCGGAGTACCAGGTGCTGCGCCAGGCGGGCACCGAGCGGCCCTTCACCGGCGAGTACACCGACACGAAGACCGAGGGCGTCTACTCCTGCCGCGCGTGCGGTGCGGAGCTGTTCCGCAGCGACACCAAGTTCGAGTCGCACTGCGGCTGGCCGTCGTTCTTCACCCCGCTGGCCGGCGAGGCCGTGATCGAGCGCACCGACCGCAGCCTCGGCATGAAGCGGGTGGAGGTGCTGTGCGCCGCATGCCACAGCCACCTCGGCCACGTCTTCGAGGGCGAGGGCTACGGCACGCCGACGGACCTGCGGTACTGCATCAACTCGATCTCGCTCCGGCTCGAGCCCGCCGAGGACTGAGCCCGGCCCCGCTCAGGGCAGCGCGGCGACGAGGTCGGCGACCTCCACCCGCGGCCCGGTGTAGAACGGCACCTCCTCGCGCACGTGCCGGCGGGCCTCCGTCGCCCGCAGGTGCCGCATCAGGTCGACGATGCGGTGCAGCTCGTCGGCCTCGAACGCGAGGATCCACTCGTAGTCGCCGAGCGCGAACGACGGCACCGTGTTCGCCCGGACGTCGGGGAAGCCGCGGGCGGCCTTGCCGTGGTCGGCCAGCATCGCGCGCCGCTCCTCGTCGGGGAGCAGGTACCAGTCGAGCGAGCGGACGAACGGGTACACGCACACGTAGCGCCGCGGCTGCTCGCCGGCCAGGAACGCCGGGATGTGGCTCTTGTTGAACTCCGCCGGCCGGTGCAGGGCCACCTGGCTCCACACCGGCGCGCTCGCCCGGCCCAGCGCGGTGGTGCGGCGCAGGTCCGCGTACGCCGCCTGCAACGCCTCGACGTCCTCGGCGTGCCACCACAGCATGTAGTCGGCGTCCGCGCGCATTCCGGCGAGGTCGTACACGCCGCGGACGACGACGCCCTTGCCGGCCTGCGCCTCGACGAACTCCGCGGCCTGGGTCGCCGCGGGCGCGCGGTCCTCGCCCAGCCGCCCCGGCTCGATCCGGAAGACCGACCACATGGTGTAGCGGATCGTGTCGTTCAGCGCGGCGTAGTCGAGGCGGGCCATGGGTCAATGCTGCCACCGCCGGCCCGGCCGCCGCCGCGGGTCCCCCAGGGTGCCCGTCGACAACGACGTTGTTGCTGTTCGAGGGCCCCGGAAACCGCAACAACGCCGTTGTCGACGGTCAGCGGTGGGGGTGGGCGGTGGGCAGGAGCCCCGCGACGCGCTCGGCGGCGGCGCGCGCTGTGGCGACGCAGGCCGGCACCCCGACGCCGTGCAGCGCCGCACCGGCCACCGCCAGCCCCGCGGGCAGGCCCGCCTCGAGCGCCCGGACCCGCTCCGGGTGCCCGACCCCGTACTGCGGCAACCCCCCGCCCCAGCGCTGGACGTGCACCGCCACCGGATCGGCCCTGACCCCGGCCAGGGTCGCCAGATCGGCCCGGACGCGGGCCACCAGCTCGGCGTCGTCGACCTGCAGGGCGGCCACCTCGCCGTGGCGACCCAGGGAGGCCCGCAACCGCACGAGTCCGTCGGGGTCGAGGTGGCCCCACTTGGTCGTGGAGTGGGTGACCGCCTTGACCGCGAGCGGCTCGTCCGCGGCCACCAGCACGCCGGAGGTGGCGGGCAGGTCCCGGGTGTCCGCCGCCCGGTAGGCCAGCGCGACGACCGCGGAGGACGCGAGCTCGATCTGCGCGGCCGCGCCGGCGGCCGCCGGGGCGACGTCGGCGAGCAGCCGGGCCGCGGCCGGGGCCGGGACGGCCAGCACGACGGCGTCGACGTCGAGCGCCTCCGGTGCGGTGGCCGGGCCGATGACGAGCCGCCAGCCGGTGTCCAGACGGTGCAGGGCCCGCACCGTGGTGCCGAGCCGTACGTCGGCGGCCGCGGCCGCGGCGAGCGCGTCGAGCAGCACCCGGTAGCCGCCCCGGAAGGCCCCGAACACCGGCCGGTCCGGCGAACCCGCCGGGGGCCGGGGCGCGGCGAGGGCGGCGTCGGCTGCAGCGGTGAGGGAGGCGGCGCCGGCGTCGAGGGCGGCGGCCAGCGCGGGGACGGTCGCGCGCAGGCCGAGCCCGTCGACCCGGCCCGCGTACACCCCGCCGAGCAGCGGGTCGGCGAGGCGATCGGCGACCTCGTCGCCGAACCGCTCCCGCAGCAGGCCGCCGAGCGCGACATCGGAACCCGGTTCCCAGGTCAGCGGCCGGGTGCGCTCCCCCGCAGCGGCGGCGAGCCCCGCGGGTGAGAGCAGCCCGTCGAGCCGGGCCGCCGAGCCCGGCACGCCGAGCAGCGTGCCGGCCGGCAACGGCACGGTCCGGCCGCCGGCTCGCACCGACGGCGCCGCGGGCCCCGGGTGCACCACCTCGGTTCCGAGACCCAGCTCGGCCGCCAGCGCGAGCACCTCGGGCCGTCGGACGAGGAACGCCTCGGCCCCCACGTCGAACGGAACGCCGGCGAGCCCGACGGTGTGCAGGACCCCGCCGAGCCGGGCCCGCTGCTCCAGCAGCGTCACCGAGGCGGCCGGGCCCAGCAGCACCCGCAGGCGATGCGCCGCGGCGAGTCCGGAGATCCCGCCGCCGACCACCGCGACGCGCGGGTTGCCGGGGTGCACCACGCGCCGCCGCTCAGGCAGGAAGCCGGTGCACCAGGTCGACGACGCGGGTGAGCACGTCCGGGTCGGTGTTCGGCAGCACGCCGTGCCCCAGGTTGAACACGTGCCCGGGGGCCGCCGCGCCCTCGGCGGCGATCCGCCGGACCTCGACCTCGACCGAGGCCACGTCGGCGAACAGCACGGCCGGGTCGAGATTGCCTTGCACCGGGTGCGCCCCGCCGGTGCGCCGGACCGCCTCGTCGAGCGGGACCCGCCAGTCCACGCCGATCACATCGGTACCCGCCTCGACCATCGCGCGGAGCAGTTCGCCGGTGCCGACGCCGAAGTGGAAGCGCGGCACCCCCGCGTCGGCGACCGCGTCGAGGACCCGCCGCGAGTGCGGGAGGACGTACTCGCGGTAGTCCCGCTCGGACAGCGCGCCTGCCCACGAGTCGAACAGCTGCACGGCATCGACCCCGGCGCCGATCTGCGCCCGAAGGAACGTGGTGGTCAGCTCCGCCAGCCGCCCGAGCAGCCGGTGCCACACCTCGGGTGCGGAGCGCATCAGCGCCTTGGTGCGCTCGTGGTTGCGGCTGGGGCCGCCCTCCACGAGGTAGGAGGCCAGGGTGAACGGCGCGCCGGCGAACCCGATCAGTGGGGTTCGCCCCAGCTCGTCCAGCAGCAGCGCGATCGCGTCGGTGACCGGCTCCAGCGCGCCGGCGTCGAGCACCGGGAGACGGTCGACGTCGGCGGCGGTGCGCACCGGGTGCGCGACCACCGGACCGGTGCCCGGCACGATCTCCACACCGATCCCCGCGACGCGCAGCGGGACCACGATGTCGCTGAACAGGATCGCCGCGTCCACGCCGTGCCGCCGCACCGGCTGGAGGGTGATCTCGCAGGTGAGCTCCGGGGTGAGGCAGGCCTCGAGCATGCCGTTGTCCGCGCGCAGGGCACGGTACTCCGGCAGCGACCGCCCGGCCTGGCGCATGAACCACACCGGGAGGTGAGCGGGGCGCTCCCCGCGGGCGGCGGCGAGGAAGGGGGCGGCCGCGAGGTCGCGGCGCGGCGCGGCGGTCCGGCTCAGGACTGCGGCGCCGGCAGAGGCAGCGGGGACTGAGGCGGCGGGGGCGGGTTTCGGCACCATGGCTCCCTCATCGTCCCACGCGGCGACCGGCGCCCGGCGGGCGGGCCGGTTCCCTGGCCCGGGAAACGGGCGGTGCCCGGCCGTGCGGTGGACGGCGCGTTCTGCGCGACCGACGGTGGCCGAAGTGCGCCGGGCGGTAGATTCCGCCCGATCGGTGTGCGGCGCGCCTGGCGGACGGCGCGACGCGGGCGACCTAGAGTCCCCGCTCGTGCCCGACACGACCGCTCCACCACCGGCGTTCCGGCGCGCGGTGGCCGCACTCGAGGCCGTGCGCGCCCGGCCGGAGTTGCTGATCTCCACCCTGGACGCGCCACCACGACTCGCCCCGTACACCTGGGCGCTGGGCGCCGAGGCGGACGCCACCGCGACGCGGCCCGGCGCGCGCGCCGTGGAGCTCGACGCGCCGGACACCACCGGGCGACTCGTCCTGCTGCACGACCCGGCGGGCCAGTCCGCCTGGGAGGGCACCTTCCGCCTCGTCTGCTTCGTGCAGGCCCGCCTCGACCGCGAGCAGCTCGGCGACGAGATGCTGCCGATGGTGGCGTGGTCATGGCTGACCGAGGCGCTGGCGTTGCACGACGCCCACCACACGGCCCTCGGCGGGACCGTCACCCAGACCTCGTCGGTGCGCTTCGGCGAGATCAACCGCGGCCCGGGCCGCGAGGACGACGTGGAGCTGCGCGCGTCGTGGACCCCGCTCGGCGGCGACTTCGGCGCCCACGCGGAGGCGTTCTGCCGGCTGGTCTCCTCGGCCGCCGGCCTGCCTCCGGTCGAGTCGCTGCCCTTCGCACAACGAAGGGTGTGAAGCACGTGCTCACCTGCGACAACCTGCCTCGGCGTGATCGGCGGCGTCCCTCGTTCGGGGGAATGAGCGCCGACAATGCTGTAACTTTCACCCCGCAAAGTTCGATCGGATACACGACGTTAGACCGCTTGGGGGCTACGCTTCCTCCACGACACCTCCCCGGTGGTCACGACGGACACCTCTCATCGGCCGGGGATCTGGTGCCGGTCGGGGGGCAACGACCGACTCCAGGGAGGTACTGACGTGGCCGTAACGGGCCAGGGCGCACCGGTACGGGGCGCGGCGGGTCAACACCCGACGGGGCAGGCCGTGCTGTCGCCCGCGATGGTCCCGCACCCGCGGGAAGAGCTGTTCTCGGTACTGGTGGTCGACGACCATCCGCTGCTGCGCGAGGCGATCGCCGCGCGCCTGCGGGCGATGGGCGCCGGCACCGTGTACGAGGCGGCGTCGGTCGCCGAGGCGCGGGCGCGGGCGCAGGCCAACGGACCGTGCGACCTCGCGATCCTCGACCTCGGGCTGCCCGACGGCAGCGGGCTCGACCTAGTGACCGAGCTGCGGTCGCTGGGCTGGAACCGCCTCGTCGTGCTGGCCTCGTCGGACGACCCGTACGCGGTGCGGTCGGCGTTCCAGGCGGGCGCGCAGGCGTACCTGCTGAAGTCGGCCTCGCCCGCGGTGGTCACCGACGGCGTGAAGCGCGTCCTGGACGGCGGGGTCTACGCGGATCCGACGGTCGCGCCGCTGCTCGCCACCGGCACCCGCGTGCCGGGCACGGACAACACCCCTCGGGAGCTCTCCGCCCGCGAGGTCGAGGTGCTGCAGCTGGTGGCCGACGGGCAGTCGAACAAGGAGATCGGCGAGGCGCTGAGCCTGTCCGCGCTCACGGTAAAGAGCCACCTGTCGCGGATCGGGCGCAAGCTCGGCACCGGCGACCGGGCGCAGATGGTGGCACTCGCGATGCGGGCCGGGGTCATCCGCTGACCGCAGAGCCTCTCCCCGATCCGCCCCTCCCCGATGCGCCGCCGGGCGCGGACGGGCCGGTGCCGTTGCTGCGCCCGGCCGACGGCCTGCCCGCGGTGGTCGGCGACCACGCGGCGCTGCTGCGCACCGCCGAGGTGCTCGCGGCCGGCCACGGCCCGGTCGCCGTCGACGCCGAGCGGGCTTCGGGCTTTCGCTACTCCCAGCGCGCCTACCTCGTGCAGCTGCGGCGGGCCGGGGCCGGCACGGCCCTGGTGGACCCGATCCCGCTGGGCGGGGAGGTCGCCCCGCTCGCGGCGGCGCTCACGCAGCCGGAGTGGGTGCTGCACGCCGCGTCCCAGGATCTCCCGTGCCTGGCCGAGATCGGCCTGGTGCCGAGCCGGCTGTTCGACACCGAGCTCGCCGGGCGCCTCGCGGGGCTGCCGCGGGTCGGGCTGGGTCCGCTGGTGGAGCAAATGCTGGGGCTGTCGCTGGAGAAGGGTCACGGCGCCGCCGACTGGTCGCGCCGCCCGCTGCCCGAGGAGTGGCTGGTGTACGCCGCCCTCGACGTCGAGGTGCTGATCGAGCTGCGCAACGTGCTGTCGGCGATGCTGGCCGACCAGGGCAAGCTGGACTGGGCGGTGCAGGAGTTCGAGGCCGTGCGCACGGCGGGCCCGCCCGCGCCGCGCGCCGAGCCGTGGCGGCGCACCTCCGGGATCCACCGCATCCGCAAGCCCCGGATGCTGGCGGTCGTGCGAGCGCTGTGGGAGGCCCGCGACCGCCTCGCCGCCGAGCGCGACGTGGCACCCGGACGGATCCTGCCCGACTCGGCGATCGTCGACGCGGCGGCCGCCGATCCCGAATCCCGCGCCGCGCTCGCGGCGCTGCCGGTGTTCCGCGGCCGCGCGCAGCGGCGGCTCACCGACTACTGGTTCGACGCGGTCGCGGCGGCGAACCGGCTCGACGCCGCCGACCTCCCCCGGTCGGCCGCCGCGCACGACGGGCCGCCGCCGGTGGCTCGGTGGGCCGACCGTGACCCGGACGCCGCCGCCCGGCTCGCCGCCGCCCGCGCCGGCGTCACCGCGCTGTCCGAGCAGTGGACGGTGCCGGTGGAGAACCTGGTGCAGCCCGAGCTGATGCGCCGGATCTGCTGGAGCCCACCCGCCGACGGCGACGTCGCCGCGGTGCTGCGCGCCGGCGGGGCGCGACCGTGGCAGGTCGAGCTGGTCACGCCCGTGCTCGAGCGGGCCCTCGCCGTCCGCGCCTGACGCGCCCGCGCGGCCCCTGACCTGGTTCGTGGCCCCGCCGGAGATAGGCCGAGTGCCGGCGCTCAGCTCACCACCTGGTCGGGCTCGCGCCGGTGGGGCGGGGCGCCGTCCGCCTCGGCCGCCAGCCGCACCGACACCGCGAGCCCCCCGCCCCGGACGGCCTCGGCGTGCACCGTCCCGGCATGGGCGTGCACGACCGCCCGGACGATCGACAGCCCGAGCCCGGAGCCCGCCGTGCCGGCCGTGCGGGTCACCGGCCCGCGCCGGAACGGCTCGAACAGCTCCGCCACGGCGTCGTCGGCGATCTCCGGCCCGCTGGAGGCGACCACGATCTCCGCCGCGCCGTCGCGCACCCCCGTGCGCACCTCGACCCAGCCGCCGGCGACGTTGTGCCGCACCGCGTTCTCGACCAGGTTGCCCACCACCCGCTCGAGCAGCGCCGGATCCCCGCTCGTCGGCGCCGGCCCCGTCCGCGTTCCGATCCGCAGGCCCTTGCGGCCGGCCTCGGTGCCGGTGGCCGACAGGGCCGGCGCGACGAGGGCAGCGAGGTCCACCGGCCGCCGCTCCAGCACCCCGCCGGCCGGCACGGCCTCGGTGCGGGCGAGCAGCAGCAGCCCCGCGATGAGCTCGTCGGCCCGCCGGGTGGCGTCCCGGACGACCGCGCCCATCCGGCGCAGTTCGGCGACGTCGGCCGTCGGGTCCGCGAGGGTCACGTCCACCTCCGTGCGCAGGACCGACAGCGGCGTGCGCAGCTCGTGGCTCGCGTTCGCGACGAACCGGCGCTGCGCCTCGAAGGCCGCCTGCAACCGGTCGAGCATCGCGTCGAACCCGGCCGCGAGATCGGCCACCTCCCCGCGGGCGTCCCGCAGATCGAGCCGGGTGTCCAGGGACTCGGCGGTGAGCCTGCGCGCCGTGGCCGTCACCACGTGCAGGGGCCCCAGCACCCGCCCGACCAGCCACCAGCTCACCACCGCCGCGGCGAGCACCACCAGCGGGAACGCCACGAGCCCCGCCTGGAGCACCTCGGCGCGCGCCGTCGCCCCGATCGCGGCGCTGAGCTGCTCGGCGGGCACGTCGCGCGTCCCGACCCGCACCGTCCCCCCGGGCGGCAGGGCCGGCACCGCCCGGGCGACCCCGCCGACGAGCACCCAGCCCAGCCAGAGCAGCACGCCGCTGACCAGCGCGACCAGCGCCGTGCTCAGCAGCGTCAGCCGCGGGCGCAACCCCCCGCCCCCGGCGCGTGCGGACCGGTCCACGCCCGCTGCGGTCACGGCCGGCTCAGCTCGCGGCCGGCACCCGGTAGCCGGAGCCCACCACGGTCTCGATCACGCCGGGGTCGCCGAGCTTCTTGCGCAGCGTCATCACGGTGACGCGCACGGTCGTGGTGAACGGGTCGGCGTTCTCGTCCCACACCCGCTCCAGCAGCTCCTCGCTGCTGACCACCGCGCCGCCCGCCGCGAGCAGGACCTCGAGCACGCCGAACTCCTTGCGCGTGAGCTCGACCGGCCGGCCCGCCCGTCGGACGGTGCGCCGCGCCGGGTCGAGCGCGACGTCCCCGGCCGCGAGCACCGGCGGCACCGCGGGGGTGGCCCGGCGGCCCAGGGCGCGACACCGCGCGACGAGTTCGGGGAAGTCGAACGGCTTGGCCAGGTAGTCGTCCGCGCCGCGGGACAACCCGTCGACCTTGTCCGCCGAGGTCCCGCTCGCCGTCAGCATCAGCACCCGGGTGGTGGAACGCGAGTCCACGATGGACGCGCAGAGCGCGTCGCCGGACATGCCGGGCAGGTCCCGGTCGAGCACGACGACGTCGTACCGCGTGATCGCCGACTTCTCGTGGCCGGTGTTCCCGTCGTAGGCCACGTCGACCGCCATGCCCTCCCGGCGCAGGCCCCTGGCCACCGCATCGGCCAGCGGCCGCTCGTCCTCCACGATCAACACCCGCACACCTGCCAGGGTAGGCGAGAACACCGACCGGCGGCGCCGGCAGCGGGCCCGCTCAGCCGGACTGCGTGCCGTCGACGCGCGCCGCCGGCACGCCCTCGGCGGGCGCGGGCAGCGCGGCGGCCCATTCGGTGACCCGCCGGGCGACGTCCTGCGCCGTCAGCCCGGCCGCCGCGAGGACGTCGCCGCGACTGCCGTGGTCGAGGAACCGCTGCGGCAGCGCGATGTCGCGCTGCGGCACGTCGCGCTCGGCCGCCCGCAGCGCGTCGGACAGGACCGACCCGAAACCGCCGTGGCGGCCGCAGTCGGTGACGGTGACGACGAGGTCGTGCGTGGCGGCCAGACCGACCAGGGCGTCCGGCACCGGCAGCACCCAGCGCGGGTCGACCACGGTGACGGCGACGCCCTGCGCCGCCAGCCGCCGCGCCGCGGCCACTCCCAGCTCCCCGAAGGCGCCGACGCACACCAGCAGCACCGCCGGCGTCGGCTCCGGGCCGGGGACCGGCTCGTGCAGCACGTCGACCCCGCCGATCCGGCGCACGGCCGGCACCGACTCCACCACCGACCCCTTCGGGAACCGGATCGCCGTCGGCCCGTCCTGCACCGCGACGGCCTCGGCCAGCTCCTCCCGCAGGGTCACCACGTCGCGCGGCGCGGCGACCCGCATCCCCGGCACGATGCCCAGCAGCGAGAGATCCCACATCCCGTTGTGCGACGGCCCGTCGCTGCCGGTGACACCGGCGCGGTCCAGGACCAGCGTCACGGCCTGGCGGTGCAGCGCGACGTCCATCAGCACCTGGTCGAACGCGCGGTTCAGGAACGTCGAGTACACGGCGACGACGGGGTGCAGCCCGCCGCGGGCGAGCCCCGCGGCCGCGGTGAGCGCGTGCTGCTCGGCGATGCCGACGTCCAGGCAGCGCTGCGGGTGCGCCTCGGCGAACGGCGCGAGGCCGGTGGGGCCCAGCATCGCCGCGGTGATGGCGACGACGTCCGGGCGCCGCGCCCCGAGCGCGACCATCTCCTCGGCGAACACGCTGGTCCAGGTCGTCGACGCCGGCCCGGTCGGCAGCCCGGTGTCGGGGTCGAACGCCGCGGGGCTGTGCATCTGCTCGGCCTCGTCGTTCTCCGCGGGCGGGTAGCCGTTGCCCTTGCGGGTCACCGCGTGCACGATGACCGGCCCGCCGAATCGCTTCGCCCGGCGCAATGCGGACTCCATCGCGGCGATGTCGTGCCCGTCGACCGGGCCGAAGTACTTCAGCCCGAGATCGGAGAACAGCTCCTGCGGGCTGAGCGCGTCCTTGATGCCCGCCTTGAGGGCGTGCAGGCCCGCGTACAGCGGGCGCCCGAGCACGGGGGTGCGGGCGAGCGCGTCCCTGCCGGCCTCGAGCACCCGCTCGTAGCCGGGCTGCAGCCGCAGCGAGGCGAGCCGGTCCGCCAGCCCGCCGATGGTCGGCGCGTAGGAGCGGCCGTTGTCGTTCACGACGATCACGATGTTGCGGTCCGGGCCGGCGGCGGCGATGTTGTTCAGCGCCTCCCACGCCATGCCGCCGGTGAGGGCACCGTCGCCGATCACGGCGACGACGTGGCGATCCTGCCCGGTCAGGGCGTAGGCCCGCGCGAGCCCGTCCGCCCAGGACAGGGAGGTGGAGGCGTGGCTGTTCTCGACGTGGTCGTGCGGACTCTCGGCCCGGCAGGGGTAGCCGGACAGCCCGCCCGTGCGCTTGAGCTGGTCCCACCCGTCCTGGCGGCCGGTGAGCAGCTTGTGCACGTAGGCCTGGTGCCCGGTGTCCCAGATGAGGCTGTCGTGGGGGGAGTCGAAGACCCGGTGCAGTGCGATCGTCAGCTCCACGACCCCCAGGTTCGGACCGAGATGCCCGCCGGTGCGGGACACACTGCTGATCAACTGACTGCGGATCTCGGCGGCGAGCTCGGCGAGCCGGGCGGTGTCCAGGCCGCGCAGATCAGCCGGCCCGCGGACCGTTCGCAGCACCGACGGCTTGCTTCGCGCTCCGTTCACGGATTCGACCACGGGGCCAGTCTACGGACGGACGCCTGCACCGCCCCGCCGATCGACGGCGCGCGCGCTCAGGAGGCCGAACCGTTGGGCCGGCCGAGGGTGGGGTCGCGCCGTGGCACTGCGTCCGGGGCGCGGCGCGGCGCGGGGACGGAATGCGGCGCGGCGATGCGCACCCGGTTTCGACCCTCGCGCTTGGCCCGGTACAGCGCGGCGTCCGCGACCGACAGCACCTGCTCGAGGCCCGCACCGTCCGCGGGATGGGCGGCACCGCCGACCGACGTGCTGAGACCGGTGATCGTCAACGGTCCGTCCGGCGTGTCGACGGCCACCGCGAGCTCGGCCACCCGCCGGCGGATCCGCTCGGCGACGACCTGCATCGCGTGCCGGCCGGGCTCGCCCCCGGCGAGATCGGTCAGCAGGACGACGAACTCCTCGCCACCGAACCGCCCGGCGAGATCGTGCTCGCGCACCTCGTCCTGCACGGCCCCGGCCACCGAGGCGAGGACCGCGTCGCCGGCGAGGTGCCCGTAGACGTCGTTGACGGACTTGAAGTGGTCCAGGTCGAGGATGAGCACGCCCGCCGCGGTGCGGCTGCGCTGCGCGCGCAGGACCTCCCGGTTCGCCCGGGCGTGCCAGGCCGCCGCGGTGAGCAGGCCCGTCTTCCCGTCGGTGCTCGCCGCCTCCTCGAGCTGGCGCACGAGGACGGCCCGGTGCAGGACCAGCAGGGGCGGCAGCACCAGCACGACCAGCCAGGGGTTGGTGACGAGCGCGATCGCGGCGAGCGCACCGAGCGACAGCGTGCCGAGCTCGAGGACGTTGTCGTCCCAGTGGCCGAGGGTCTCCGAGACCCGGCCGCGGCCGTTGCTCAGCAGGATCGCGGCGGCGACCAGGACGGTGTTGACGGCGCCGTAGCCGAGGACCGCGAGGGCTACCGAGCCGAGGCCGGCCAGGTCGTCCGGCCAACCGGGCGCGCCGCCGACCGCGGCGAGCAGGTGGTGCGCGGCGAAGGCCGCCAGCACGACGGTGGCGGTGGTGTAGACGTGGCGGTACAGGGGGACGCGGGCCGGCCGCCACACCCGCACCCACAGGTGCGCGTAGAGGCCGCCGATCACCACCGCGGCCAGGGCCGGACGGAGCAGTGCGGCGGCGGCGAAGGTCCAGACCGAGCTGAGGTCGAAGTACGAGGAGCCGGCGACGCGGCGCCGCAGGCGCTCCACCCCGGTGGCGACCTCGGTGTGCACGACACCCAGCAGGACGAGCAGCGCCGTGAGCCGCAGCTGCTCACCGGCCGGCCGGCCGCCCAGGACGTCGGCGGCGACCAGGCCGACCGCGGCGGCCTCGACCACGAGCACCAGCACCAGCACCCGTCCGGGCAGCTGCCACACGCCCCACCGGCGCGGCGACCGTGGTCGAGCGGGGGTGTCACCGGACCGCGACATCGCCACCCCCCTCCGGACCGATCGGCGCCTCGTCCGACAGTAGTGAACAATGGTCGCGCTGCCAGCCCACCGGGGGGCGCCCGTCAGGGTGCTTTTCCCTGCTCAACGGCTACGGAAAGTGATTCTGACGCCACGTGGTCGGCCCACGGGTGCCCGTCCCCCGTACGGCCGGTGAGCGGCGGGCCGAAACCCCGGACAGTGATCGTGCGTTGTACGGAGGGACCGCCCGCCGGGGCGCGTTCCCGGAGCCGGAGCGAGGGAGGCACGTCGTGGACAACCGCGGCTGGTGACAGACGGCGGGCCGATCCCGCCGCTACGACGTCCCCGGGGTGCTCGTGCGGGTGGCCTGGTCGATGGCCTGGCCACCCGTCCCCGCGACCTCACCCGTCCCCGTGCCGGCGTGCCGGCGGGCCGGGCCGAGGGCCAGGGCGAGCCCGACGGCGACCACGGCCCCGAGCACACCGCACCCGACGACGGCCGCGCGGGCTCCCCAGACCTCGGCCGCGAGCCCGCCCAGCAGCACGGCCACGCCCTGAGCGGTGATCAGGCCCGAGGCGGCCACCCCGATCGCCCTTCCGCGCAGGACGTCGGGCGTGGCGCGCACGAAGTCGGCCTGGGCCTGCACCAGGCAGGCGGTGGCGCAGGCGCCGGCCGCGGCCCACAGGGCCACCGACGCGGCGACCCCCGGGGTGAAGGCGCACAGCGCCAGCGGCACCCCCGCCAGAACCGCCAGCGGCCCGAGCGCGCGCTGCCGCGTGGCGATGGGGACGAACCGCATGAACAGCCAGGCGCCGACCACGCTGCCAGCGGGATCGGCGGCCATCAGCAGGCCCACCACGGCCGGCCCGGCTCCGAGCTCGGCGGCGTACGGGACGGCCAGCGCCTCGGGGACGACGTAGCAGCCGACGAGCCACACCGCGGCGGCGAGGACCCTGCGGTAGGGGTGGCAGAGGACCGCGCGCAACCCCTCGCGGACGTCCGTGCGCCATGAGGCCGGCGACCGCGCGGGGCCGGCCTCGCCGTCCTCGCCGGCTGCGGGGGGCGCGGCGGAACGCGCGCGGGCCGCCACCCCGAGCCGCAGCACCAGGGCCGAGACGGCGAACGTGGCGGCGTTGACGGCGAGCGCCGCCGGCGGGCCGACCGCGGCCACCACGAGGCCACCGGCGGCGAACCCGGCGACCTGCGCGGCCTGGTTGGTGATCTGCCGCACGGCGAGGCCGGCCTCCAGCCGCGGTCCGGCCAGCACCTCGGGCAGCAGGGCACCCTGGGCCGCCGAGTGCGCCGGGGCGAGCAGGACGACGACGACCAGCAGCCCGCACAGTGCCGGCAGGGGCAGACCCGGTGCGGCCATCGCCGCGACCAGCCCGGCGCGGGCGAGGTCGACGGCGATCATCAGCTCGCGCCGGGGATGGCGGTCGGCCAGCCGGGCCAGCAGGATTCCGCCGAGCAGGGCCGGCAGGAACGTCAGCGCGTAGGTCAGGGCGGCCCACGCCGCGGATCCGGTGCGACCGTAGACGAGCACCGTGAGCGCGACCCGGGCGAGCTGGTCGCCCGCCACCGAGACGACCTCGGCCGTCCACAGGGCGCGGAACTCCCGGACGCGGAAGACCTCGCCGAGCCCGGCCCGCGACGTCGGTTCCCCCGGCATCCCGCCTCCCGGCTCCGCTCGGCCCACCACGCCCGGTACCGCCTCGCGGCCCGTGCTGCCCACCCCCGCGACCCGGACCGAGCGTATGCAGACCGGCGTGCAGCGCCACAGGGCGGCGTCCTTATCGCCCGAACGGGTGAGGAAGGGCGTCCGCCGAGCCAGGAACCCGGGCGACCGCCCCGACCATCAGGTGCCGAGCGCGGCGGCCAGGTCGGCGCACTCGAGGCCGTGCGCCGCGGCCACCTCGGGCTGGACGATCCGACCAGCGGCCACGTTCACGCCCTCCGCGAGCGCGGCGTCGTCGCGGACCGCCGCGGCCAGGCCCTTGTCGGCCAGCGCCAGGACGTAGGGCAGCGTCACGTTCGTCAGGGCCTGCGTCGAGGTGTTCGGCACGGCGCCGGGCATGTTCGCGACGCAGTAGAACAGCGAGTCGTGCACCCCGAACACCGGGTCGTCGTGGGTCGTGGGGCGGGAGTCCGCGAAGCAGCCGCCCTGGTCGATCGAGATGTCCACGAGCACCGAGCCCGGGCGCATCCGACGGACCAGGTCGTTGCTGACGAGGGTGGGTGCCTTCGCGCCGGGCACCAGGACCGCACCGACCACCAGGTCCGCCCACAGGCAGGCCCGCTCCACCTCGTACGCGTTGCTGGTGATCGTCTGCAGGTGCCCGCGGTAGGTGAAGTCGATCTGCCGCAGCCGGTTGATGTTGGTGTCGAGGACGATCACCTCGGCCTGCAGCCCGAGCGCGATCGTCGCGGCGTTCATGCCGGAGACCCCGGCGCCCAGCACCGCGATCTTCCCGGCGGGCACGCCGGAGACGCCGCCGAGCAGCACCCCGCGGCCCCCGACGGTGCGCTGCAGGTGGTGCGCGCCGACCTGCGGCGCCATCCGGCCCGCGACCTCGCTCATGGGGGCGAGCAGCGGCAACGACCCGTCGGTCAGCCGCACCGTCTCGTACGCGATCGCGGTGATGCCGGACTGCACGAGCGCGTCGGTGCACTCCTTGGACGCCGCGAGGTGCAGGTAGGTGAACAGCACCTGGTCGCGGCGCATCCGGTGGTACTCCTCGGCCACCGGTTCCTTCACCTTCAGCACCAGGTCCGCCTCGCCCCAGACCGCGTCCGCGTCCGCGGCGATGCGCGCGCCGGCGCCGACGAAGTCCGCATCGCGCAGCGCGGATCCCGCGCCGGCGTCACGCTCGACCACCACCTCGTGGCCGCGGGACGTCAGTTCGAGCACACCCGCCGGGGTGATGGCGACGCGGTACTCGTGGTTCTTGATCTCTCGGGGTACGCCGATCAGCATGGGCCGATGATCCCGCATCCGGAAGCGCAGCGGGGCCCGAGCGGCCGGTGGTGGCGCGACCGGCGCGCCTACCGCGGCTCCAGCAGGTCCGCGACGTGCGCGATCTCGTTCACGGTGCGCACCACCCGCCGCCCGTCGCGGCCGGCGACGACCCGGGTGATCCCCGCGTAGTCCAGCGGGAACGTGAGCGGGCGCGGGATCTCCAGCAGCGTGGCCAGGTAGGCGTTGACCACCCCCGCGTGGGCCACCACGACCGCGCTCCCCCGCCCCGGATGCGCCGCGACGATGCCCTCGACCGCGTCGACGACCCGCCCGGCGAACGCCTCGACGTCGACGTGCTCGGGCAGCAGCCCGGCCAGCAGCCGCTCCCAGCCCACCGGGTCGAGCCGGGGCATCTCGTGCACCGGGACGTAGTGGGGACTGTCGGCGTCGTACTCGCGCAGGGCGTCGACCACCTGCGGCGCCACACCGAGGACGTCCGCGAGCGGTGCCGCCGTCTCCCGGGCCCGCCGCATCGGACTGGTGCACAGCGCCACGACGTCCTCGCCGCCCAGGGCGTCGACGAGCCGCCCGGCCTGCGCGCGGCCGTGCGGGGTGAGCGCGGGGTCGGCGGGCCGCCCGGGGACCCCGTCGGCGACCGCGTGCACCCGCTCCGGCAGCGCGTGCCGGACGAGGAGGAGTTGCACGACGGCTAGTCCGGCACGTGCGCGCCGTGGCCCGCGTCGCGCAGCGCGGCCCGCAGTGCGTCGCGGTGCCCGTCCTGCTCGGCCGGGTCGATCTCGCGCGCGGCCCGCGCGAAGTCGAACGCGCCCATCTCCCACGCCGGGAAGACGTGCAGGTGCAGGTGCGGCACCTCGAAACCGGCGATCACCAGCCCGACGCGCGGCGGGTCCCAAACCCGTTGCACGGCCTGCGCGACGACGTGCGCCACGGCGTTCAGGTGCGCGTTCAGGCCGGGGTCGGCGTCCACCCAGCGGTCGACCTCCTCGCGCGGCACCACCAGCGTGTGGCCCGGCCCCAGCGGGTTGATCGACAGGAACGCGACGGCGCGCTCGTCGGACCACACGAACCGGCCCGGGAACACCCCATCGATGATCTTCGTGAAGACGGTGGTCATCGCCGGTGAGCCTACCGAGCGAAGCCGCGTCCGGCTGGACGCACCCGACCTCGGCGCGGTCGAAGCCGGCGAGTGGCGCCGGGGGTGGCGGCTACGTCCGGGGCACGTCCCCCACGATGCGATCGTGCCCGGGTAGCGTTCACCCGCCCGTCCGGCGCCGTCGCGGCGCCGGAGTCGACGACTGTGCACGAGGAGAGTCATGCGGCCGTGGCCCGGTTCCGCCTACCCGCTGGGCGCGAGCTACGACGGTGCGGGCACGAACTTCGCGATCTTCTCGGAGGTCGCCGAGGCGGTCGAGCTGTGCCTGTTCGACCCCGACGGCACCGAGGAGCGGATCCGCCTGCGCGAGGTCGACGGGTTCGTCTGGCACTGCTACCTGCCGGGTGTCGAACCGGGCCAGCGCTACGGGTTTCGCGTGCACGGGCCGTACGACCCCACGCGGGGCCTGCACTGCAACCCGGCCAAGCTGCTCATCGACCCGTACACCAAGGCCGTCGACGGCCCGGTGCGCTGGGACGAGGCCGTCTTCGGCTACCCCTTCGGCGACCCCGGCGCCCGCAACGACGCCGACTCGGCGCCCTTCGTGCCGAAGTCCGTCGTCGTCAACCCGTTCTTCGACTGGGGCTCGGACCGACCGCCGCGGATCCCCTACCACGAGTCGGTGATCTACGAGGCGCACGTGCGCGGCCTGACGATCACCCACCCGGACGTCCCGGAGGAGCTGCGGGGCAGCTACGCGGGCATCGCCCACCCGGTGATGATCGAGCACCTGAAGACCCTCGGAGTCACCGCGATCGAGCTGATGCCGGTGCACGAGTTCCTCGACGACCACCACCTCCAGGAGAGGGGGCTGTCGAACTACTGGGGGTACAACACCATCGCGTTCCTGGCCCCGCACCACGCCTACGCGTCCGCCGACAGCCGGCCGGGCAGCCAGGTGCCGGAGTTCAAGGCGATGGTCCGCGACCTGCACGAGGCGGGCATCGAGGTGATCCTCGACGTGGTCTACAACCACACCGCCGAGGGCAATCACATGGGCCCGACGCTGTCGATGCGCGGGATCGACAACGGGGCCTACTACCGGCTCGTCGAGGACGACCGCCGGTACTACATGGACTACACGGGCACCGGGAACTCGCTCAACGTGCGCAATCCGCACACCCTGCAGCTGATCATGGACTCGCTGCGCTACTGGGTGACCGAGATGCACGTCGACGGCTTCCGGTTCGACCTCGCCTCCACCCTCGCCCGGGAGTTCTACGACGTCGACCGGTTGTCGGTGTTCTTCGACCTCGTCCAGCAGGACCCGGTGATCAGTCAGGTCAAGCTGATCGCCGAGCCCTGGGACGTCGGTCCGGGCGGCTACCAGGTCGGCAACTTCCCGCCGCTGTGGACGGAGTGGAACGGCAAGTACCGCGACACGGTGCGCGACTTCTGGCGCGGCGAGCCCGGCACGCTGGGCGAGTTCGCCTCCCGGATCACCGGCAGCTCCGACCTCTACCAGGACGACGGCCGCCGCCCGTACGCGTCGATCAACTTCGTCACCGCGCACGACGGGTTCACCCTGGCGGACCTCGTCTCCTACAACGGCAAGCACAACGAGGACAACGGCGAGGACAACAACGACGGGGAGAGCCACAACCGGTCGTGGAACTGCGGCGTCGAGGGCCCGACCGACGACGCGGCCGTGCTCGCCCTGCGCGCCCGCCAGCAGCGCAACCTGCTCACCACGCTGATGCTGAGCCAGGGGGTGCCGATGCTGCTGCACGGCGACGAGATCGGGCGCACCCAGGGCGGCAACAACAACGCCTACTGCCAGGACAACGAGATCTCCTGGATGGACTGGTCGCTGGCGGGCAAGAACGCCGACCTGTTCGCGTTCACCGCCGGGGTGACCGCACTGCGCCACGCCCATCCGGTGTTCCGCCGGCGCCGGTTCTTCGTCGGGCGCCCGATCGCGCGTCGGGGGCGGGAGGCGAGCCTGCCCGACATCGCCTGGTTCAACCCGACCGGCGAGGAGATGACCGAGCAGGACTGGGACTCCGGCTTCGGCAAGTGCGTCACCGTGTTCCTCGACGGCTCGGGAATCCGCGACGTCGACCAGCGCGGCGAGCCCGTCTCCGACCACTCGTTCCTGCTCTGCCTCAACGCCCACCACGAGGACATCGACGTGACCCTGCCGGGGAACGGATACGGGAGGGCATGGGCGGTCGTCGTCGACACCGCCGCCGGTGAGGTCCTCAACCTGGCCGCGCCGCCCGGTACGGTCACCGTGGACCCGCCCACGGTGGCGGGCGACGCCGTGCACAGGGTCCCCGCCCGCTCGGTGGTCGTGTTCCAGCGGCTGCAGCCCGCCCGCTGACCGTCCCGCCGCGCGGTCACCCCGGCCCGGCCGACCCGGCCGGGTACTCGCGCAGCGGCACCTCCCCGGCCGCCCACGCCGCGAGGACCGGCTCGACGATCCGCCACTGCTCCTCCGCCTCGTCACCGCGCAGGGACAGCCGCGGGTCGCCGGCGAGCACGCCGGCGAGCAGCTGGGCGTAGGGCGGCAGGCTGGTCGCGGCGAGGTCGGCGGCGAGCTCGGCCCGCTCGAGGCGGAACGGGTCGCCGGCCCCGTTGAGATTGAGCTCCACGGCGATCCGGTCCGGGTCCAGGGTCAGCCGCAGCACGTCCGGGGCCACGGGCCCGCCCCCGAAGGGCTGGTGGGGCACCGGCCGGAACGTCACCACGACCTCCTGACGGTCACGGCCGAGGGCCTTGCCCGAACGCAACACGAACGGCACCCCCGCCCATCGCCAGTTGTCGACGTGCAGGGTGAGCCGGGCGAACGTCTCGGTGCCACGGCCGGGATCGACCCCGTCCTCGGCGACGTAGTCCGGGAGCTCGCGGCCGCCGATGCGCCCGGCGGTGTAGCGGGCGCGGACCGAGTACTCGGCGGCGACCCCGTCGAGCGGGCGCACCGCGCGCAGCACGTCGACCTTGCGGTCCCGCAGGTCGCGCTCGCCCAGCGAGGTCGGCGGCTCCATCGCGACGAGGCACAGCAGCTGCAGGAGGTGGTTCTGCAGCATGTCGCGCAGCGCCCCGGCGGTGTCGTAGTAGCCGGCGCGGCCTTCGAGGCCGAGCGTCTCGTCGAAGACGATGTCGACCCGCTCGACGTGGCGGGCGTTCCACACCGGCTCGAGGATGCGGTTGGCGAAGCGCAACCCGAGCAGGTTGAGCACGGTCTGCATGGCCAGGAAGTGGTCCACCCGGAACACGGCCCGCTCCGGCAGCAGGTCCGCGAGCAGCGCGTTGAGCCGGCGGGCGTCGGCCAGATCCACGCCGAAGGGCTTCTCGACGACGAGCCGGGTGTCCGGCGGGAGGCCCCCGCCGATCCCGCCCAGAGCGGCGAGCACGTCACCGAACAGGGTGTTCGGCAATGCCAGGTAGATCACCGGCGGGCCGTCGGCGAGCTCGCGCGAAGCGGCCAGCACGCGGCCGAGGGCGTCCGGGTCGGTGACGTCCGCGAGGAGGTAGTGCAGCCGCTCGACGAGTCCGTCGCGGTGCTCGGGCGGCAGGTCCGCGGCGTGCTCCCGCAGCGCCGCCGCCGCCCGGTCCCGGAAGCCCGCGTCGTGCTCGTCCTCGCGGCCCACGCCCAGCACCGCGAAGCCGTCGGGCAGCACCCCCTCGCACCGCAGCCGCACCAGGGCGGGCAGGAGGTAGCGGGCCGCCAGGTCACCCGTCGCGCCGAGCAGGACCAGCACCCCGCTCATCGGGCGGTCCGGACGCCGGCACGGGCCGCGACGAACCGGCCGGTGCCGCGCTCGTCGGGCTCGACGCGGACCAGGTGCATCACCGCGTTCCAGGTCGTCTCCGGCACCGGCGTGCCGGGCCGGTGGCGCCGGGCCACCGGCACCGCGGTCTCGCTCGGGGGCAAGGCCGTCGCTGGATCGGGCGGCCGTGCGGCCATGTCGGGTCCTCTCGGGTCGCCGCTCCGGCTGTCCTCCGGGGCTCCCCCGCTCTTCCCCTGATCGCGCGGGCCGCCAAACACGGCGACCCGGTAGGGCCTCGGCTAGCGTGTGCGCGCCCCGGGTCCGCGGTCGCGGCCCCGACGACCACGAGGAGTTCCGCCGTGCCCGAGGACCGGACGGGCCACGCCCCGTCCTCGACGTACCGGCTGCAGTTCTCGGCCGAGACGACGTTCGACCGCGCGGTCGAGTTGCTGCCGTACCTGGACGCGCTGGGGGTCGGGGCGCTGTACGCCTCGCCGCTGCTGGAGTCGGGCGCGGGGTCGAACCACGGTTACGACGTCGTCGACCCCACCCGGGTGTCCGCCGAGCGGGGCGGCGAGCAGGGGCGGCGGGGGCTGGTCGCGGCGCTGCGCGAGCGCGGGATCGGGTTCGTCGTCGACATCGTGCCCAACCACCTCGGCGTCGACCTGCCGCAGGCCAACCCGTGGTGGTGGGACGTGCTGCGACACGGCCGCGCCTCGGCGTACGCCGGGTACTTCGACGTCGACTGGGCGGCCGGCCCGATCCTGCTCCCGGTGCTCGACGACGACGTCGTCAAGGCGCTCTCCCAGCTGAGGCTCGACGGCGACCGGCTGCGCTACCACGAGCGGGAGTTCCCGGTGGCCCCCGGCACCGGCGACGGCGACCCGCGCGAGGTGCTCGAGCGCCAGCACTACCGGCTGGTGTCGTGGAAGCGGGGGGCGGCGGAGCTGACCTACCGGCGCTTCTTCGACGTCTCCACCCTCGCCGCCGTGCGCGTCGAGGACCCGGAGGTGTTCGCCGCCGCGCACCGCGAGGTGCTGCGCTGGGTCGACGCGGGCGAGGTGGACGGCCTGCGGGTCGACCACCCGGACGGGCTGTCCGACCCCGGGGGCTACCTACACCGGCTGCGCGCGGCGATCGGGCCGGACCGCTGGCTGCTGGTGGAGAAGATCCTCGGCCCCGGCGAGCAGCTACCGACGTCCTGGCCGGTGGACGGCACCTCCGGGTACGAGGCGCTGCGCGACGTCCAGGCCGTCTTCGTCGACCCGGACGGCGCCGGGCTGATCACGCAGGTCGCCGCGGAGCACACGGGCCGCAAGGAGTCGCTGCACGCGGTGGAGCACGACGCCCGCCGCGAGGTGGCCCGGACCATCCTGGCCGCGGAGGTGCGCCGGATCGCCGCGCTGGTGCCCGGCGCCGGATGTCGGCAGGGTGGCCCTGCGGACATCCGGGGACGGCGGTCGCGGGACGCCGCCGACGCCGTCGCCGAGCTGCTGTGCGGCTTCCCGGTGTACCGCAGCTACCTGCCGGAGGGCCGGGAGGCGCTCGAGACGGCCGTCTCCGTCGCCCGCACCCACCGCCCCGACCTCGCCGACGTGCTCGCCGGCATCCGCGCCGCCATGCTGGCCGAGCCCGCCGGCGAGCTCGCGACGCGGGTGCAGCAGACGTCCGGGATGGTGATGGCCAAGGGCGTCGAGGACACCGCCTTCTACCGGTGGAACCGCTTCGTCGCGCTCAACGAGGTGGGCGGCGACCCCGCCCGCTTCGGCACGCCGCCCACCGCCTTCCACGCCGCGCTCGCCGCGAGGGCGGCGGCCTGGCCACGCACGATGACCACCCTGTCCACGCACGACACCAAGCGTTCCGAGGACGTGCGTGCCCGCCTCGCCGTGCTCGCCGAGCTGCCCGGCGAGTGGGCGCGGCGGCTGCGCCGGTGGGCGCCGGCGCACCCGCTGCCGGACCCGTCGCTGGAACTGCTCGCCTGGCAGAACCTCGTCGGCGCGTGGCCGATCCCGGCCGACCGGATGGCCGGCTACCTGCTCAAGGCCGCCAAGGAGGCCAAGCGCGTCACGAGCCACGTCGCCGCGGTCCCCGAGGTCGACGCGGCGATCACGGCGTGGCCGCGGCAGGTCCTCGCCGACACCGGGCTGTTGGCGGAGATCGAGGAGTTCGTCGAGCTGATCGCCGGGCCGGGCCGGGTGAACTCGCTGGGCCAGAAGCTGCTGCAGCTGGCCGCGCCGGGCGTCCCGGACGTGTACCAGGGCACCGAGCTGTTCGAGTACTCGCTGGTCGATCCGGACAACCGCAGGCCGGTGGACTGGGCACAGCGGGCTGCGCTGCTCGCCCGGATCGACGACGGCTGGCTGCCCGAGGTCGACGCCTCCGGTGCGGCGAAGCTGCTGGTGACGGCGAGCGCGCTGCGGCTGCGCCGGTACCGGCCCGAGGTGTTCGACGGCTACCGCCCGCTGGTGGCCGAGGGCGAGGCCGCGGGGCACGCGGTGGCGTTCGCGCGCAGCCCGTCGCTGGTGGCGGTGGCGACGCGGCTGCCGGTCGGGCTGGCCGGGCGCGGAGGCTGGGGGGACACCGTGCTGCCGCTGCCCGGTGGCGCCGACGACTGGTGCGACGTCGTCACCGGCGAGCCGGTGTCGGGCGCCGTCCCGGAGCTGGGTCGGCTGTTGCACCGCTACCCCGTCGCGCTGCTCGTCCGGCCCGCGTGACGCCGGGCCCGCGATCCCGCTCGCGTGACCGGTGCCGCGAAGTCGCCCCGGAGGCGTGACACCCGAACCGGTGTACCCGGAGGCGCCGGGCCGGCCGAACATCGACGCTGAGTGGCATGCAGCGGGGCCGGTGGTCGTTCGC
Organism: Pseudonocardia sp.; assembly: GCA_035540535.1. GTDB lineage: Bacteria > Actinomycetota > Actinomycetes > Mycobacteriales > Pseudonocardiaceae > Pseudonocardia. The sequence goes on from DATLGI010000191.1 coordinate 31,515, forward strand.
GGCGCGACGTGTCGCCCTCCTCGCCGCGACGGCCGCCGCCACCACCGCGCTCGCCGCGGCCCCGGCGGCGGCCGGACCCGCGGCCCCGCCGGCACCGCCGGGTCCGGCCTGCGATCCACCGTCGCTGCTCGAGTGGCTGCTGGGCTGCGCGGGCGGAGTGCTCTGGGCCGCGGACCTCGAGTCCGACGACCTGACCGACGAGTTCGCCGTCTTCGAGTCCGATCGGGTCGGCAGCCCGCTGCCGGTGCTGGTGAGCGAGCCCGCGCTGGTGCGCGACGGGCGGCAGGCGGTGGCGTTCACGATCCCCGCGGGTGGCAGCCGCAACGAGGTGGTCCCGCGGCTCGACGACCTGCGCCCCGGCGACGAGCTGTACTTCGGCTTCTCGACCCGGCTGCTGCCGGGCTTCCCGGTGGACGCCGCGTGGCAGGTGGTCGTGCAGTGGAAGAACGACGGCCCGGGGTCGCCGCCGCTGTCGTTGAGCGTCGAGGAAGGCGAGTTCGTCGTCGACGGTGGCTTCGGCCATCCCGACGGGCCGAAGCTGTTCCGGCAGTCGCTGGGTCCGGCGGTGCCCGGCCGCTGGGACGACTGGGTGTTCCGGATCCGGTTCTCCCCCGACCCCGCGGTCGGGTTCGTCGAGGTGTGGCGCAACGGGCGCCCGGTGCTGCCGCGCCACGCCCCGCCCGGGGGCACCCTCTACCCCGGCGACCCCAGCTACCTGAAGATCGGCTACTACCGCAACCCGGAGATCGGCACCGACGGCACCGTCGTGTTCGACACCCTGCGGGCCGCCACCAGCTTCGCCGGCGCCTCGCGCGCCGGCGCGCCGCCCGGGGGTGAGCCGGCCGAGAGCCCGGGCCCCGCCACACCGTCCACCGCCCCGTCGCCCGCCGGCTGACGGGCCCGTCACAGCGGTGCCCGCAGAGCGGGCGCGGTCGCGGCGGAGGCGGCAGGATCGGCAGCCGGCGACGGACGGAGGGTGCGTGACGGAGTACGCGGTATGGGCGCCGAACGGGAACCGGGTCCGGGTGCTCGTCGACGGGGCGCAGCACCTCATGGTGCCGGAGGCGAACGGGTGGTGGCGGGTCCGCGTCCCGGACGCCGGCCCCGGCGTCGCCTACGCCTTCCTGCTCGACGACGACGAGACGCCCCTGCCCGATCCGCGCTCGCAGTGGCAACCCGGCGGGGTGCACGCGGCGAGCCGGGTGTACGACCAGGAGGCGTTCGCCTGGACCGACGGGGCGTGGACCGGCCGCCAACTGCCGGGCAGCGTGCTCTACGAGCTGCACATCGGCACGTTCACCGGCGAGGGCACCTTCGACGCCGCGATCGAGCGGCTCGACCACCTCGTGGCCCTGGGGATCGACCTGGTCGAGGTTCTGCCCGTCAACGCGTTCGACGGTCCGCGCAACTGGGGCTACGACGGGGTCGGCTGGTACGCCGTCACCGAGAACTACGGCGGGCCGGACGCGTTCAAGCGGTTCGTCGACGCCTGCCATGCCCGCCGGATGGGGGTCGTGCTCGACGTCGTCTACAACCACCTCGGCCCCTCGGGCGCGTATCTCGACCGGTTCGGCCCGTACTTCGCCGGCAGCAACATCTGGGGCCCCTCGCTCAACCTCGACGGGCCCCGCTCGGAACCGGTGCGCCGGTACGTGATCGACAACGCCCTCATGTGGCTGCGCGACTTCCACGTCGACGGCCTGCGCCTCGACGCCGTGCACGCGCTGCGCGACACCCGGGCCACCCACGTGCTCGAGCAGCTCGCCGTGGAGGTGGAGGCGCTCTCGACCCACGTCGGGCGGCCGCTGTCGCTGATCGCCGAGTCCGACCTCAACGACGCGAGGCTCGTGACGCCGCGGGAGGCGGGTGGCTACGGGTTGCACGCGCAGTGGTGCGACGACGTGCACCACAGCCTGCACGTCGCGCTCACCGGCGAGGCGCAGGGCTACTACGCCGACTTCGCCACCGCGGGCCTCACCGGGCTCGCGCACGTGCTCACGCGGGCGTTCCTGCACGAGGGGACGTGGTCGAGCTTCCGCCGGCGCAACCACGGCGCACCCGTCGACACCCGCCGCACCCCCGGTCACCGCTTCCTCGCCTACCTGCAGAACCACGACCAGATCGGCAACCGCGCCGCCGGTGACCGGCTCACCGAGACCCTCTCCCCCGGCCTGGTCGCGTGCGGCGCCGCGCTCGTGCTGTGCTCGCCGTTCACGCCGATGCTGTTCATGGGCGAGGAGTGGGGCGCGCGCACCCCGTGGCAGTTCTTCTCCCACTTCCCCGACGCCGCCCTGCGCGACGCCGTCCGCGAGGGCCGCACCGCGGAGTTCGCCGAGCACGGGTGGGGGGAGGCCGAGGTACCCGACCCCAACGCCGAGCAGACGTTCCTCGACTCGAAGCTGGACTGGGCCGAGCCGGAACAGGAGCCGCACGCGACCCTGCTGCGCACCCACACCGAGCTCATCGCGCTGCGCCGGGCGTGGCCGGAGCTCACGGACCCGTGGCTGGACGATGTGGAGGTCGACGTCGACGAGGCGGCGCGCGCCGTCGTGCTGCACCGCGGCCGGCTGCGGGTGGTGGCGAACCTCGGTCCGGCGACGGTGACCGTCGCGCTCGGCGCCCCGGTCGCGCGCGTGCTCCTGGCCTCCGAGGGCGCCTCCGCGAACGGTGACGCCCTCACCGTCGGCCCGGAGTCGTTCGCCGTGGCGTTCCTCGGCTGATCGTCGCGGGTCCCGCCCCGCCGGGATGGGTGGAACGCCCCATCCCGGCGCCCTCGGATACACGATCCGGCCGATGTCCCCGCACCCGGGCGCGCCCTACCGTTCGAGCTCCCGACCCCCAATACCGCAGGGAGCCCGCGATGACCGAGGCCGCCACCCGAGAGACCGCTGTCGCGGAGCCGGACGAGACGCGCGTCGAGGAGTTCGCCGGGCGGTTGCTCGGCACGTTCACCGCGGGCGTCGTCAACCTCATGATCGATCTCGCGCACCGCACCGGCCTGTTCGCGGCGCTCGCGGCCGGACCGGGCACCAGCGCCGAGCTGGCGGACCGGGCCGGGCTGCAGGAACGCTACGTCCGCGAGTGCCTCGGCGCGCTGGTCACCGCGGGGATCGTGGACCACGAGCCCGGCGCGGGACGCTACCGCCTGCCGCCCGAGCACGCGGTGTGCCTGACCGGGGAGGGCTCGCTCAACCTCGCCCCGCTCGCCCGGGTGACCACGCTGCTGGCCGGTCACGTCGGCGGCGTGGCCCGGGCGTTCCGCGAGGGCGGTGGCGTGCCCTACGAGGCGTTCCGGCCGGAGTTCACCGGGGTCATGGACGGCGCGTCCCGCGGGCTCATGGACGGGCAGCTGATCGAGGGGATCCTCCCGCTCGCCGCCGGCCTGCCCGAGCGGCTCACCGCGGGCGCCCGGGTCGCCGATATCGGCTGCGGCACCGGGCACGCGGTCAACCTCATGGCCCGCGCCTTCCCCCGATCGACCTTCACCGGCTACGACCTGGCCGCCGACGCGGTCGAGGCCGCGCGCGCCGAGGCCACCGCCTGGGGCCTGTCGAACGCGGCGTTCGAGGTGCTCGACGTCCGCGAGCTACCGGTGGAGCCGCCGTTCGATGTGGTGACGGCGTTCGACGCGGTCCACGACCAGGCCGACCCGGCCGGCGTGCTCGCCCGGGTGCGCGCCGCGCTGGCCCCCGGCGGGATCTTCCTCATGATGGACATCAAGGCGGCGAGCGAGCTGGAGGGCAATCGCGGCAACCCCTTCGCACCGTGGCTCTACGGGGTGAGCACGCTGCACTGCCTGACGGTCTCGCTGGCGCGGGACGGTGCCGGGCTCGGCACGGTGTGGGGCGAGCAGCTCGCCCGGACGATGCTCGCCGACGCCGGGTTCGTCGACGTCAGCGTGCACGACGTGCCCGACGACCCCTTCGACTCGGTGTACGTGGCCCGGGCGGGGGCCCGGTCGTGACCGCCGCGCTCGATCTCGAGGCCGCGACCGCCCACCTGAGCGCGATCGCCGCGGGGCTCGGCGTGCGGGTGCTCGTGGTGCCCGACGACGAGCCGCCGACCTCCTTCGGGGTGGCGGTGCGCACCGATCTCGGCACGACCACCGCACCCGGCGCGCTGACCATGACGTGGATCGAGCCGGCCGATTCCGCCGAGGAGGCCGAGGTGGAGGCCCGCGGGGAGGCGATCGTGGAGGCGATGGCGACGGAGCCCGGCTTCCTCGGCTTCGTCGGCACCACCTTCGCGCGCCGCGGCCACACCTTCACCGCGTGGAGCACGCCGGAGACGGCCGAGTCGGCGGTCGCCCGCTCCCGGCCGCACCGCGAGGCGCGCGAGCGCTTCCTGACCGGTGGGCTCGGCCGGCGCGGGTTCACCAGCATCTGGGTCCCCCACCGGCTCAACCCGCAGCACCTGCGCTGTCCCGCCTGCGGTGACCGGCACTCCGTCCCGCCCGGTGCGGCAACCCCGCGCTGCCCGTGCGGATCGCCGGTCGACGTGGCGCCCTACCTCTGAGCCGCCGGCCGATCGATCTCGACCGTCGCCACGGCGGCGCCCGGCCCGTAACCTGATCGGCGTTCTCGACGGCGGGACGGGACGGGTGGATGGGCGACGACGAGGTGCTCGCGGCGGCGCGCGGCGCCTTCGCGCGCCGGGACTGGCCCGCCGCCCGGGACGGGCTGCGAACCGCCCGCGCCGCGGCCGTGCTCGGCGGGGACGATCTGGACGGCGCCGACCTCGCCCTGCTGGCGGACGCGGCCTGGTGGCTCGGCCTGGTCGACGAGTCAATCGAGGCAGGCGCGGCCGCCCACACTGCGCTGCTCGCGGGCGGGGAGGCCAGGGCCGCGTCCTGGACTGCGATCGGGGTCGCCGTCAACCACCTCATGCGCGGCGAGGAGGAACCGGGCGTCGGCTGGCTCGGTCGGGCGGCCGAGCTGCTCGCCGACCAGCCCGAATGCGTGGAACAGGGCTACCTGCGCTACCTCGTCGAGGTGGAGGGCGGCCTCGACGGTCCGGACCTGGCAGCCACCGCGGCCGCCGCGCGTGAGGTGCACGGCCTGGGTCGCCGCCTCACCGACCCGACGCTGGCCGCCTGCGGGTTGCTCGGCGAGGGTCGGGTGCTGGTCCGCCTGGGGCGGGTCACCGACGGCATGCGCCTGCTCGACGAGGCGATGGTCGCGGTGCTCACCGAGGAGCTGCTGCCGGAGTGGGCCGGCGACCTGTACTGCAACATGATCTCCGCCTGCCAGGAGGCCGGGGACCTGCGCCGGGCCCGGCGGTGGACGGCCGCGACCGAACGGTGGCTCGCCACGTTGCCGGCCGCGGCCCTGTTCACCGGGATGTGTCGGGTGCACCGGGCCCACCTGTACCAGGTCGGCGGCGACTGGGACCGGGCGGAGCAGGAGGCCGCGCGGGTCTGCTCCGACCTCGTCGGCGTGCACGGCGCCACGGTCGCCGAGGCCCACTACCGGGTCGGTGAGGTACGCCGGCTGCGCGGCGACGCCGCGGGTGCGCAGGAGGCGTTCCGCCAGGCGCACCGTCACGGGCGCGATCCCCAGCCCGGGCTCGCGCTGTTGCGGCTCGCCGAGGGCCGCACCGCCGCGGCCGCCACCGCGATCGACGTCGCCCTGACGGCCGAGGCGGCCAACCCGTTGCGGCGCGTCCCACTGTGCGCGGCCCAGGTGGAGATCGCGCTGGCCGTGGGCGATCCCGCGACGGCCCGCAAGGCGGCCGAGGAGCTCGCCGAGACCGCCGCGTTCGCCGGGCCGGAGATCGGGGCCACGGCCCGGCGGGCGACCGGTTCGGTCCGGCTCGCCGAGGGCCGGGCGCGCGAGGCGCTGCCGCTGCTGCGGGAGTCCTGCCGTGCCTGGCAGGACCTCGAGGCTCCCTACGAGACGGCGCGGGCTCGGGTGCTGCTCGCGCAGGCGCACCGGGACCTCGGTGACGTCGAGACCGCGCGCTGGGAGTTCGACGCCGCCGTCGCGGTGTTCACGCGGCTCGGCGCGGATCCCGACCTGCGCGGCCTCGCCCCTCCCCCGCCGGTCCCTCCCGCGGGGCTGACCCCGCGGGAGGTGGAGGTGCTGTGCTGCCTGGCCGCGGGCCGGTCGAACCGCGAGATCGCCGCCGCCCTGGTCATCAGCGACAAGACGGTCGCCCGGCACCTGGCGAACATCTTCACCAAGCTCGACGTGTCGACCCGGACGGCGGCGGCCGCCTACGCGTTCGCGCACGGGCTGGTCTCCCCGGGTCCCCACTGACGGGAGCCGGTCAGCCTGTGAGGTTCATGAGACCTGGAGCAGGCCCAGGCCCCGCACGGCCTCGCGCTCCTCGACGAGCTCGGCGACGCTCGCGTCGATGCGCTCCCGGGAGAACGGGTCGATCTCCAGGCCCTGCACGATCTCCCAGCGCCCCCCGGACGAGGTGACCGGGAACGACGAGATGAGGCCCTCGGGGACGCCGTAGGAGCCGTCGGAGGGGAGGGCGGCGGAGGTCCAGTCGCCGTCGGGGGTGCCGTTCACCCAGTCGTAGACGTGGTCGATCGCGGCATTGGCCGCCGAGGCCGCCGAGGACGCGCCGCGCACCTCGATGATCTCGGCACCCCGCTTGGCCACCCGCGGGATGAACTCCTCGCGCAGCCAGGGCTGCTCCACCTGCTCGGCGGCGATCTTCCCCCCGACCTCGGCGTGGTACAGGTCGGGGTACTGGGTGGCCGAGTGGTTGCCCCAGATCGTCATCCGGCGGATCTCGGTGACCGGCACGTCGAGCTTCGCCGCGAGCTGGGACAGCGCGCGGTTGTGGTCCAGACGGGTCATCGCCGTGAACCGCTCGGCCGGCACGTCCGGTGCCGCGGCCTGCGCGATCAGCGCGTTGGTGTTCGCCGGGTTGCCGACGACCAGCACCCGGACGTCCTCGGCCGCACCCGCGTTGATCGCCCGGCCCTGCGGGGCGAAGATGCCGCCGTTCGCCTCGAGCAGGTCGCCGCGCTCCATCCCCTTCGTCCGGGGGCGGGCCCCGACGAGCAGCGCCACGTTCACGCCGTCGAAGGCGGCGGTGGCGTCGTCGGTGACGTCGACGCCGGCCAGCAGCGGGAACGCGCAGTCGTCGAGCTCCATCGCGGTGCCCTCGGCGGCCTTGAGCGCCGGCGGGATCTCCAGCAGCCGCAGCCGCACCGGGGTGTCGGGGCCCAGCAGCTGGCCGGACGCGATCCGGAAGAGCAGCGCGTAGCCGATCTGCCCGGCGGCGCCGGTGACGGTGACGGTGACAGGGGTGGCGGACACCGCGCGAGACTAGCCCGCGCGGCACCGTCGCGCCGCGACGGGCCGCTCGCCGGAAACTGTGGCGCTCGGCACCCCGCGGTCGTCCTACCGTGACACCCATGACCGAGACCGCCCGGCCGCCGGCCGATCCCGGCGCCACCCCGACCGCGGCCCGCGCGCTCGCCCCGGATCTCGCCCGCGGTGGCATGTTGCTGCTCATCGCCCTGGCCAACGTGCACCTGTTCCTGTGGGGTCATCCGGTCGGTGCTCGCGGCTACCCGGCCGACGTCGCCGGGGCGGATCGGGGCGTCGCGCTCGTCCAGACCATGGTCGTGGACGGGCGGGCCTACCCGCTGTTCGCCCTGCTGTTCGGCTACGGCATCGGGCAGCTCACCCGCCGATACCGCGCGAGTGGTGCCGAGGAGGTCGCGGTGCGCAGGCTGGTCCGGCGCCGCGGCGGCTGGATGGTGCTCATCGGGTCGGTGCACGCGGCGCTGCTGTGGTCCGGCGACATCGTGGGGGTGTACGGGCTGCTCGCGGTCCTGCTCGCCGGCGTGCTCGTCGGCGCCCGGGACGCGGCGCTGGTGCGCCTCGCGGTCGCGGGGATCGTGCTCGGTGGGCTGCTCGGGCTCCTCACCGGGCTCCCCCCGGCACCGGGGGTCGACGCGTTCCTGCCGTCGATGCAGATCGCCGAGCCCGGTGTCGCAGCGCTGTTCCGGCTCGGCGAGTGGCTCGTGGCCGGGCTGATCTTCACGAGCATGTCGACCTTCGGCTTGGTCGCCCTCGGCGTCCGGGCCGCCCGCCGACGGATCCTCGACGACCCCGAGCGGCACCGCGTGCTGCTGCGCCGGGTCGCGGTCGGCGGGATCGGCGCCGGCGTGCTCGCCGGGCTGCCCATGGGCCTGCTCAGCGGACAGATCGTCCCCGAGCCCGGCACCGGTCTCGTCCTGCTCGCCGGGGTGCTGCACACCGTGGGCGGGTACGCCGCCGGCGTCGGGTACGCGGCGGCGTTCGGCCTGCTCGCCATCCGGCTCGCACACCGCCCGGCCGGCCCCGTCGGCGGCGCGGTGCTGGCCTGCGGCCGCCGGTCCCTGTCGAGCTACCTGGCCCAGTCGCTGGTGTTCGTGCCACTGCTGCCGGCGTGGGCGCTCGGCCTCGGCGAGGTGCTCGCGCTCTGGCAGGCGTCCCTGCTCGCCGTCGCCACCTGGGCCTGCGTGCTGGTGCTGGCCGCGCTCACCGAGCGGGCCGGGTACCGCGGCCCGGCGGAGGTGCTGCTGCGCAGGCTGACCTACGGCCGGCGCCGGTCGGAGGCGCGAACATGAGCTCGGGCCCGGGGAACGATGGTGACGACGGGGAGCGGCCGTCCTGGATGGGCGCGCCCGGCTACACCCCGCTGCCCGACTCGTTCCCGCCGCACGCGCCGATGCCGGGGGCGCCGCCGTACCCGGCCCCGCCGCCCACCGGAGCGGGTGCCGGACCCGCCCGGTCGTCCAGGCGCCGGGTCACGGTCGCCGTCGCGGTCCTCGTCCTCGTCCTCGTGGTGCTCGCGGTCGTCGCGCTCGCGTCCTGATCGCCCGGCCCGCTCAGCGCGCGCGGCGCCGTGAGCTGATCACGCCGGTGTCGAAGCCGGCCAGGTGCAGCCCGCCGTGGAACCGGGCGTGCTCGACCTTCAGGCAGCGGTCCATCACGACCTCCAGCCCGCCGTCCTCGGCGCGGCGTGCCACGTCCTCGTCGAACAGGCCGAACTGCAGCCAGAAGGTGCGCACGCCGTCGGGAAGGTCGAGCACCTCGTCGAGCACGCCCGGCAGGTCCTCGCGGCGGCGGAACACGTCCACCAGGTCGGGCACGACCGGCAGCTCGGCCAGGCTCGGGTACACCGGCCTGCCGAGGATCTCGCTGGCGCGCGGGTTGACGAAGTACACGTCGTAGTCCGTGCTCGACAGCAGGTAGGTGGCCACGAAGTTGCTGGCCCGCGACGGGCTCGGGGACGCCCCGACCATCGCGACGGTGCGGGTCGCCCGCAGGATCTGCTGCCGGCGGGTGGCCGCCGGGTTCTGCCAGCCCGTCACCGTCATGCCCCGGCCTCCTTGCAGGCCGCGGCCAGCGCCTGGTCGAGGTCCCAGAGGATGTCCTCGGGATCCTCCAGCCCGACGCTGATCCGCACGAGGTCCGGCGGAACCCCGCAGTCGCGCAGCTGGTCGTCGCTGAGCTGCTGGTGCGTGGTCGAGCCGGGGTGGATGACGAGCGTGCGGGCGTCGCCGACGTTGGCGAGGTGGCTGGCGAGCTGGACGGACTCGATGAACCGCTGCCCGGCCGCGCGCCCGCCGGCGACACCGAACGAGAACACCGCCCCCGGGCCGAGCGGCAGGTACCGGCGCGCGAGCTCGTGGTCGGGATGGTCGGGCAGGCCCGCCCAGTTGACGTAGGACACCCGCGGGTCGGCCTGCAGCCACTCGGCGACGGCCCGGGCGCCCGCGACGTGTGCCTCCATCCGCTGCGGCAACGTCTCCACCCCCTGGATCAGCAGGAACGCCGAGTGCGCCGACAGCGCGGGGCCGATGTCGCGCAGCTGCTCGGCGCGCAGCTTGGTGAGGAAGCCGAACTCCTGGAAGTTCCCCCACCAGTTCAGCCCGCCGTAGGCCGGGATCGGCTCGGTCATCTGCGGGAAGTTGCCGTTGCCCCAGTCGAACCGGCCGGACTCGACGACGATGCCGCCCAGGGTCGTGCCGTGCCCGCCCAGGAACTTCGTCGCCGAGTGGATGACGATGTCGGCGCCGTGCTCGATCGGCCGGCACAGGTAGGGCGTGGCCAGGGTCGCGTCGATGACCAGGGGGATGCCGGCGGCGTGTGCGACGTCGGCCAGCCCGGCGATGTCCGCCACCGCCCCCGACGGGTTGGCGACGACCTCGGCGAACACCAGCCGGGTGCGCGGGGTGATCGCCGCGGCCACGTCGGCCGGGTCCCGCCCGGCGACGAAGGTCGTCTCCACCCCGAACCGGCGCAGCGTCACGTCGAGCTGGGTGATCGTGCCGCCGTAGAGCCCGGCGGCGGCGACGATGTGGTCACCGGCGCCGGCGAGGCAGGCGAAGGTGCAGAACTCCGCCGCCTGCCCGCTGGCGGTCGCGACCGCGCCGATCCCGCCCTCCAGGCTGGCGAGGCGCTCCTCGAGGACCGACACCGTCGGGTTGCCGATCCGGCTGTAGATCAGCCCGTACTTCTGCAACGCGAACAGGCTGGCCGCGTCGGTGGTGTCGGAGAAGACGAAGCTGGTGGACTGGTAGATCGGCACCGCGCGGGCGCCGGTGGCGGAGTCCGGCACCGACCCGGCGTGCACCGCGCGGGTGCGGAAGCCCCAGTTCCGGTCACTCATGCGCACCATCCTGCACGAGGTCGCCGACGACGAGCTCGGTGCGCACCGGGGTGCGGCCGGTGAACAGGTCGAGCACCGGACAGTGCGCGTCGACGGCGGCGGCCAGCTCCCGGTAGCGCTGCTCGCCCGCCGGCCCGTCCAGACGCACCCGCACGCGGACGTCGCCGAACCCGGGGCGCACGGCGTCGTCGAGGCCGTAGAAGCCGCGCACGTCGAGATCGCCCTCGACGTCGACCGCGATCGTGTCCAGCGGGACCCCGAGCCGGGCCGCCCACAACCGGTAGGTCACCACCTGGCAGGACAGCAGCGCGGCCAGCGCCGTCTCCACCGGGCTGGGGGCGGCGTCGGTCCCGGCCAGGCCGGCCGGCTCGTCGATCACCACCTCGTGGCGGCGGATCCGGATGTCGCTGCGCACGCCCTCGGTGCCCGTTCCGGCCGCCCGGAAGGTGAACAGATGGCGGCCGCCGTCCGCCACGGCGTCGACGGCTCGGTCCAGGGCGGCATCGCGCTCGATCGGGTCCACGTCCCAGACTCTGCCCGTGCGACACCGGCGCGGTCCAGCCGGCCCCCGGTCAGGCGTCGAGGTGCTCCCGGAAGAACGCGACGATCCGGCGGTGCGCGTCGCGGGCGCTCGGCTCGTGGTACTCCGCGCGCAGCGGCAGGTGCGGCCCGATCCGGCCGAGGAACCCCTCGGTGCGGGTGAAGAACGAGTGGCCGGCCTCGGGGTAGGTCTCGATGTCGTGCGGGACCCCGAGCCGGTCCAGGTTCGCCGCGAGCCGCTCGGGATAGCCGCGGGTCTCGGCGTCACGGCCGCCGAAGCTCGCGACCATCGGGCAGGCCCGGGTGAGGTCGCGGGTGCGACCGTAGAACGGCGCGCTGACCCTGTACAGGCCGGTCTCGGCCAGCAGCAGCGCGAAGCCGCCGCCCAGGCAGAACCCGATCGTCCCGATCCGGTCGCCGTCGACCTCCGGGCGGGCCGCCAGCCAGCGCCGGGCCGATTCCAGGTCGTCCAGCTCCGGCCCGGATCCGCGCCGGGTCGTGCGCAGCGCGCGGGCCACGCACAGCGGCTTCACCGGGCCGCGGGCGAACAGGTCCGGGATCAGCACGACGTAACCCTCGGCGGCGAGCTCGCGGGCGACCCGGCGCATCTCGTCGTTGAGCCCGAAGATCTCGTAGATCATCAGAAGCGCGGGGCGGGGTCCGCCGGCGCCGTCCGGGACGGTGAGGACGCCGGGTAGGGCCACGCCGTCGGCGGCGGTGAACGTGATGCCGGTCTGCACCGTGCGGAGCCTAGCCGCGCGGCAGCCGGACCAGTCCCTCCTGGACAGTGGTGGCGACCAGTCGGCCGTCGCGGGTGGTGAAACGCCCGGTGGCGAGCCCGCGCGAGCCCGACGCCGTCGGTGAGAAGCACTCGTAGAGCAGCCACTCGTCGGCCCGGAACGGGCGGTGGAACCACATGGCGTGGTCGAGGCTCGCCATCTGCGGGTGCGCCGCCACCGGCTCGTGGCGGGCCAGCACCGACCCGAGCAGCGTGAGGTCGCTGGCGTAGGTGAGCAGGCAGACGTGCAGCAGCCGGTCGTCGGGCAGGGTGCCGTCGGCGCGCATCCACACGCGCACCGGCTCCTGCGAGGCGCCGGTGCGGGCCGAGGACCACACGGGCTCGCCCACGTAACGGATGTCGAGCGGGCGGGGGAAGTCCTTGAGGAAGCTCTCGTCGCCGGAGGCCGCGAGGCGCTCCCCGAGGTCCGGCAGCGACTCCGGGTCCGGGACCCCCTCGGGCGCCGGCTCGCTGTGCTCCAGCCCCTCCTGCGGGACCTGGAACGACGCCGACAGGGAGAAGATGGCCTCGCCGTGCTGGATCGCCAGCACCCGGCGGGTGGTGAACGACCGGCCGTCGCGCACCCGCTCGGCGTTGTAGATGATCGGCACCCGCGGGTCGCCGGGGCGGATGAAGTAGGCGTGCAGGGAGTGCACGGCGCGGTCGTCCGGCACCGTGCGCCCGGCCGCGACCAGCGCCTGCCCGGCCACCTGCCCGCCGAACACCCGCGTCGGGCTCTGCGGCGGGCTGACCCCGCGGAACAGGTTCACCTCCAGCTGCTCCAGGTCGAGCAGCCGGACCAGCCCGTCGAGGACGGCCTGGCCGCGGGGCGCGCCGTCGGCGGCGATCTCGGGCTCGGGAGCGGGCGTGCGCGTCACCGCCGCATCCTCGCAGGCGCCCGGCGGCGTCACCGGGGCGGCAGGGTGCGCGCCCACAGCTCCTCGCCGACGGCCGGATCGCTCGGCAGCGGCTGGCGGCGGCCGGTCGGGACGAACCCGGCGCGGGCGTAGCAGCGCGTGGCGGCATCGTTGCCGTCGGCGACCCAGAGCGTCACCTGGGTGGCCGCCCGCGCCGCCGCCCAGTCGCACACGGCCGCGACGAGGGCGGCACCGATCCCCCGGCCGCGGTGGCGCGGGTGCACCCACATCGACAGCACGTGTGCGGCCGCCCCGTCGCGCGCCGCGCCGGCGACCAGGCCGACCGCCTCCCCACCCGCCTCGGCGACGAACCACGCGTGCGCCCCGGCCCGCTCGCGCCAGGCGTCCTCGGTGTCCCCCGCCTCCCGGGCGTGCGTCGAGGCGAACGCGTGCGGCGCGTCGCGCAGGGCGGCCAGGCGCAGGTCGCGCAGCAGGGCCCATTCGTCGGACCCCAGCCGGCGGACCGGCGTCACCCGTGGTCCTCCTCCCCCAGCCGGTGCACCCGGATGAGGTTGGTGGACCCGGCCGTCCCGGGCGGCGTACCCGCGACGATCACGACGAGGTCGCCGGGCTGGAACCGCTCGAGCGACAGCATCGCGTGGTCGACCTGGCGGACCATCGCGTCGGTGGACTCGACGAAGTCGACGAGGAAGGTCTCCACGCCCCACGTCATGGCGAGCTGGCTGCGCACCTCCGGGGTCGGGGTGAACGCCAGCAGCGGCAGCCGGGTGTGCAGCCGGGCGAGCCGGCGGACGGTGTCGCCGGACTGGGTGAACGCGACGATCGCCCGCGCGGAGAGTCGCTCCCCGATGTCGCGTGCGGCGTAGGACAGGACGCCGCGCTTCGTGCGGGGCACGTGGTTGAGCGGTGGCACGCCCGCGGGGCCCGCCTCGACGGCCTCGACGATCTGCGCCATCGTCTGCACGGCCTTGATCGGGTAGCGCCCGACGCTGGTCTCGCCCGAGAGCATCAGCGCGTCGGTGCCGTCCAGGACCGCGTTGGCGACATCCGAGGCCTCGGCCCGTGTCGGCCGCGAGTTGGAGATCATCGACTCCAGCATCTGGGTCGCGACGATCACCGGCTTCGCGTTCTCGCGGGCGATCTGGATGGCCCGCTTCTGCACCAGCGGCACGTGCTCCAGCGGCAGCTCGACGCCGAGGTCGCCGCGGGCGACCATGATCCCGTCGAAGGCGAGGACGATCGCCTCCAGGTTGTCCACCGCCTCGGGCTTCTCCAGCTTCGCCACGACCGGCAGCCGCGCCCCCGTCGCGTCCATGATCCGGTGCACGTGCTCGATGTCCGCGGGGCTGCGCACGAACGACAGGGCGACGACGTCGACGCGCAGGTCCAGGGCGAAGGCGAGATCCGCCGCGTCCTTCTCGGACAGGGCGGGCACCGAGACGTTCATCCCCGGCAGCGAGAGGCCCTTGTTGTCGCTGACCGGGCCGCCCTCGGTGACCGTGCAGACGACGTCGAGGCCCTCGACGTCGACGACCTGCAGCCCCACCTTGCCGTCGTCGACCAGCAGCCGGTCGCCCTCGCGGGCATCGGAGGCGAGCCCCGGGTAGGTGGTGGAGACGCGGTCGTGGGTGCCCGTGACGTCCTCGACGGTGATCCGCACCTCCTCGCCGGTGCGCCACTCCGCGCGCCCGGAGGCGAAGCGGCCGAGGCGGATCTTGGGGCCCTGCAGGTCGGCGAGGATGCCGACGGCGCGGCCCTCGGCGTCGGCGGCCTGGCGGACCATCTCGTACACCCGCTTGTGGTCGTCGCGGGCACCGTGGCTGAAGTTGAGCCGCGCCACGTCCATCCCGGCCCGGACGAGATCCCGGATGCGCTCCGGCGAAGCGGTGGCGGGCCCGACGGTGCACACGATCTTGGTGCGGCGGCTCACTGGTCCCAGCGTAGCGGGTTCCACAACGGTCACGAGCGCACGTGCGCCGGCTACCCCGTCGGCCCGACGTGGTCGTCGAGCCACTCGGCCAGCGGGCGCAGGGACCGCCAGGTGGCGGCCACGCGGGCACGCGCGCCGGGTCCGTGCAGGACGTCGTCCGGGGGCCAGCGCCGCCACGCCCAGAGGCTGCGGTGGCGCAGCAGCTCCAGCCGCGGATGGTCCGGGGCGACCCCGCGCGGGCGGCTGCGCAGCCGGTCGCCGTCCACGGTCAGGCCCGCGCGGGTGAGCGCGTCGAGGCGGCGCGCCAGGTCCTCGCCCCGGCGGGAGTCGTCCACCGCCGTCCGGAAGCGGGCCAGCTGGTCGGGCTCCATCCGGTAGTAACCGGCGGCGGCGAGCAGGCCCTCGGCCGAGACCTCGACGTAGAACGGCGGCGCGTACCCGCCGCAGTGCGTCTTGTAGGGCGTCTTGTCCTTCGCGAACCGGACGTCGCGGTGGGGCCGGAACACCTTGCCCGCGCCGAACTCCGGCTCCAGGTCGGCGAGCAGGGCGAGCATCGGCGCGCGCACGTCGCGCTCGTAGACCTCGCGCTGGTCGGTCCAGTAGGCCTTCGAGTTGTCGGCGAGCAGGCCGTCGTAGAACTCGACGGCGCCGTCGCCGAAGCCGGTGAACCGGGTGGACACCGGTCAGGACGCCGGATCGTGCCGGTCGGCGGGCCGGGCGGCGGCCGGCTCCGCCGCGTTCCCGTCGGGGCCGCCGTCGTCGGTGTCGTCCGCGCGGTCGTCGGGATCCGCGGGAGCGGGCGGACGCTCCCGGCCGCGCGGCGCGAACGCGATGTAGAGCACCGCCAGGACGAACACCACCGCCGCGACGACGACGTTGATGCGGATGCCGCCGAAGACCTCCGTCGCCGGGTCCACCCGCATCAGCTCGATCCAGAACCGGCCCGCCGTGTAACCCGCGACGTAGACGGCGAACGCCCGCCCGTGACCGAGCCGGAACCGGCGGTCCGCCCACACCACGAGCGCCGCGACGCCGAGGTTCCACAGCAGCTCGTAGAGGAAGGTGGGGTGCACCGTCATGATCGGCGTGGGGTCCAGGGCGACCCCGCCGAGCGGGTCCGGCGTCCCGGTCGCGGGATCGACCCGGCGGTAGATCTCCAGCCCCCAGGGCAGGTCGGTCGCCGCGCCGTAGAGCTCCTGGTTGAACCAGTTGCCCAGCCGCCCGATCGCCTGGGCGAGGACGATGCAGGGCGCCACCGCGTCGGCGAAGAACGGGAGCGGCACCCCCCGGCGCCGGCAGGCGATCCACGCCCCGACGCCGCCGAGCGCGACCGCGCCCCAGATGCCCAGCCCGCCCTGCCAGATCTTGAGCGCGTCGAGCGGGTCGCCGCCCGGCCCGAAGTACTGCTGCCAGTCCGTGGCCACGTGGTAGAGCCGGCCCCCGACCAGGCCGAACGGCACCGCGACCACCGCGACGTCGGTGACCGTGCCGCGCTCCCCGCCGCGCGCGACGAACCGGCGCTCGCCCCACAGCACCGCCACCACGATCCCCGCGATGATGCACAGCGCGTAGGCCCGGACGGGCACCGGACCGAGGTACCACACCCCACGGTCGGGGCTGGGGATGGCGGCCAGCAGGGAGATGGTCACCGGGCCACGGTATCGCCGTTCCGGTCACACCGGCCGGTCGGCCACCCGGCGCACGTACTCGGCGAACTGCTCGCGCGCGAGGGCGCGGGGCGAGAGCGGGCGAGACGTTGCGCCGCACACAGCTCAGGGCGGCGGCACACGAGCCGCAGCATGTGTGCGCTCGCCTCGACCTGTGTGCGGCCGCGCAAGGTGTCAGGCGGGTTGCGGCGCCCCGGCCCGGCGGACGCCCGCGGCCAGTTCGGCGGCAAGGGTGCGGACCCCGGCGGCGCCGGCGCGCTCCGCGGCGGTGACGAACGCCGAGCCGACGATGACGGCGTCGGCGAAGCCCGCGACCTCGGCGGCCTGCTCCCCCGACCGCACGCCGAGCCCGACACCGACCGGCAGGTCCGTGTGCTCGCGGCACCGGGCGACCAGCGCCGGCGCGGCTGACGCGACCGCGTCACGGGCGCCGGTGACGCCCATCGTCGAGGTCGCGTAGAGGAAGCCACTCGTCGCGGCGGCCGTGGACGCTATGCGCGCGTCGCTCGACGACGGTGCCACCAGGAAGATCCGGTCGAGCCCGTGCGCGGTGGACGCGGCCAGCCACTCCTCGGCCTCGTCGGGGATCAGGTCGGGGGTGATCACGCCCAGCCCGCCCGCGGCGGCGAGGTCGCGGGCGAACGCGTCGACTCCGTAGCGCAGCACCGGGTTGTAGTAGGTCATGACGACCGCGCACCCGCCCGCCGCCGTGACCCGCTCGACGACGGAGAGCACGTCGCGCAGCCGGAACCCGGACCGCAGCGCGGTGTCCGCGGCGGCCTGGATGGTCGGGCCGTCCATCACGGGGTCGGAGTACGGGATGCCGACCTCGAGCAGGTCGCAGCCGCCCTCGACCAGCGCGGAGAGCAGCTCCACCGACCCGTCGACGGTCGGGTACCCGGCGGGCAGGTAGCCGACCAGGGCGCCGCGGCCCTCGCCCCGGCACGTCTCGAACACCCGACCGACCCCGCTCACCGGGCCGGCCCGCCCGCGCCCTCGCCGCCGCTCGGGGCCACGAGCGAGCCTTCGGCGATCGCGGTGCCGCTCGCGTCCTGCGCGCTCTCGCCCTCGCCGATCATGCCGAACCACTTCGCCGCGGTGTCGACGTCCTTGTCACCGCGCCCCGAGAGGTTCACCAGCACGATTCCGTCCGGCCCCAGCTCGCGCCCCAGCCGCAGCGCGCCGGCCACCGCGTGCGCGGACTCGATGGCCGGGATGATGCCCTCGGTGCGCGAGAGCAGCGCGAACGCCTGCATCGCCTCGGCGTCGGTGATCGGGCGGTACTCCGCGCGGCCCAGGTCCTTGAGCAGCGCGTGCTCCGGACCCACACCCGGGTAGTCGAGCCCGGCCGAGATCGAGTAGGACTCCGACGTCTGCCCGTCGGCGTCCTGCAGCAGGTACGACATCGCCCCGTGCAGCGCGCCCGGCGAGCCCTCCGACAGCGTGGCGCCGTGCCGGCCCGTCGCGATGCCGTCACCGCCGGGCTCGAACCCGACCAGGCGGACGTCCGGGTCGTCGAGGAAGGCGTGGAAGATGCCGATCGCGTTCGACCCGCCACCGACGCAGGCGGCCACGGCGTGCGGCAGCCGGCCCGTGCGCGCCAGCACCTGCTCGCGCGCCTCGAGCCCGATGACCCGGTGGAAGTCGCGGACCATCGTGGGGAAGGGATGCGGGCCGGCGACCGTGCCGAGCAGGTAGTGGGTGTCCTCGACGTTGGTCACCCAGTCCCGCAGGGCCTCGTTGATCGCGTCCTTGAGGGTGCGCGAGCCCAGCTTCACCGGGATCACCCGCGCCCCGAGCAGCCGCATCCGGGCGACGTTGAGCGCCTGGCGCTCGGTGTCGACCTCACCCATGTAGACGACGCACTCCAGCCCGAGCAGCGCGCACGCGGTGGCGGTGGCGACGCCGTGCTGACCCGCGCCGGTCTCGGCGATCACCCGGGACTTGCCCATCCGCTTCGTCAGCAGCGCCTGACCCAGCACATTGTTGATCTTGTGGGAGCCGGTGTGGTTGAGGTCCTCGCGCTTGAGCAGGATCCGCGCGCCCCCGGCGTGCTCGCCGAGCTTCGTCGCGTCCGTGAGCGGCGACGGGCGCCCGGAGTAGTCGCGGTGCAGCCGGTCGAGCTCGGCGAGGAACTCCGGGTCGACGCGGGCCTTGTCGTAGGACTCGGTGAGCTCGTCCAGCGCCGCCACGAGCGCCTCGGGCACGAACCGCCCGCCGTAGCGGCCGAAGTGCCCGCGCGCGTCCGGTTCGTGGCCCGACGGGGTGGCGATGCCGTCGCTGGCCCGGACCGTGGTCACCGCACCATCCTCGAGCAGGACGGGTGGAAGCCGGCGGCCACCAGGCCCCGCACGGCGGCGCGCGGATCCCCGCTGATCACCAGGCCCTCCCCGACGAGCACGGCGTCGGCACCCCAGCCGGCGTAGGTCAGCAGGTCACCCGGGCCGCGCACGCCGGACTCGGCGACGCGCAGGACGTCGGTGGGCAGGCCGGGAGCGATCCGGCCGAACACCGTGCGGTCGACCTCCAGGGTGTGCAGGTTGCGCGCGTTGACGCCGATCACCCGGGCGCCGGCCTCCAGCGCGCGGTCGGCCTCGTCCTCGGTGTGCACCTCGACCAGCGCCGTCATCCCCAGCGACTCGACGCGGTCGAGCAGCGCGTGCAGCACGTTCTGCTCCAGAGCCGCGACGATGAGCAGGACGAGGTCCGCACCGAACGCCCGTGCCTCGTGCACCTGGTACGGGCTGACGACGAAGTCCTTGCGCAGCACCGGTACGTCCACCGCGGCGCGCACCGCGGCCAGGTCGGCGAGCGAGCCGCCGAAGCGGCGCTGCTCGGTGAGCACGCTGATCACCCGCGCGCCGCCCTCGGCGTAGGCCCGGGCGAGCTCCGCGGGATCCGCGATCGAGGCGAGATCACCCTTGGACGGGCTGCGCCGCTTGACCTCGGCGATCACCCCGATGCCGGGGGCGCGCAGCGCGGCCAGCACGTCCCGCGGCGGCGGCGCGGCGGCGGCACGGCGCTTGATCTCGGCGAAGTCGACCGCCGCCTCGCGCTCGGCGAGGTCGGCGCGGACACCGGCGACGATGCCGTCGAGAACGCTGCCGCCGCTGCCCTCGCCGTGCTCGCCCACGCGGTGGTCACCCCTTCCGTCCGGGCCGGTCGCCTCGATGCTCGGCCGCGAGCGACCCGTCGCTCGCGGCTCCCGGTCGGGCCCGCAGGCGACCCCTCGGCCGCCCCGGCCATGCTAGACACCGCCGTTCGGCGCCCCGCCGCCAGGACCGGTCGGCGCTCCCGGCGAGCCCTCATCGCGGGTCCGGCGGCCCGGTGGTGGGGTCACGACCGGCATCGAGCGCCTCCCAGGCGGCCCGGTCCGGATCCGCCGGGGCCGGCCGCGCGGACGGCGCGGCGTAGCGGCCGCCCAGGCGCGGCAGCCGCGCCTCGCGGAGCATCACCAGCACGCCCGCCCCCAGCAGCAGCAGGCCGCCCAGCACCGCGAGCAGCGGTCCGGTGGTGGTCTCGGTCGGCGCGCCCGCCAGCGCCTCCGCCGGGACACCGGCCGGTGGCTCGGGGATCCCGCCGCCGCCGGCGGCGAAGGGCGACCCGGCGAACGCCCGCAGCGCGGAACCGGCCAGCAGCAACCCGGCGACGGCGAGCACGAGGCCGAGGGTGCGCCGGACCGGGCCGCCGGTGGCGACGAGCGCGGCCACCGCGGCCAGCGCCGCCAGCCCGACGCCGGTGAGCCCCGGCTGCACCTGCGCGCCGGTGACCGCGACGTCCACCGGCCCCCGCAGGGGCACGTCCGCGGTGACGCGGTACCAGTCCAGCGCGGAGGCGGCCCACAGGGCGGCCGCGGCGAGCGCGAGCCCCGCGCAGGCCAGGGTGAGCGACCGCCGGTCCGGGGTCACGACGGCGCCCCGTCCCCGGCCCGGCCACCGGGCCCGGGGGCGGCGAGGGTGGCCGCGGTCGCGACCGCGGAGAGCACCGCCCCGGCCTTGTTCAGGCACTCGGTGTCCTCGGCCACGGGGTCGGAATCGGCGACGATGCCGCCCCCGGCCTGCACGTAAGCGACGCCGTCGCGGACCAGCGCGGTCCGGATGGCGATGGCGGTGTCGGCGTCGCCGGCGAAGTCCAGGTACCCGACGATCCCGCCGTAGAGCCCGCGCCGGGTCGGCTCCAGCTCCTCGATGAGCTCCATCGCGCGCGGTTTCGGCGCGCCCGACAGCGTGCCGGCAGGGAAGCAGGCGGCGACGGCGTCGAAGGCGTTGTACTCCGGGCGGAGCATCCCGGTGACGGTGGAGACCAGGTGCATGACGTGGCTGTAGCGCTCGACGGAGAAGAAGCTGTGCACCTTCACCGTGCCCGGTTCGCACACCCGGCCGAGGTCGTTGCGACCCAGGTCGACGAGCATGACGTGCTCCGCACGCTCCTTCTCGTCGGACCGCAGCTCCTTCTCCAGCAGCAGGTCCTCCTCCTCGGTGGCCCCGCGCCAGCGCGTGCCCGCGATCGGATGGGTGGTGGCGCGCCCGCCCCGCACGGTCACCAGCGCCTCCGGGCTGGACCCGACGATCTCGAACGGCACCCCGTCCGCCCCCGCCAGCTTCAGCAGGTACATGTACGGGCTCGGGTTGGTCGCGCGCAGGACCCGGTAGACGTCGAGCGCGCTCGCCTCGCACGGCGCCTCGAACCGCTGCGACACGACGACCTGGAACGCCTCCCCCGCCCGGATCTGCTCCTTGGCGGCCTCCACGGCGGCGTGGTGCTCGGCGGGGCTGCGGCGGCGGGTGAAGCGCGGCTGCACGGGCGCGTACACGGCGACGGTGGACGGCGCGGGCGCGGCGAGCTCCGCGGTCATCCGGTCCAGCCGGGCGAGGGCGTCGTCGTATGCCTCGTCGACGCGCTCGTCGGTGGCGTCCCAGTTGATGGCGTTGGCGATCAGGGTGATCGTGCCCTCGTGGTGGTCGACGGCAGCGAGGTCGGTGGCCAGCAGCATGACCAGCTCGGGCAGGTGCAGGTCGTCGCGGGCCAGCTCGGGCAGGCGTTCGAGGCGCCGGACGACGTCGTAGCCGAGGTAGCCGACCATCCCGCCGGTGAGCGGCGGCAGCCCGGGCAGCGGCTCGCTGCGCAGCTCCTCCACGCAGAACCGCAGCGCGGCCAGCGGGTCCCCGCCGGACGGCAGTCCGGCGGGCACCTCGCCGGTCCACACCGCCTCGCCGTCGCGCGTGGTGAGCGCCGCTGCCGAGCGCGCCCCGACGAACGACCAGCGCGACCAGGACCGCCCGTTCTCCGCGGACTCGAACAGGAACGTGCCCGGCCGGTCCGCGGCGAGCTTGCGGTACACCCCGACCGGGGTCTCGTCGTCCGCCAGCAGCCGCCGCACGACCGGGATCACCCGGT
>DATLGI010000192.1:0-10880 GCA_035540535.1 Pseudonocardia sp.
GTCATCGTCTTCATCCCCGGCTGGATGAGCGAGGACGAGGAGCAGCGCTGGGTCGACGTGATGGTGCGCCGGCTCGAGCGCAGCGAGGCGCGCCGCCGATCACCGGGCCGTGCCGGCGACGAGGCGCTGTCGCGGCGCAGCCGCGAGCTCGCCCGCCGCTACCTCGACGGGCGGGCCGAGCCGGCGAGCGTGCGCTGGGTCGCCCCGATGCGCACCCGCTGGGCGTCGTGCACCCCGGCGGACGGCACGATCCGGCTCAGCGAGCGGCTGCGGGACACGCCGTCCTGGGTGGTGGACTACGTGCTCGTGCACGAGCTCGCGCACCTGCTGGAGCCCGGGCACGACGAGGCGTTCTGGGTCTGGGTGCGGCGCTATCCCCGCGCCGAGCGGGCGATCGGCTACCTGGAGGGCCTCTCGGCGGCCGCCGAACTCGGCCTCGTCGGCACCGACGGCGACCTGCCCGCCGGCGACCTGTCCGCGCCCGAGGGCGCCGACGGCCCGCCCGCCGCCTGAGCACCCCGGCGCCACCCTCCTCGACCAGGACGCTACGAGAGTGCGAGGTGGGGGTCGGGGACCCGCCCCCGGGGTCAGGGCCGGGACGCGGGCCCCGTGGCCGTCGGTCCCTCGGGGTCGTCGCCCCGCTCCTCGTCGGCCCGCTCCTGGGCGGCCCGGGCGGCCTCGTCCATCTTCGCCTCCGCCTCGGCGTCGCGCGACATCTGGCGCTCCAGCTCGGCGAGCGGGTCGCCGGCCTCGTCGCGGGCGACGAACGCGGCGGGGTCGTCGAGGTCCTCGGCGGAGGGGACCAGGTCGGGGTGGGCCCAGAGGGCGTCGCGGCCGGCGATGCCGCGCTGCTCGCCGAGCAGCCGCCACAGCTCGGCGGCGGCTCGCAGCTTGCGGGGCCGCAGCTCGAGCCCGACGATCGTCGCGAACGTCTGCTCGGCCGGCCCGCCCGAGGCACGCCGGCGGCGCAGGGTCTCGCGCAGTGCCTCGGCGCCGGGCAGCCGGTCGCCGACCGCGTCGGCGACGACGGCGTCGACCCATCCCTCGACGAGGGCGAGCAGCGTCTCCAGCCGGGCGAGCGCGGCCTGCTGCTCGGGGGTGGTCTGCGGCTCGAACAGCCCGGACTGCATGGCCTCCTCGATCGCCCCCGGGTTGGTGGGGTCGATGCCGCGGGCGAGCTCCTCGATCCGCGAGGTGTCCACCCGGATGCCGCTCGCGTACTCCTCGACGGTGCCGAGCAGCCGCTCCTTCAACCACCCGACGTGGGCGAACAGGCGCTGGTGGGCAGCCTCCCGGGCGGCGAGGAAGATCATGACCTCGCTGGCGGGGCGGTCGAGGCCGGCGGTGAGCTTCTCGACGTTCTCCGGCAGCAGCGCCGCGGTGCCGTCCGGGCCGACGGGGACACCGACGTCGGTGGAGCCGACGACCTCCGCCGCGAGCTGGGCCAGCCCGCTCCCGAGCTGGCTGCCGAAGGCGAGCCCGCCCATCTGCCCGAGCATCGCGATCATCGGCCCGGCGGCCTGCCGGATCTCCTCGGGCATCGCCTCGACCCAGGCCCCGGACACCCGCTGCGCCACCGGATCGCACAGGCGGCGCCAGGTGGGCATGCTCGCGTCGACCCACTCGGCGGCCGACCACGCCACCACCTCGCGCGCGCCGACCGGCAGGTCCGTGGCCGCGTCGAGCCAGAGCTCGGCGAGCTTCATCGCGTCGGCGACGGCGGAACGCTGACCGTCGGTCAGGGACGACGACGTGGTCGCGAGCTGCTGGCGGGCGAGCTGCGCGGCGAGGTCGTAGTTGACCGGCCCGTCGCCGCCGGTGCGTGCCTGGCTGAGCATCTGGCCGAGCTGGGTCAGCATCTGCCCGAGCTGGCCCATGTCGAAGCCGCCGGGCATCCCGGGCATGCCCGGCATCCCGGGGAAGCCGCCCGCGCCGGGCGGGAGGTTGCCGAAGCCGGAGGGGTCGCGCGGGCCCTCACCGGACGGCCGGTCCCGGTCGGGGTCGGGGTCGGACGGCCCGAAGCCGAACGGCGTGTCGGTCATAGGTCCACCGTACGCGCGGGCCCGAGGCTCAGCAGCCCACCGGTGTCCGCCCGGCGCGCAACGCGTCGAGGCCGGTCACGGCGTCGTCGAGGGTGGCGACGCGGATGAGCTGGAGCCCCACGGGGGCGGCCTCCGCCGCCTGCGCGCAGTTGCCCGCCGGCACCAGGAACACCGTGGCGCCCGCCTCGCGCGCGGCCCGCATCTTGAACGGGATGCCGTTGATCTCGCCGACGGTCCCGGTGGAGTGGATGGTGCCGGTGCCCGCGACGAAGCGGCCGCCGGTCAGCTGGCCCGGGGTCAGCTTGTCGACGGTGGCCAGCGCGAACATCAGGCCGGCCGACGGCCCGCCGATGTCCTGCAGCGAGATGACGATGCGGTCCTCCTCCAGGGGGCGCGCACCGGGCAGCAGGCCCAGCGCACCCTGGGGCGCACCGTCGGACCGGGCGCCGAGCGTCACCGTCACCTGCCGCGGCCCGCCGTCCCCGTGCCGGAACGTGAGCGGTATCCGTTGGCCCGGGCGGGTGTCGGCGAGCGCGGCGGTGAGGTCGTCGTAGGTCGTCAGGGTCCGGCCGGCCACCGCCTTGAGCTCGTCGCCCGGTTCGAGGATCCCGGCGACGGGGGAGTCCGGGGTGAGGCCTTCGACGACGACGCGGACGGGCATGCCGAGATGGGCGAGGGCGGCGCCCTCGGCGTTCGTCTGGGAGTCGACGAACATCGCGCGGTTGCGCTCGGTGACCTCCGCGCCGCTCACACCCGGCGGGAACAGCGTGTGCCGCGGCACGACCTGGAAGTCGCCCGAGGCCCACATGGCGAGCGCCTGCTGCATCGTCAGCCCGTCGGTGACGCCGACGGTGGTCATGTTGAGCTGGCCGGACGTCGGGTAGGTCGGCAGCTCGTCGATGGCGACGACCTCCGCGCCGGCGACCTCGCCGAGCGTGTCGTAGGTCGGGCCCCGGCCGACGGCGACGAACGGAGCGGGCGTCACGGTGCCGAGCACGAGCAGGCCGGCCATGAGCACCAGCCCGATGAGCAGTGTCCAGCTCCGCCGACTCACGCCGCCACCCTACGGCGGCGCTGCGGCCGGCCCGCCCCAGCAGGGCGGGCGGTCCCGCCGCCCCGCACGAAACCGATGGAAGGGACGAACCTGGCCCGTACGGGAACCTGACGGGGCATCCGTAGAGTTGGACCGGCAGGGCGCGCCGTCGGGCCGTCCCTCGTGTCCGGCCGCGACCCCGACGGGCGCGGGCCTGTGCCGACCTTCTCGACCCTGGAGCGTGCCCCGTGGCCATGCGGCCCCCGGTGGGAGCCCCGACGCTGACCCGCCGTACCCGGATCCTGCTGACCGTCGCAGGTGCCGTGGTGCTGCTGCTCCTCGCCGGCTCCCGGCTGATCAACCTGTACGTCGACTGGCTGTGGTTCGGCGAGGTCGGCTACCGCGGCGTGTTCAGCACCGTGCTGTTCACGCGGATCGTGCAGTTCCTGCTCGGCGCGCTGCTGATCGGCGGGATGGTGGCGATCTCGTTGTGGGTTGCCTACCGCTCGCGCCCGGTGTTCGTGCCGATCGCCGGGCCCGAGGACCCGATCGCCCGCTACCGCACCGTCATCATCCAGCGGCTGGGCCTGTTCGCCGTCGGCGTGCCCGTCGGCATCGGGATCATCTCGGGGCTGGCCGCCCAGGGCGAGTGGCAGACGGTGCAGCAGTTCCTCAACTCCACGCCGTTCGGCGTCACCGACCCGGTGTTCGACCTCGACGTCAGCTTCTACGCCTTCGAGCTCCCGTTCTACCGCCTGCTGCTGAGCTGGCTGTTCGTCGCGATCGCGATCAGCTTCATCGTCGCGCTCGTGACCCACTACATCTTCGGCGGCATCCGGCTGACCGGGCGGGCCGGGCAGGTCTCGCAGGCGGCGCGAGCGCAGCTGGCGGTGCTGGCCGGGGTGTTCGTCCTGCTCAAGGCGGTCGCCTACTACCTGGACCGCTACGAACTGCTGTACTCCGAGCGCGCGATGCCGCTGTTCACCGGTGCCACCTACACCGACCTGAACGCGGTGATGCCCGCCAAGCTCATCCTGCTGTTCATCTCGGTGATCTGCGCGGCCGCGTTCTTCGTCGCGGTGTTCCGGGCGAACCTGCAACTGCCGGCGATCGCCACAGCGCTGCTGGTGCTGTCGAGCATCCTGGTCGGGGCGGCCTGGCCGGCGGTGCTCCAGCAGTTCGTCGTCCAGCCCAACGCCAACGAGCGCGAGGCGACGTCCATCGAGCGCAACATCGCGGCCACCCGGGCCGCGTTCGGGCTCACCGACGAGACCGTGACGGAGGTGCCGTACACCGGCACCTCCGAGGCCACCCCCGCGCAGATCCGCAACGAGAGCGCCACGGTGTCGAACATCCGTCTGCTGGACCCGGCGAAGCTCGCCGATACTTTCACCCAGCTCCAGCAGCGCCGCACGTTCTACGGCTTCCCGGACAAGCTCGACGTCGACCGCTACCAGACCGACGAGGGCCTGCAGGACTACGTGGTCGCACTGCGCGAGCTCGACACCGGCGGCCTCGCCGGCAACCAGCAGGACTGGATCAACCGGCACCTGGTGTACACCCACGGCAACGGCATGGTGGTGGCGCCCGCGAACCAGATCAACGCGGCGCTGGAGGACACCGGCGGTTCGGGCGGCCTGCCCAACTTCACGAGCATCGACCTCACGACGAACATGGAGAGCGTGCCGGCGAGCCTGCGGACCGAGCAGCCCCGGGTGTACTACGGCGAGCTGATCGACGACTACTCGATCGTCGGGGCCCAGGAAGGGATGCAGCCCCGCGAGTACGACTCGGACACCGAGCGCTACACCTACACCGGCCAGGGCGGCGTCCCGATCGGCGACCTCGTCAACCGGCTGGTGTTCTCCCTGGTCTACGGCGAGCGCAACATCCTGTTCAACACCGAGATCAACGAGAACTCGAAGATCATGTACGTGCGCGACCCGCGGCAGCGGGTCGAGGCGGTGGCCCCGTGGCTGACCGCCGACACGGATCCGTATCCCGCGGTCGTGGACGGTCGCATCACGTGGATCGTCGATGGCTACACGACGCTGGAGAACTACCCGTACTCGCAGAAGATGTCGCTCGGGGAGGCCACCGCGGATGCGCTGCAGGCCGGTCCGCGGCTGCCCGACGACGACGTCAGCTACCTGCGGAACTCGGTAAAGGCCACGGTCGACGCCTACGACGGCACCGTCACGCTGTACGCCTTCGACGAGGTCGACCCCGTGCTGCAGACGTGGATGAAGGCGTTCCCGGACAGCGTCCGGCCGGCCGCGGAGATCAGCGACGACCTGCGGGCGCACTTCCGCTACCCCGAGGACCAGTTCAAGGTCCAGCGTGAGCTCCTCACCAAGTACCACGTCGACGACCCGGCGGAGTTCTTCTCCAACGTGTCCTTCTGGAACGTGCCGTCCGACCCGACGGCCGCCGGGGGCGGGCCGGGTGGCGCCGGCGCCGCCGCGCAGCCGCCGTACTACATCCTCGCGGGGCCGCCCGACCCGAACCTGTCGGCCGACCCGACGTTCCAGCTGACGAGCGCGCTGGTGTTCCAGAACCGCGAGTTCCTCTCGGCCTACATGTCCGCGAGCTCGAACCCGGACACGTACGGACAGATCACGCTCCTGCAGCTACCGGCGGACACCCAGACGCTGGGGCCGCAACAGGTGCAGACCCAGTTCCTCGGCTCGCCGAGGGTGAGCCAGGAGCTCAACCTGCTCCGGCAGAACCAGACGAACATCGAGTACGGCAACCTGTTGACGTTGCCCGTCGCGGGCGGGCTGCTCTACGTGGAGCCGGTGTACATCGAGCGGGCCAACCAGGAGTCGAGCTACCCGCAGCTCGCCCGGGTGCTGGTGAGCTACAACGGGCAGGTCGGATACGGCGCGACGCTCAACAGTGCGCTCGACCAGGTGTTCGGTCCGGGGGCGGGCGACGTCGTACCCGAGGTGCCCGGCCAGACGGAGCAACCGCCCCCGCAGAACGGCGAGACCCCGGCGCCCGCGGATCCCGGCGCCGGCGCCGGCGCCGGCGCCGAGCTGTCGGCGGCCACGGCGGAGATCGCCGCCGCCCTCGACGCGCTGCGCGCCGCCCAGCAGACCGGCGACTTCGCCGCCCAGGGCCAGGCCCTGGAGCGGTTGGACGCCGCGGTGCAGCGCTTCCAGCAGGCGCAGGGCGCAGCGCCGGCGAACTGACCGGGGCAGGGTGGTGCCGCCCACCGGCGGCACCACCCCCGTGCCGGCCGCCGACCGGCCGGGTGTAGAGTCGAAGACGCAACGAGACGGCGCGGGGTGGAGCAGCTCGGTAGCTCGCTGGGCTCATAACCCAGAGGTCGTAGGTTCGAATCCTACCCCCGCTACCACGCCGAGAGGGCCCCTGACCAGCAGGTTCAGGGGCCCTCTTGCATTCCTCACATCAGCGGCGAGTCCGCCCTGATGGTCACGTCCGTGGTCACGACGGCCTTCCCGGGCGCTCCCGCCGGATCGGACCGCGCCTGGGCCGCACCCAGGCGAGTGGCGAACAGCCTCTTGACAACATACAACCAGTTAGTTGTATATTTCTCCCGTGACCGAGACCGACGAGGACCGGGCCGACGCCCTGTTCCACGCGCTCGCCGACCGGACCCGACGCGACATCATGCGCAGGGTGTTGGCCGGGGAGCATTCGGTCTCGGCTCTTGCGGCGAAGTACGACATGAGCTTCGCGGCAGTGCAGAAGCACGTCGCCGTCCTCGAGAAGGCCGGCCTGCTCACCAAGCGGCGCAGCGGTCGCGAGCAACTGGCCAGCGGCGACGTGACGGCGGTGCGGTCGGTGGCGTCCATGCTCACCGAGCTGGAACAGGTGTGGCGTGGCCGCATCGCGCGCATCGACGAGCTGATCGCATTCGACACCGCAACCCGTCCCGACCAGGAGGACTGACCAATGCCCGTCATCGACGTCAAGCACGAGCTGGAGACCCGGACCCTGACCATCACCGCCGAGTTCGCCGCACCGGTGGAGCGGGTCTGGCAGATCTACGCAGACCCGCGCCAGCTGGAGAAGGTGTGGGGTCCACCGACCTACCCGGCGACCGTCGTCGACCACGACCTCACCCCCGGCGGCCGGGTGAACTACTTCATGACCGGCCCGGAGGGTGAGAAGTTCGCCGGGTACTGGAAGGTGACGGCCGTCGACGAGCCGCGGAGCTTCACGTTCGAGGACGGGTTCGCCGACCTGGATTTCACCCCGAACCCGGCCATGCCGGTCGCGACGAACGTCTACACCTTCACCGAGCACGACGGCCGCACGCGCGCCACGTACGTGGCCACGTACGACACCGCCGAGGGGCTGCAGAAGGTGCTGGAGATGGGCGTCGTCGAGGGCGCCAGCGCCGCGATCAACCAGATCGACGAGCTCCTCGCCTCCTGAGGCGTGGGGCCGGCCTCACCGCCGCGACCCGTGAGAACGGCCCTCGGGGAGCCCCCCGGGGGCCGTTCCCCTTCCTGGGCCGCCTCCCGCGCCCGGGCCCGCGGACGGCGGTGCGTGCGGGCGACGGCCGCCACGACATGTCGGGGCGCGCACCGGTCACCTGCCGTTCCCGGGGCGGCGCGTGCACGGAATCATGCGGTTCGTCCTCACCCCGCGACAAGGAGACGACCATGCCCGACCCGCGCGCCGATGCCGTCGAGATCCAGAGCTGCGACACCAATGCCGTGCCGTGGCAGGTGCGCCACATCGACGAGCTCGACGCCGACATCGCGGTCAAGCCCCTCATCGAGGATCCCGAGACCGGGATGTCGGCGATGAAGCTGAAGTACTACGCCGGGTTCACCAACACCTGGCACACGCACAACTGCGCCCACGGCCTGTACGTCCTCGACGGCGTCCTGCAGACCCACGCCGGCTCGTTCGGGCCGGGCAGCTTCGTCTGGTTCCCCGAGGGCGGGACGATGGAGCACGGTGCGACCCAGGACAACGACGTGACCGTCCTGTTCATCACCAACAAGCCGCTCGACATCCACTACGTCGACGACGGCGGCGCCTGAGCGGCCACACGAGCCGGCGGCGAAGGGGATCGGCGCGCCCGCCCGTCGCCTCCCGCCGCAGCATCCGCCCGTCCGCGTGGCAGACGTGACGGGCGTGACCGGATGGCCCGCCACGGGGTTGTTGCCAGTAGAAGGAGTGAACGGCTGTGCATGCCTTGTCGAGGCAGAATCGATGCACACCGCCCGCCCGTGGAGAGAACCCGATGAACGCGCCCGACCCGACGATGAACGGCCAGTTCCCCGGCCACGCGCTGCTCACCGTCGCCGAGGTCGCGCGGGTCATGAGGGTGTCCAAGATGACCGTCTACCGGCTCATCCAGGCCGAGGAGCTGCCCGCCGTGCGGTTCGGCCGCTCGATTCGGGTGCCCGCGCCGGCCGTGCGGGCCTACCTGACCCTCGACGCCGACGGCTGACGCCCGGGCTCGGCCGCGCGGGGGATCCGCCGGCCGCGCCGCCGTCCTATCCTCCGGGGATGGCGTCGGTGGGGGTCGAGCGGGAGGTGGCTCGGCGGGCATTCCTCACCGGCTCCCACCGGGGCGCTGGTGTCGCGGTGCGCCCGGCGGTGCTCGCCTCCTGGGAACGCTCGCGGCACCACGGTGTCGACCCGGACCGCATCACGGCGCGGTTCCTCGGGCACCGTCAGGACCTCGGTCCGGTCGTGAACTGCGCCGAGGACGTCTTCGACGCGTTCCGGGCGGAGAACCCCGAGTCGGCGTGCTCGGTCGTCCTCGTCGACGCCGCCGGGGTGGTGCGCGCCCGCCGCGACGGCGACGCCGGCCTCGGCCTGCTGCTCGACGGCGTGCTGCTGGTACCAGGGTACGGCTGGGCCGAGCTTGCCGTCGGAACCACGGCGCTGTCGATCGCACTGCACGACGACGTCGAGGTGGCGCTGCGCGGCGCGGAGCACTACCACTCGCAGCTGACCTTCCTGAGCGCGGCCGCCGCCCGGGTGGTGGACGCCCGCGGCGAGGTGCTCGGCGTGGTCGGCGTCCTCGGCCACGACGCCGACGGCACGCCCCTGCAGCTCGTGCTGGCCCGCGCCCTCGCCCGCCAGGTGGCCGACCGGGTCGCGGGGGAGCCGCACCGGCGCTCGCAACTGGTGCTCGACCTCGTCCGCCGTCGCGGGCACACCGGCGGCTGGGTGCTGGCGACCGACGGCGACTACGTCCTCACCGACGCCGCCGCCCGCCACCTCGACGGCGCCGACCTGCGGGTGCTGAGCGACCTCGTCCTCGCCGGCCTCGCGCTGCAGGACTTCACCGTCCGCCACGTCGACCTGCCGTCCGGTACCTGCGCCGAGGTCACCACCGAGCCGGTGCGGATGTCCGGTGAGCTGATCGGGTGCGTGCTCGCCGGCGGGCCGGCCGGGGCCGTGCGCGCGCCCGGGCCGTCCGAGGCCACGCGCCGGCAGGGCTCGCACGTGGCACCGCTGACCCGGCGTGACTACGCCCGGGACCTGCGCGGCCCCGAGGAGGCCCGGCGCGAGCACGCCGAGGCGCGGATCCGGGCCAACCGCGAGCTGCTCACCCCGTACCTGCGGGCCCGCCAGGAAATCGCCGCCAGCATCGTCCAGGGCCGGCACCACCTGCTGATCGGCGAACCCGGCGTCGGGAAGCGGACGCTGGTGCTGGACCGGTTCCGGGCGACGTACCCGAGCGGGCGCGTGGTCGTCGTCGACTGCGGGGACGTCGCTGCCGACCTCGTCGGATCCCCGGCCGACCTCGACGACCGCCCGCACCTGTTGCTGCTGCGCGGGCTGAACCTGCTCACCCCCGTGGCGGCGCGCCGGCTCGACGAGGCGCTGCGGCCGCTGGTCGCCCTGCCCGTCCCGCCGCTGGTGATCGGCTGCCTGGACACCCCGGCGGTGGACGCCACCCGCCCGTACGGCCTGCTGCTGCGGCACTTCCACGAGGTCACCCGGGTCCCGCCGCTGCGCTACCGCGGCGACGAGGTCGGCGAGATCGCCCGGGAGGTGTTGCGCCGGATGTCCACCCGCCGATCGCTGCGGCTGTCCCTGCAGGTCATCCGCGTGCTGGAGGGCTACGCGTGGCCGGGCAACATCAGCGAGCTCGAGGACGTGCTGCGCTACGTCGTCGCGCGCAAGCCGCTGGGCGAGGTGCAGCCGCCGGACCTGCCGGCGCTGTGCTTCCAGGGCAGCGCCCGGCGGATGTCGATCCTCGAGACCGCCCAGTGCGACGCGATCATCCAGGCCCTCTACGAGTCGCGCGGCAACCGCTACAAGGCCGCTGCCATGCTGGGCATCGCGCGGTCGTCGCTCTACCGCAAGATCGACGCCTTCGGGATCAGCTACATCGCCTGATGCCTGCAGGGTGGCCTCGCGGACGTTCGACCTCCCGCAAGGCCACCCTGCTGACATCGGTGGCGGCGCCGGATCAGGCCGGCGTGATGACGACCTTGAGCGCCTCGTTCGCCGCGGCGTTCTTGAACACGTCGTAGGCGGCGTCCATCTGGTCGAAGGTGAACGAGTGGGTGCCCATCTTCTCCGCGGGGATGCGCCCGCTCGCGACCATCTTCAGCAGCGTCGGGATCGACACCGTGTCGACAAGGCCCATCGTCAGGTTGATGTTCTGGATCCACATGTCCTGCATCGGCAGCTCCACCGGGGTGCCGTGCACGCCGATGTTCGCGATCGTGCCACCGGGGCGCACCAGCGACGCCGCCGTCAGCAGCGTCTCCGGGTAGCCGACGGCCTCGATCGAGACGTCGACGCCCAGACCGTCGGTGAGGGCGATGACGTCGGCCACCGTGCCAGGGCCGACC
>DATLGI010000193.1:0-9654 GCA_035540535.1 Pseudonocardia sp.
GTGGCGGACCTGGCCGGCGCCGGGCCGGGTGCCGGTCGAGCGGCTCGGTGAGTCGGGCGGTCCGCGCCGCTGCGGGGCGGACCGTCTCCACCGCGCCGGCCAGGTCCGCCACCGGACACGCGCCGCCACCGCTCGCGGATCCGAGGGCGTCCAGATCGGCGATCGTGGACCGCTCGCGCGCGGCCGCGGCGAGGTCGAACCGCGCGACCGGTGCCGAGGGGTACCCCACTGTGGAGCGGGCCGTCCCGGCGGGCCCGCTCGCCCCGTCCGCCGGCGCGCTCCGCTGCACGTCGACGCCCAGCGCGTCGAGCCGGGCCACGGACGCCGCCGCCGGTTCGCCCGCCGCTGGTTCGCCCGCCGCCGGGCGGAGCCCGGCGAAGGACACGGCCGGCCGCGCGCCGGCCTGCCCGGGCTGCTTCCCCACCGGTGCTCAGAAGTCGACGGGTGCGGGCAGCGGCTCGGCCTGGGCGTCGAGCACCGCGCCGACCCCGAGCTTCTCCTTGATCCTCTTCTCGACCTCGTCCGCGATGTCGGGGTTGTCGCGCAGGAACTTGCGGACGTTCTCCTTGCCCTGCCCGAGCTGGTCGCCCTCGTAGGTGTACCAGGCGCCGGACTTACGGATGATCGCCTGCTCGACCCCGACGTCGATCAGCGAGCCCTCCCGGCTGATGCCCATTCCGTACAGGATGTCGAACTCCGCCTGCTTGAACGGCGGCGCGACCTTGTTCTTCACGACCTTGACCCGCGTACGGTTGCCGACCATGTCGGCGCCGTCCTTGAGCGTCTCGATCCGCCGGACGTCCAGGCGCACCGACGAGTAGAACTTCAACGCGCGACCACCGGTGGTCGTCTCCGGCGAATTGTGCACGATGACGCCATCAGCAAGATAATTGTGCGAGCCCTCGACCTCGATGTCGAACCGGTGCATCGACCGGGTCCGCGGCTTCACCCGCACGTCGAGCACCGGCGCCGGCACCGGCAGCAACGTCGGCTCCACGAACCTGGCGGCGACGGCGAATCTGCCGCGATAGCGCTCGAGCAGCTTGTACTGCATCGACGGGTGCACGTACGCCGCGATGAGTTCGTGCAGCTTCGCTGTCTCGTCCTTGGCGAACGACAGCACCGGCACCCGTCGGGCACCCCGCATCGTGAGCGTCGGGTGCAGGTCGAACGTGTCGGCCAGGTGCTGCACGAGCCGCTCGCGCGAACCCGGGCTCATCGCCTTCACACAGATCTCGGACCGACCGCTGCCCTCCCTGGTCCGCTCCTGCAGGCCCTTTGCGCGAACCTGGAACGACCCGTCGTCGCAGTACCAGATCGCCAGCGCCAGTGGCGTGAGCGCCTTCAGGTACTCCCAGGACAGATGCTTGTGCCCGTCGCCCAGGTAGACCGCCTCGCGCACCTCCGCGAGCTCGGGGAGCGGTGTGAGGTCCACGAAACCGGCGCCACGAGCGTTGGTGGTGCGCGACTGGCCGATGTTACCCAGCAGCGAGGCCTTCCAGTCGAGGTAGGCGATCTGCGCGGCGCCGTGCCCCATGCGGAGCCGGGTCCCGAGGCTGCCGGGGATCCGGCTCGGCGACAGGTTGGCGGCACCCATCAACCCGCCGAGCACCACCTGCCACTGCTGAGGGCTGAGGCGATGGGGCTGGGAGAGCAGTACGCGATCTCCCGGAATCAGCTCGCCGGCCTCACGCCAGCCCCCCGGGGTACGAACGAGGTGATTGGCGGTGAGACCCATCTGCGCTCGCCCGTTGCCGCCGGGCCGGGCAACAGTGACCTGCAGGAACTGCTCCGCGGCTCCGTTGTCGAACCAGTTCACAATCTTCTTCGGAACGATCTCGCCAAGCTCCGGGTCGTAGGAGAGCACTTCGACCGGGAGCTTCTGGTCGACGATCTTCCCGATCTTTTCCTGACTACCGTCGGCCAGGGTGACCCGCGTCGAATAGGACAGACATCCGAACATGACTCCGATCTTCTCCCGCAGCTGATTGATGAAGATCGCGGTGGTGCCGGAATTGCTCAGCGCCCCCGTGATCTTGCGCAGCGCCTGGCTCATCAGCCGGGCCTGCAGGCCGACGTGGCTGTCGCCCATCTCCCCCTCGATCTCGGCACGCGGTACGAGCGCCGCGACGGAGTCGATGACGATGACGTCGAGCGCTCCGGAGCGGATGAGCATGTCGGCGATCTCGAGCGCCTGCTCGCCGGTGTCGGGCTGGGACACCAGCAGGGCGTCGGTGTCGACGCCCAGCGCCTTGGCGTACTCGGGATCGAGCGCGTGTTCGGCGTCGATGAACGCGGCGATGCCGCCCGTGGACTGCGCGCTGGCCACGGCGTGCAGGGCGACCGTGGTCTTCCCCGAGCTCTCGGGACCGTAGATCTCCACCACCCGCCCGCGCGGCAGGCCTCCGACCCCGAGCGCGACGTCGAGCGCGATGGAGCCGGTGGGGATCACCCCGATCGGCGGGCGGGTGTCGTCGCCGAGGCGCATCACCGAGCCCTTGCCGTGGTTCTTCTCGATCTGGGCGAGGGCGAGTTGCAGCGCCTTCTCGCGGTCGGGAGCGGTCATCGCCGGATCTCCACCTCGTGCTGGACGAATCGGGTCGCGATCGACGGTAGGGCCTGCCACCGACGATCCGCGGGCGTCGCCCCCTGGCCTGTGGACAACTCCGCGCATGTGGACACAGCCTAACGAACACCTGTTCGATCGTCCGATCCGACACGCCCGACGGCTAGGGTGCCGCGCCCGGTGGCGCGATCACCGGCGCTCGGCGGGCACGTCGTAGGCCACGCACACCGCCCGCCAGACGTCCCGTGGGTCCACCCCCGCCTCCAGTGCCTCCTCGGCGGTCCGTCCACCCAGCTCCGCGAAGACGTGGTCGCGGACCACCGCGGCGGCGCGCACGGCCCCGAACTCCTCCTCCATCAGGGCGCGGAAGTGGGTCAGTCGCACGCTGTCACGCTAGCGGCGCGCCGATCCGGCCGGCGTGCCAGGCTGGGCAGGTGCACGACCTGCTCGCGAACGTCTGGGCCGCACTCGGCGGGGCCCCGGGCGAACCGGACCGGCTGACCGTCACCGGGCCCGCGGACGTGCTCGCCTCGTCGTTCCCCGTGACGGCGGTCGGCGTGGCCGCCGTCGGGGCGAGCCTGCTCGCGGCCACCACCGGCACCGGTGCGCGGGTCGGCGTCGACACCCGCAGGCTGGCCGTCGCGCTGCGCAGCGAGCGGTACGTCCGCCGCGGCGGTCGGGCCGTCGGGTCCCCGTTCGACCCGCTGTCGGCGTTCCACCGCACCCGCGACGGCTGGCTGCGCCTGCACGCCAACTACCCGTGGCACCGGGAGGCCGCCCTGCGGGTGCTCGGCTGCGGCGAGGTCGAGGTGCCCGCGGCGATCGCCGGGCGCGGGGCGGTCGAGCTGGAGGACGCGCTGCACGCGGCGGGCGGGGTCGGGGCGGCCGTCCGCACGCCGGAGGCCTGGCTCGCCACCGCCGCGCCGGACCGGCCCCTGGTCGAGCGGCTCGACCTCGCCCCGGCACCGCCCCGGCCCGTCCGGCGGCCCCGCGTGCTCGACCTCACCCGCGTGATCGCGGGCCCGGTCGCCACCCGCACGCTCGCCGTGCACGGCGCCGACGTGCTGCGCCTGGACGCCCCCGACCGCCCCGAGATCGCGCTGCAGGCCCTCGACACGCTGCCCGGCAAGCGCAGCGCGCTGCTCGACCTGCGCACCGGAGGTCGGCGGCTCGAGGAGCTGCTCGCCGGCGCCGACGTCGTCGTCACCGGGTACCGGCCGGGCGCGCTGGACCGGTTCGGCCTCGCCCCCGCCGCCCTCGCCGCCCGCCATCCCGGCCTGGTGGTCGTCACCCTCTCCGCCTGGGGGCACCGCGGGCCGTGGGGCGGCCGGCGCGGGTTCGACAGCCTCGTCCAGGCGGCCACCGGGATCGCCGTCGTCGAGGGCTCGGTGGAGGCGCCCGGCGCGCTGCCCGCGCAGCTGCTCGACCATGCGACGGGCTACCTCGCCGCCGCCGGCGCGCTGCTCGCGCTCGCCGAGCAGCGCCGCACCGGCGGGACGCCGCACGTCCGGTTCGCGCTGGCGGGCACGGCGGGTTGGTTGCTCGGGCTGCCCCGACGCCCGTCCGGCCCGGTCGACGAGGGCGATCCGGTCCCGCATCTCGTCGAGCTCGACGCGCCGGACGGCCGGCTCACCCTCGCCGCGCCCCCCGGCACGATCGACGGGCGGGCGACGGCCTGGCCGTCGCCACCGCCGGCGTTCGGATCCGCCGACCCGGTGTGGCAGGACCGGTAGCGTGTCCGGTATGTCCGAGTTCGCCGCACGCTGGGTCGCCACCGGTGATCCGACCGGCTTCTCCTCGCCGATCGGTCGCCTCGTCGTGCTGATGGCGCTGCTGTCGTCGCTGGCACTGCTGCTGCGGTGGTGGTGGCAGCAACGGGGCCGCTGACGCGCGGTGCCGTCCCCGTCGGGCCCTCGACGGCCGGCGGACCCCGACCTCGGATGCTCCCGGGGTGCCTGGGCATCGCCGCCGTGGCGCACCCGCTGCCCGCGAGCGCCGTCGGGGATCAGCCCGCGACCGCGATCCGCGGCCACCGCCCCGCGAACGCTCCGGCCGCCACCAGGAACGGCACCACGAGCACCGCGGCGGCCATGCCCAGCACGGAGAACGACGCGCCGGCCACGATCAGCCCGGACACGACGCCACCGACCGCCCCGCTCACGTTCATCGTCACGTCGGACATTCCCTGGGCGCCGGGGCGCACGGCGAGCGGCACCGACTCGGTCAGCAGCGCCGACCCGGCGACCAGCCCGGCCGACCAGCCCAGCCCGAGCAGCACCAGACCCGTGCCGAGCAGGGCCGTGTCGCGGCTGGCCGACACCGAGCACACCGCGGCGGCGGTGAGCAGCAGCACGGCCGCGAGCGCGAGCACGCGGGTGCGCCCGGCGCGGTCGGCGAGCCACCCGAACACCGGGCTCAGCGCGTACATGCCCGCCACGTGCAGGCTGATGACGAGCCCGACCAGCGTCAGACTCGCCCCGCCGTGGTCCATGTGCACCGGCGTCATCGACATCAGACCGATCATCACCAGGTGCCCGAGCGCGATGCCGACGAGGGCCAGCAGCGCCGGCGGCGAGGCCCGCAGCGCGGCCCGGACGTCCGCGGAGCGCACGGCCGGCGCGGAGGTGCCGGTGTCGGCGCGGGCGCGAACCAGCAGCAGCGGGTCGGGCCGCAGGCCGGTCCAGGTCACCGCGGCGGCGAGGGCGAACGCGACGGTGCACAGCAGGAAGGGTCCGGTGGCGGGCTCCAGCCCCGACCCGCCCGCGACCGCCTGCATCGGCGCGGCCAGGTTCGGGCCCGCCACGGCCCCGATCGTCGTCGCCCACACCACCAGCGACAGCGCCCGGGCCCGCCGGCCCGGGGCGGCGAGGTCGGTGGCGGCGAACCGGGCGGCCAGGCCGGCCGCCGTCGCGGATCCGACGAGGACGAGCGCACCGAGCAGCAGCGCGGCGCTGTCGAGGACGACCGCCCCGACCGCGCCGGCCCCGCCGAGGGCGCCGACCCCGTAGCCCAGGGTCAACGCGGGCCGCCGACCGCGACGGGTGGCGAGCCGGGCGACCACGAACGCCGCCGCCGCCGTGCCCAGCACCACCGCGGTCAGCGCGGACCCGCCGACGAGCTCCGAGCCGGACATCCGCGTCGCGACCAGGGTGCTCACCGCGAGGGCGGTGGCGATCCCGACGCCGGCCAGCACCTGGGTGCCGGCCAGGACGGCGAGGACCCTGCGCTGCACGGCGGCGTCGGCGGCGGTGTCGTGCAGCGCACGGTCGGCGGCGGTCGCACCGTCGGCGGGGGTCACCCCCCGATCGTGCCCGGCGCGCCGGCCCGCGTACACCCCGCCGCCCGAGGCGGACCGCGGCGGCTCAGCCCGTGTGCTGCTCCACGTACTCGTCCGGGTCCTTGTCCTCGTAGGACAGGCCGGCACCGTGCGCGTGCTCGCGCTGGAACGCGCGGAACCGCTCGCCGATCTGCTGGCGCACGTCGGCCGGGACGTTCTGCAGGAACGGCGCCAGGTCGTCCTGCTCCTCCTCCTCGAGGTGGTGGTCGTTGGCCTCGCGCGCCTCCTGGACGGCGGCCCACCACTCGTCGCTGCCGACCTCGGCCGCGGCAGCCCTGCGGATCCCCTCGCGGATGTCGTCGTGGTCGCCGATGGCGTCCTTCGTCTCGTCCTCGGCGTCGTCGATCCGCTCGAGCATCGCCGGGTAGAAGTGCTCCTCCTCCGCCGACGCGTGCACCTCCAGGTGCGCCGAGAGCTCGGCCCACAGCACCCCCGCCGCCGTCGGGTCGTCGCGCAGCTTCTCCAGCTCGGCGAAGCGGCGGCGGAACGTCTCGTGGTCGGTGAGGATCAACGTGATGACATCGGGCATGGTGGTGGCACCTCCGGTCCGGGACACGGGTCGGTACCCGTCGGAGCCTGCGGCGAACCGCCGATCAGGCGCCGATCACACCGCCGTCGTCCCTGGTCACCACGATCGTCGACGACCGCGGCCTCGTGCCGGACGCACCGTCGGGCCAGGAGCTGATCGCGGTCGGGTCCGCCGGGTCGCCGGGCTCGTCGTCGGGCCGCTCGCCGGGGTGCTGGATCCCGACGAACATCGAGCGCCCGTCCGGCGTCACCTCGACGCCGGTGACCTCGCAGTTGCGCGGCCCGACGAGGAACCGGCGGGTCTCGCCGCTCCAGGGGTCGGCGGCGAGCATCTGGTTGTTGCCGAACCCCGCGTACTCGTCGATGTCGATCGTGCTCGTCGAGACGTCGGTCTGGATCCAGATGCGTCCGGCCGGATCGACGTAGATGCCGTCCGGTGAGCCGAACCTGTCGCCGACGACCGTCGAGCCGTCGGCCAGGTTCTCCGGGTCGCCGGCGAGCAGGAAGACCTCCCAGCGGAACGTGTCGTCGGCGTGGTCACCGGCGTACTGCCAGCGGAGGATGTGGCCGTAGACGTTCTCCGCCCGCGGGTTGGCGGCATCGGTCGGCGCGCCGTCCTCCACCGCGCGCTCGTCGTTGTTGGTGAGGGTGACGTAGACGAACCCCCTCGACGGGTCGACGTCGATCCACTCCGGGCGGTCCATCGGCGTCGCCCCGGCCGCGTCGGCCGCCTGCCGGGTCCGGACGAGGATGTCGGCCTGGTCGGCGAAGCCGGCGAGATCGGGGTTGTCCGGGGTGAGCGCCAGCCACTCGCCGGTGCCGTCGTCGGCGAACCGCGCGACGAACAGGGTCCCGTCGTCGAGCGGGTGCGCGCCCGCCTCGAGCGCCTCGCGCCACGGCTGCGCGCCGACGTAGCGGTAGACGTACTCGAAGCGCTCGTCGTCACCCATGTACACGACGACGCGGCCGTCGGCGGTCTCGACGACCTTGGCGCCCTCGTGCTTGACCCGCCCCAGCGCCGTCCGCTGGACGGGCGTGGACGCGGGGTCCATCGGGTCGAACTCGGTGACCCAGCCGAACCGGTTGACCTCGTTGGGCTCGTCGTCGACCCGGAAGCGGGGGTCGGTGGTGTGCCAGAGGTAGCCGAAGCCCTCGGCGCTGATGCCGTAGCGGTCCTCGTCCGGGGTGGGCTCAGCGGTTTTGCGGAAGTAGCCGTTGACGTTCTCCTCGCAGGTCAGGTAGGTGTTCCACGGCGTGTAGCCGTGGGCGCAATTGTTGAGCGTGCCGAGCACGGTCGTCCCCTCGGGGTCGGCGCTCGTGCGGAGGAGCGCATGCCCGGCGGCCGGGCCGGCGATCGCGATCGGGGTCGACCCGGTGATGCGCCGGGCGCGCTCGGACGGGCGGACGACCTGCCAGCCGTCCGGCCCGTCCTCGATCTCGATCACAGACACCCCGTGCGCGGCGAGCGACTTGGCCGTCTTCTCGGCGTTCCAGTCGGCGACGCCGTCGGGGAACAGCAGCCCGTCGTCGGTGTACTCGTGGTTCTGCACCAGCAGGCCGCGCCGCTGCCCGATCGGGAAGAAGTGCAGCGCGTCGTTGTGCATGCCCCACTGCCGCTCCTGGTCCGCGGCGGTGTTGCTCGCGTCCGGGGCGAAGGCGGGGCCGTCGGAGATCGGGTCGCCCCAGGAGATGAGGACCCGGGCGGTGTAGCCGTCGGGGACGACGACGGTGTCCGCGGTCGACGCGGGGACGCCGGTGAAGCCGAGCATCGTGCTGCCGGAACCGTCGGAGACCAGGTCGATGCCCGTGCCCGGCCGCCGGCCGGCCAGGAACGCGGCGGCGGCGGTGGCCAGCCCGCCGGCGAGGACGGCGCGGCGGGTGACCGCGCGGCCGAGCACCTCGGCGAACGGCGGGTTGGCCGAGCGGTTGGAGACGATCTCGTCATCGACCTGCGACACGTGCCCACCGTGACAAGTGTCGGAGTCGCCGGCGCCGACGGGTGGGTGAACAGTCGGCGAACAGCCCGTCGCGGAATCGTCGGTGGGCGGGCCCATGATGGACGGCGTGAGCGCCCTCGACGGCTTCTCCCCCGCCACCCGCGAGTGGTTCCGGGGGGCGTTCGCCGCACCCACCCCGGCCCAGGAGGGGGCGTGGTCGGCGGCGCAGGCCGGGCGGCACGCGCTGGTCGTCGCCCCCACGGGCTCGGGCAAGACGCTCGCGGCCTTCCTCTGGGCGCTGGACCGGCTCGCCGCGGGCCCGCCGCCGGAGGACCCGCGGCACC
Source organism: Pseudonocardia sp. (assembly GCA_035540535.1). Taxonomy (GTDB): domain Bacteria; phylum Actinomycetota; class Actinomycetes; order Mycobacteriales; family Pseudonocardiaceae; genus Pseudonocardia. The sequence continues at coordinate 8,713 of DATLGI010000193.1, forward strand.
GCTGCCGGGTGCTGTACGTCTCACCGCTCAAGGCGCTCGCCGTGGACGTGCAGCGCAACCTGCGCTCGCCGCTCACGGGCATCCGGCAGGCCGCGCGGCGTATCGGTGCACCCGTCCCGGACGTCACGGTCGGGATGCGCACCGGTGACACGCCGGCCGACGAGCGCCGCCTGTTCGCCCGCACCCCGCCCGACGTGCTGGTCACCACCCCCGAGTCGCTGTTCCTGCTGCTGACGTCGGCGGCCCGCGAGTCGCTGCGCGGGGTGCGCACGGTGATCGTCGACGAGGTGCACGCGGTGGCCGGGACGAAGCGCGGGGCACACCTGGCGGTGTCGCTGGAGCGGCTCGACGCGCTGCTGCCCGCGCCGGCCCAGCGGATCGGGCTGTCGGCCACGGTGCGGCCGGTGGACGAGGTCGCCACGTTCCTCGCGGGCGCGCGGCCGGTGGAGGTGGTGCGGCCGCGCGCGCGCAAGACCGTCGAGGTCACCGTCGAGGTGCCGGTGCCCGATCTCGCCGCGCTCGACGAGCGTCCCGCGCCCGGCAGCGCCGACGAGGAGGTGGTCGGCTCGGCCGCGGGAGGTGCGCAGCGCCCGTCCATCTGGCCCGCGGTGGAGCGCCGCCTGCTGGACCTCGTGCGCGAGCACCGCTCCACCATCGTCTTCGCCAACTCCCGGCGCCTCGCCGAGCGGCTCACCGCCCGGCTCAACGAGCTCGCCGCGGAGGAGGCCGAGGAGGCCGTCGCGCTCGAGGAGTTCCCAGCCGAAGCGATCGGCCAATCCGGCATCGGCCGGGGTTCGAAGGCACCGAGTTCGCAAGCCGCGGGTACGCACGCGACAGTTGCCCGCCCGCACCACGGGTCGATGTCGCGCGAGCAGCGGACGGTGGTCGAGGAGGAGCTGAAGGCGGGGGTGTTGCCGTGCGCCGTGGCCACCTCGAGTCTCG
>DATLGI010000194.1:0-7417 GCA_035540535.1 Pseudonocardia sp.
GGGGTCGCAGCCCAACGCGCGGGCGATGGCTGCGGCGGTGACGTGGGAGAACTGCCGTTCGCCGTAGTGGACATACTTGACCATGCTGTAGGACACGCCGGCGGCCCGGGCGAGGGCGGCCATGGTCATGCCGCGTTCGGCGCGGAGCCGCGTGAGGGCCTCGATGTCGGTGATGGTGTCCCGCATACGCCCTATTGTGTCCTATTGTGGCCCGTCATTCAAGGGCAACTGTGGCCAGGTGTGGTCATCGGTGCCAACGACCTGCGATGATCGGTGGCGGGACGCGACTGGGGAGGCGCCGCCATGGCAGGACACCGGAGACAGTTGTGGCCATTTGTGGCCCTACACTCTGCGGGTGTGATCACCGGAGACGACATCCGCCGAGCACGCAACCGACACGGGCTCAGCCGGGACGCCCTCGCCAAAGCGATCGAAGCCAGCGAGAAAACGATCAGCCGTATCGAAAACGGAAAAAGCACCCGCGGCGCCGCCTTCGTCCGTGTCGTCGACTACCTCGGCCTGTCCGACGACCCCCGACCCGCCCCCACCGGGCTCGACCTCAGCCGCATCCCCGACCACATCCTGTGGACCGAGCTGCAAACCCGCTTCTTCACCGCCCGCGAAGCAGCAGCAGCGGCCGGCACTGACGCGGACGAGCTGTTCGGAGAGGTCCCACCAGAAGCGTGGGAACAGGACGAAGGCGACGGGAAAGCTCACCCCTAGCCAGAGGGGCAGCACTCTGTGTTAGCCGGGTAGTTCCGTGTGTCACGATTGGGCGATGCGCGCCCCGCTCCCCGGCACCCCCCGACAGATCATCACCTGGTCTCACCAGCGATGACGCCCACCGTCGGGCAGATCACGGCTACGATCCACCAGGCGAAACTCCGGCATCCTCATCTGCGTTGCGTCATCGCGAAATCCGGCTGCCCCAACGGCCGCTACTGGGTCGACCACCGCCAGGTATTGATCTACCTAGACGGGCGCCAGGACTGCAACGCCGCCGCCGCCGCGATCCTCGACGGCATCGCCGAGCTCGACGCCGCCCACGGCATCACCGGTGACGTCGTCGTCCCCCTACAGCGTTCCTGCCGGCGAGCAGCCCACTGCCGTTGAAGGCGGGGTCTACCCGCTGCCGCTGAGCCAGGTGACCCGCACCGACGCCGGGTCGAACCCGACTCCCACCGGGGGACGGCCCCGCCGCCCCCGCAGCACCACCACCTGCATCACCTTCGCGATCACGAGGCGGCGGGTCGTGACCGGGTAGCCGTCCCACACTGCTCGCATCACGTCCATGTCCCCCGCGAGGACCAGCGGCGCCACCACGTCCACCTGCCCCAACTCGCCTATCTGAGCTTCCACTACCGCGAGTTTCGCCCGCAGCCGCGTGCCGCTGACCCGTACCTGCTCCCGATCGAGCACCCCGTCGGCGTAGTCAACGGCGAGGCCCCTCAGCTGCGCGCGCAGCTCCACTGCGCGGCCCCGGAGCACATCGATCTCCGCCTCGCCGTCAGCGACCGGGGCGAGCAACGCCGCGGCGTCGGGGCGGAGTAGTCGTTCCAGCAGCACCTGGGTGATGTAGGCCTCCAGGTGTGCCGCGGACCGCACGATGTGCGGGCCGACCGTGCTGCGGGCCCGGTCGGTGGGGCACCGGTAGGTGCGGGTGCCGCCGTTGCCGCTGCCGGCCTTCATCGGTTGTCCGCATACCCCGCACGTGATGATCCCGGACAGCAGGTGCCGCGGCTGGTTACCGCCGCGGGTGACCGGGCCGGTGCCACGGGAGGGGTCGCGCAGGATCGCGTCCGCTGCCCGCCACGTCGACTCGTCCACGATGGCCGGCCACTGTCCCGGGGCGATGACGTCGTGCCAGCGTGCGCGACGCTCACTGGTCTCGTCTATGAGTGGGCGCAGACCACGCAACCCGGCGTAGCGGGGGTTCGCCAACACTACCCGCACGGAGCTGGCGCCCCACCGGCCGCCGCGGGGGGTGACGTGCCCGTCATTGTTGAGTTGGGCCGCAAGAGTGTTCAGTGGCGCCCCGGCGAGGAAACGGTGGTACAGATCTGCGACCACCGGCGCCTCCACAGGATGGGGCTCGCGGCCACCGGGCAGGTAGCCGAACGCCCGCGGACCGCCACCCGGTTGCCCTGCACGGGCAGCCTGCAACACCTGCCGGCGGTGCCGCTCCGACTTCTGTTCGATCTCCATTCGCGCCCAGACGGCCATCATGTCGGCCATGGCTCGCCCGACCGCGGTGGTCATGTCGACATCTGAGCCCTTGACGAGCGCGACAAGGGTTCGGTGTCGCTGGCAGGTCTCGATGAGACGTAGTTGGTCGCGCCGGTTGCGGGTGAGCCGGTCCAGTGACAAGGCAACGATGGTGTCGATGTGGTCGGCCTCGATGTCGGCCATGAGTTGCTCGAACCCGGGGCGGCGTTTGCGGCCGGCGGCGGAGGTGTCGTTGTCGATGTGCTCGGCGACGGCTACCCATCCGCGGGCAGCGATCAAGGCGTGGCAGTCCTCACGTTGCCGGGCGACGGCCAGCCCGGTGCCGTCCCGATCCTCGCTGATCCTCAAGTAGGTTGCGGCGCGGCGAGACATCCCCTGACCATAACGTGCCAGGGATGAGAACACGGGCTGCCGTGGTACCGACTGGGCACCCTATTGGGTGGCGTCACGAACCGTGACGGACCCCGAGCAGCACCGCACCCGGCCGGCGCAGCGTGCCCGCGCCGCCGCAGACGAGGCAGCGCCGTTCCCGCAGGTTCCCCCGCCCGTCGCCGCGCCACTTCGCCCCGGAGCAGCGCCAGCACCGTCGCCGGGGAAACCACCAGCACGACGACGCGTAGAACCCCGCGGCGATCCCAGCGGCCAGCACCACCCCGGTGCCGCCGTCGAGGTGGTAGTGCCCGGCGAGGGTGAACCCCAGCAGCGCCCCGGCGAGCAGCTCAACCATGCGGGCACCGCCGGAACATCCGCGTCCGCCACGGCTGGGCGTACCAGCGCACCCGCAACCCGACCTGCCGGATCTCCCGGGGGTCGGTGACGACCCGCCCGGACAGGCTGTGCCCCGCCACCCACAGCGGGGAGTCCCGGATGTCGTGGCGCACCGGCCGCCGCGGACGAGACGGCACGAGCTGGCCGGGCATCAGGATTTCGACGGTCACGGTTTCGTCCCTCCGGTCGGGATTGGGGAGCCAACGGGGCGGCCGTAGCGGCGCGCCCCGTCTGCGGTCGCGACATGCCGGCGGGCGCAGTCGCACACGTCGATCGGGCGGCCGGTCTGCCGGCACTGCGGCGCCACTGCGGCGGCCCGGCGAACAGGTGATCCGCGTGGTGGCCCGGTGCGCCCGGTTCGGGGTCGAGGCGCTGGGTTCGGGGCGCGGCGGGGGTGATCCGTTCCGAGGTCGTCGTCGGGGAGCAGCGCGACCGCGGCGGTGACGAGCGCGGACAGTCCGGCCGCGACGAGTGCGAGGGTCAGCTGTGCGAGCAGCGCGGCGACGAGCAACGCCAACGTGATCACCGCCCACACCGCTGCGAGCACACCTCTGCGCCGACCCCAGACCCGCCGGCGCCGCCGCCGACCGGCGCCGTTGACAGCGCGCGCCGGTCTCGGTCGGGGCGTGCGGGTGCCGGTGGTGCGTACCCGCCGCCGGGTCGCGTCGGCGGCGCGCATCCTGCGGACCCGGCCCGTCTCCGCCGCCACCTTCACTCGCCTCCCGCCACCACGAGGGCCGCCTCCCACAACACCGGGAGCACCCCGGACACCCCGCCCGCGGCGAGAACCACCGCAACACCGAGCAGCGGGGTGACGATCGCGGTCTCCTCCGCGCCGCCCGCGCGGAACGTGGCGGGGGTGGTGACCGGCGCCCACCGCCTCCCCCCACGCTGCAGCGGCCACCACACCGGCACGCCCGCCTTCGTGACCAGGTCACCGGCCAGATGCACCAGGCACCCCACCGTCGTGGCCGCGCCGTACAGCCACCACCAGCCGGGCGCCTGGGTGGCGGCCCACCACCCGGCGACGCCTCCCAGCACGGCGAGGGAGGCCCCGCAGAGGCGCACCCCCAACCCGAGCAGCCCCGCGAGGAGGGAGGCGACCACGACGAGCCCCACCGGATGCGCGGCGGCCGCCACCGCCACCCCCGCACCGGCGGCCAGGCACGCGGGGACGGTGTGGGTGGCGAGGCGGTGACCGTCGCGCCGGTCCGCAGGATCCGCGTCGGTGCGGGTGGCGTGATACACCGCCAGCGAGGAGGCGGCCACCGCGCGGGCGGCCAGCCGGGTCACCGGCCCGAGCGAGCGGGCCGCGGTCGAGGTCGGGGTGTCCAGGTCGGGTAGCAGCGCCGCCCCACCGGTCACGGCGACCGCGAGGATCCGCACCGGCCATGGCGCCGACGGGACCACAGCAGCGACCCCGCACCCGGCGAGGATCCCGCACAGGGCGTGCGAACGGCCGATCACTAGCCGCCCCCGAACCTGTGATCGTCCCGTGTGCGATCCGGTCGGCGAACGGAAACGACCTGCCCGGGAACAGCTGCGCACGGGTCCATTCACAGGTCCCGGACAGCCTGTGCGACGTCCGCGGCCCAGTAGCCGCGTTCTTTCGTCCGCGGGTGCTGCACCGGCCGCACCCACTCCCGCAGCTCGGCCGCGAGCCGCCGCGCCGTCCACCCCTCCCCCAGCTCCGCGAGCACCTCGGCGGTGGGCACCAGCTCCCGCCCGTCGGCGAGCCGCTCGAGCACGGCCAACACGGGCGGCACCTCGACGGCGTCGACCGCGCCGTGCGACCATTTCCCCAGCTGCCGGTCCCGGCGACGGACCTCGGCCTGGTCGAGCCGGTACGCCCGCCGCGGCTCTGCGGACCGCGACGTCGCGGACATGACGTGACACTTCCCGGCGTCCTGGATCTGGTCGCCGTTCGCCGGCTCGAACAGGTCCGGCCGGTAGCCCGCGTCGCGGGCGTCCTTGCCGAGCAGGTCAAGCACATCCCGGCGTGAACAGGCGAACAGGACCTTCAGCATCACCTGGGCGCGGACGGTGGAGGTGCCGAAGTCGGCGAGGGTGGCGCCCTGCCCGGCCAGGATGAGCACGACCGCGCACTTCGCGCCGTACCGCAGGATGTACTCGACGAGCTTCAACAGTTCGGGATCCTCGGCGAGGCGGGCGAACTCATCGACCAGGACGACCCGCTGCGGCGCGTCCGCGGTGGGCTGGTGCTTCTCGTCGTAGTCGTCGGGGGTGTCGTCGGCCTCCGCGAGCCGGGACAGCTCCCCGGCCCGCTGCCGGATCAGCGCGACCGCGTCGGTGAGGACCCGCCGGGCCCCGTCCTCGTCGACGGCGCGGCGGCGGAACGCGCGCCGGCACGCGGAGAACGCCGGCCCGTCGGTGAGGTCGATCCCGTCGAGCTCCACTTCCGGGCAGCGGCGCAGCACGTCGACCATCTGCCACAGACACGAGCTCTTACCCGACTGGCTGGCGCCGATCACTGCTCCGTGCACCCGCAGGAACGTCTCCTGCCACACCTGCCCGGACGCGCACACCCCCAACGGCAGCGGCTGGTAGACCGTCAGCGGGTCGGGGTCGGGTGCCTCCACGACGTCGGCGAGGGGGTCGATGAGGCGCACGTCGAGGTGCCCGCGGGCGGCGTTGCCCCGCTCCAGTACGGCGGTGATGGCGCCGCGGCGGATCTGCAGATCCCGCTCCACCTGGCGCAGGTGCTCGTCGTCGAAGGGGTGCCGCGAGGAGAACGGGATCCGCCAGCCCCCGTCGAGGACCTGCGGTTGGGCGACGGTGAACCCGTCCGGGTCGAACCCTTGCGCCGCCAGCGACGATTCGATCTCGGCGCGCAGCGACGACAGCGGCACCCCCTCGACGAGTGGACCGGGCGGCAGCGTCGGCGCCGCCTGCTCGGCCGGGCCGCAGCGGGCGCGGCCGACCGCGTCGAGGGTCCCGACCGCGACGATCGCGACGACCGCCGCGACTGTGGGGCGGGTCAGGGTCAGCCACCCGACGGCCGCGGCGGCCACGACCAACAGGGCGATGGACAGCCGCGCCCGCCCGGAACGGCGGACCTCGAGCCGTTCAGCGGCCTTGGCCCGTTCGACGCCTTCGGCTGCCCTGGTCGCGTCGGCGAGTTCGTTGCAGCGCACCCACCGCGCCCACCCGCTGGTCACGGTGGCGAGGCCGCGACAGATGGGGCGGAGCTCGGCGAGAGCCAGCAGCGGAGCGCGGGCGCCAAGTAAGAGCAGGGCCCGGCCGCCGTGCACGGCCCACCACCGGGTGGACGCCACGATCTGGTGTCGGGTCGGGAGTGGGCGTTCCCAGCGAGCCACGACAGCCCGCACCCCGGACAGCGGCGGCGTCGGCTCGTCGGGCTGGTGGTCGCGGCCCGGTCCCGGGTCGACGAGTTCGGCGTCGACCACGTCGGTGTCGATGGTGTGCCAGGGGCGTAGCGGGACGATCTGCGCGTCGGCCGCGTCCGGGCTAGGGTCGGCGGCGGTCACGACGCAGCTTCGGTCTCGTCGCGGACCATCCGCCGGATCCGGTCACCTTCGGCTTTGCTGACCCCGACCGCGAGGGCGATCTTCGCGCCGGACGCGGTCGGGTTCGCCCGCGCCCAAGCGATCCCGGCGGCACGCTTCGTCCGCCCCACCGGCCCCGTGCCCGCCGCGGCCGGCACGGGCCGGTCCGGTGCCGTGGGGCGGTCCTGCGGCTTGCGTTGTGGCCGCCGCTTCTCCGCCTGGGTGGGGGGTTGAGTCATCAGCGCGGCCAAGTGCACCGTGGCGAACAGCATCGCGGGGATGCACGCCCCCACCGCGAGGACGAGCGGGAGAGTGACGGTCAGATACCCGGCGGTGATGGCGTGCGCGGCGCCGTTCCCGGCCAGGGTGGCGCCGAGCGCAGCGAGCGCGATCCCCCGGCCCCAGCGACGCAGCCCGCCCCGTTCGGTGACCCACACGAGGGCGGCGACCGCGGCGCCGGCGTCCAGTGCGATTGGGAGGGCGGCGGCGAGGGGGCCGGGGATGCCGCACGCCTGCGCCAGCTCGTACAGGCTGGCGGCGGACACGGCAGCGGTGGAGGCGCCGACCATGCCGGCGCCTCCGAGGACGAGCTGACGGGTCCCGGGCACGGTCAGCGGCGACCTGTCTCCGCCTGCTCGGCGAGGTCGCACGCGGCGAGGATCACGGCCGCATAAGTGCGGGCATCGGTCACCGACAGTGGGGTCTCGGCCCCGGCGCGGTCCCACGGCTCCACATGGACCCGCACCTTGACCTGCCCCGCCGGGTGACGGGCCGCGTACGCGCCGACCTGCGCGTCACCGGTGAGGACGGTGTCCCCGGGCTGGTCGGACATGCACTGCCGGTCGGCGGGCAGCGTGTCGTCCTGGTGGCCGGGGTCGGCGCACCAGGATGCGCAG
>DATLGI010000195.1:0-24411 GCA_035540535.1 Pseudonocardia sp.
GGGCGGGTCGCTCAGCCGAGCCGCAGGACCGTGCAGCGCCAGCCCGTCGGTGCCGGGCCGGCCTCGAACCGGGCGGCGAGGGCGCGGGTGCGGGCGCCGATCCGGCAGACCGCCGTGGCCTCGACGGCACTCGCGGACGGCCGGCACAGCAGCACCCGGACGATCTTCGCGGCGTCCGGTCGGCTGCCGGTCGCGGCGACCGCGCGCCAGTAGCGCTGCGCGCGCGGCCCGAGGTGCGGGACGAGGTGCGGGAACGGGCGCCGGCCGTCGAGGACCTCGAGGGCGAGTCGCAGCACCCCGACGACCGCGGGCCGGGCCGGCGCGTCCGGCGGCAGCGGCTCGGTGACGGGCGGCGGTTCCACCGCAGGGCCGGGCACCGCGCACGCCTCCTCTCCGGGCTCGGGCTCGTAGCGCACCAGCCGCAGCCGGGGCGGCGGGGCGGCAGCGGTGCCGGCGGGAACGACGGGCGCGGGGGGTGCGGTCACGGAGCTGGTCACCAGGTCAGGGTCGCTCCGCCGGCGGTCGCGGCGGCCCGCACCGCCGTCGTCCGGTCACTGATGATGTGATCCCGTACTGTTCGATGGCTTATGATTGGTCGGTGGACGATCAGGAGGCGTTCTTCGAATGCCGCCCCGAGCGCATGCCGCTCACCAAGCTGCTCAGCTGGACCGGCGCCGCGCTGACCCGGCACTACCAGCGGGCCGTCGCCCAACACGGCCTGAGCCCGACGGCGCTCGGCGTCCTCGGGGTCCTCGGCCGTCGCGACGGCATCTCGCACCGCGAGCTCGCGGGCCACCTCGGACTGACGCCGGCCTCGCTGACCCCGGTGGTCGACGCGCTGGAGGCGGCCGGCGAGGTGCGTCGCACGCGGGACGCGGACGACCGCCGCGTGGTGCGGCTCGCCCTCACCCCGGCCGGTCACGACCGGCTGACCAGCACCTTCGCCCGGGTGGCGACCGGCGTGGGGGAGCGCCTGCCCCGGCCATCGCCGGCGGAGGAGGCGGTGATCCGGGAGTACCTCCTGGCCGTGCTCGCCGCGGTCGCCGACGAGGAGACGAGGGCGCGATGACGGACGGGTCCGCGGCGGTCGAGGTCGTCGACCTCGTCAAGCGCTACCCCAAGAGCACGACGAACGCCGTGGACGGCCTGTCGTTCACCGTCGGCCGCGGCGAGGTCTTCGGCCTGCTCGGGCCCAACGGCGCGGGGAAGACGACGACCGTCGGCGTCCTCACCACCCGCGTCCTGCCGACCGGCGGCCGGGCGCGCGTGGCCGGCCTGGACGTCGTCGCCGACTCGGTGGCGGTGCGCTCCCGGCTCGCGGTGGTGCCGCAGCGGGTCAACCTCGACCGCTCCCTGAACGTCCGCGACAACCTCGTGTTCCACGCGGCCTACCACGGGGTCGGCCGCGCGGAGCGGGCCCGGCGGGCCGACGCGCTGCTCGAGCGGATGGGGCTCACGGAGAAGGCGCGCGAGCTCGTCGACGAGCTGTCGGGCGGGCAGAGCCAGCGGGTGATGATCGCGCGCGGGCTGATGCACCGCCCCGAGGTGCTGTTCCTCGACGAGCCCTCCACCGGCCTCGACCCGCAGGCCCGGCTGTTCGTGCACGACCAGGTGCGCGCGCTGCGGGCCGAGGGGGTGACCGTCGTGCTCACCACCCATGACATGGACGAGGCGGCGAAGCTGTCGGACCGGGTCGGCATCGTCGACCACGGCCGGCTGCTCGCCCTCGACACGCCCGCCGCCCTGATGCGCTCCCTGCCGGGCAGCGCGACCGTCGAGGTCACCGTTCGCGGCAGCGGCAGCGGCAGCGGCAGCGGCAGCGGTGACGGCCACGGTGCGGCGCTGCAGGAGGTGCCCGGCGTGGTGCGGGTCGAGTGGCTCGCCGCGCCCGCGGGCGGTCCGGACCCGTCCGCCACCCCCGGCGCCACGAACGGCGCGGCGGTCGCCGCCGTGCAGGACGCTGCGGTCGCCCGCCTGCGGCTCTACGTCGAGGCCGACCCGGCCGAGCTCGTCGGACCGGTGGTGGCCCTGCTCGCGGCTCGTGGGGCGAGCGTCGCCGATCTCGCGCTCGGCGCACCGAGCCTCGAGGACGTCTTCATCTCGCTGACCGGACGGGAGCTGCGATGACCGCGGGAACGACCACGGGGACCACCACCCCGTCGGCGGGACGGGCGTTCCTCGCGGTGCTGCAGCGCGACGTGTTCGTCACCGGGAAGGAGCTGCCGACGTTCCTCGCGCAGGTGCTGGTGCAGCCGTTCTTCTTCCTGCTGGTGTTCGTCACGGTGCTGGGGCGGGCCGGCTTCGTCGCCCCCGACTACGGCGCGATCATGCTGCCCGGGCTGCTCGCGCTGAACGCGCTGTTCGGGTCGCTGCAGGCGGTCGCGTTCCCGCTGGTGTTCGAGTTCTCCTACTCGCGCGAGATCGAGGACCGGCTGCTCGCGCCGATGCCGGTGGCGCTGGTCGCCGTCGAGAAGATGCTCTTCGCGACGCTGCGCGGGGTGCTGGCGAGCGTGCTGATGGTGCCGATCGGCCTGCTGATGGTCGACGTCTCCTGGCCCGCCGCGGGCCTGCTGCCCGCCTTCGTGATGGTCGTCGTGGGTGCGGTCCTCGGTGCGGCGCTGGGCATGGTGATCGGCACCTCGGTGCCGGCGCGACGGATCAACGTGCTGTTCGCCCTGGTGTTCACGCCGCTGCTGTTCACGGGGTCGGTGCAGTACCCGTGGCTGACGCTGGAGGGCCTGCCCTGGTTCCAGGTGCTCTCGGCGCTGAACCCGCTGACCTACGTCAGCGAGGGCGTGCGGGCCGCGCTGGTGCCCCAGGTCCCGCACCTGCCGCTGTGGCTGTGCCTGGTCGTCGCCGTCACGGCGAGCGCCGTGCTGGGCGTGCTCGGGATCCGCGGCTTCCTGCGCCGCGCGCTCGACTGACGCCGTCCGGGCGGCGCCGCACGACGCCGCCCGGCGGGCGTCAGCGCTGGGGCGGGGTGTCGCCAGGGCCGGCGGGCACCTCGGGATCGGGACCGCCCGGCACCTCCGGCGCGCTCTCGTTGCCCCGAGCCTGCCGTTCGTGCGGTGCCTGCGCGCGGGCCGTCTCGGCCTGCTGGGTGGTGTCGCCGGCGCCGGTGCGCTGCTGGGCCTGGTCGACGCCCCTGTCGATCTGGTCGTCGTGCCCGGCGAACCGCGTCCGCGCCTGCTCACCGGCCCGGTCCAGGCCCTGGTCGACCTTGTCGTCGTGCTTGTTCAGCAGGTCCTTGGCCTTGTCAATGAAACCCATGGCCCCACCATGGACGGTGGCGCCCGGCCGCGCAGCGCGGGGGGCACCTGACGGATCACCGCAGCCGCACGTGCGACGGGCGCAGCTCGTCGACGCTCGACACCCCGAGCAGCTGCATCGTCCGCACGATCTCGGCCGCCAGGATCGCCACCGCCTTGGCGACCCCCCTGCCGCCGCCCGCCATCAGCCCGTAAAGGTAGGCGCGCCCGACCAGCGCCGCCCGGGCGCCGAGCGCGATCGCCGCCACGACGTCGCCACCGTTCATGATCCCCGTGTCGACGAGCACCTCGGCGCGGTCGCCGACCTCGTCCACCACCGGCTGCACGAGCTCCAGCGGCACCGGGGCGCGGTCGAGCTGGCGCCCGCCGTGATTGGACAGCAGCACGCCGTCGGCACCGGCCTCGACCACGCGGCGGGCGTCGTCGACGCTCTGGATGCCCTTGATCACCAGCTTGCCGTCCCAGGCGCCGCGCAACCACTCGACGTCGGCGATCGACAGGCTCGGGTCGAACACCCGGTTGATCAGCTCGGCGACGGTGCCCTCGGTGGACGCCAGGCTCGCGAACGTCAGCGGGTCGGTGGTGAGCATGTTGAACCACCAGTGCGGGTGCATCGCGCCGTCGACGAAGGTGCGCAGCGAGATCGCCGGCGGGATCGTCAGGCCGTTGCGGACGTCGCGCAGGCGCGCGCCGGCGACCGGGGTGTCGACGGTGAGGATCAGCGTGTCGTAGCCGCTCGCCCAGGCGCGCTGCACGAGGTCCTTGGCCGGCGCGCGGTCGCGCCACACGTAGAGCTGGAACCACCTGCGCGCATCCGGCGCGGCCGCGGCCACGTCCTCGATCGTCGTCGTCCCCATCGTGGACAGCGCATACGGGATGCCGGCGTCCTGCGCGACCGCCGCGACGGCCTTCTCGCCCTCGTGGTGCATCATCCGGGTGAAACCGGTGGGGGCGAGCGCGAACGGCAGGGCGGAGCGCCGCCCGAGGATGTCGCGGCCGGTGTCGACGCGGGAGACGTCGTTGAGCACGCTCGGGCGGAACTCGACGCGCTCGAACGTCTCGCGGGCGCGGCGCAGCGTCACCTCGCCGTCGGCCGAGCCGTCGGTGTAGTCGAAGACGGCGCGCGGGGTCCGGCGACGCGCGATCGCGCGCAGGTCGCCGATGCTGGCGGCCCGGGAGAGCCGCCGATCGGTGGCGTCGCGGACGAAAGGGGCGGGGCGCAGCAGCGTGCGCAGCTCGGCGGGACGGGGGAGGCGGCGCTGGACCATGGGCCCAGGGTAGGTCGCGTCGCCCGGTCGGGCGGAGTCCTGCCCGCGCCGTGGGGTCCGGCGTGCTGTCGGGCCATGATCGGTGGATGACCGCCACGGCGAGCACCTACGTCTTCGACGACGCCTGGAGTGACGAGCGCGTCCGGATCGGCTCGCTGGAGGCGATGCTCGACCCGGGCACCGCCGGGCTGCTCGACGCGCTCGGCGTCGGGCCCGGGTGGCGGTGCCTGGAGGTCGGCGCCGGCGCGGGGTCGGTGGCGCGCCGGCTCGCCGAGCGCGTCGGGCCGGGTGGGCACGTCCTCGCCACGGACGTGCAGACGGCGTTCCTGGAGCCGCTCGCCTCCGCGGTGCTCGAGGTGCGCCGCCACGACGTGTGCGCCGACGACCCGCCGGGCGAGGACTTCGACCTCGTGCACGTGCGGTGGACGCTGCACTGGGTGGCGGACCGCCCGGAGGCGGTGCGCCGGCTGCTGCGATGCCTGCGGCCGGGCGGGTGGCTCCTCGCGGAGGAACCGCTCTGCGTCTCGCTGGTGCTCGGTGGGGACGACGCGGTGGTCGCGCGGGTCCTCGGCGCGGCGCTGGACCTGCTCGCCGAGCTCGGCGGCGGGATGGACCCGCTCTACGGGCAGCGGATGTACGCCGACCTCGCGGCCGCGGGCGCGGTGGACCTCGCCTCGGCGGGCCGCACGCACATGCTGCGCGGGGGCGACCCCGCTACGGGCGCCGCCTGGCTGCGGTTCACCGTTGCGAAGGTGCGCGACGCGCTCGTCGAGCGCGGGGCCGCCCCCGCCGACGTCGACCACGTCCTGGACCGCCTCGACGACCCCGCCTTCGTGACCGTCGCGCCGACCACGATGGCCGTGTGGGGGCGTCGCCCGGCCTGATCACGCGCCGGTGATGCGCTCCTGGACGGCGGCCACCGTCGTCACCTCGGCGAAGCCGAACGCCAGGACCGTGCAGGCGAAGCGGTGCGCCTCCTCGGCAGGGATCGGGCCCCAGCCGGCGTCGGGCAGGTCGAAGGTCGTGGTGCCGTCGCTGAGGAAGATCACCTTGAAGTCGCGGGCGTGGGCCTCGCGGGCGGTGGTCTCGGAGCAGAAGTTGGTGGTGATCCCGCCGACGATGATCGTGTCGATGCCCTGCGAGCGCAGGATCATCTCCAGGTCGGTGCCCTGGAACGCGCCGAACCGCGGCTTCTTGAGCACGATGTCGTCGCCGAGCACCTTGACGTCGCGGTGCAGGGCGGCGGTCTCGCTGCCGTCGTCGATCACGCCGTCGTGGATGGCCGGGATCGTGTCGCCGAGCGTGCCGACGTTGCTGTGGTCGGCCCGCACGACGTGCGCGGTGTAGATGACGCGGATGCCGTGGTCGCGGCAGGTGTCGATCAGCCCGCCGAGCCTCGCGACGATCTCCGGTCCGCCCGGCGCCGAGAACGGCGTGCCCTCGACGAAGCAGTTCTGCAGGTCGATGACGACCAGCGCGGTGCGCGCGGGGTCGATCCCGAACGTGGCCATGGTGAGCTCCCTCCGTGCCGTCCGCGACGGCGGCGATGGTGACGCACGGTACCGGGCGGACCACGATCCGTGCCGGGCGCCGACCATGCCGTCAGCCGGGCGCGGACGTCACCGACGGCCCGCCCGGCGGCGCAGCAGCTCGTAGGCGGCCACCGCCGCGGCGCTCGCGACGTTCAGCGACTCCACCCCGCCGTGCATCGGGATCGCCAGCGTGCCGTCGAGGTCGGCCCGCACGGGCGCGGCGAGCCCGTCGGTCTCGTTGCCGAGCACCAGCGCGACCCGCTCGGGCAGGTCGGCGTCGAGCAGCGACGGCCCGCCCGCGTCGAGGCCGAACACGCCGAACCCGGCCGCCCGCAGCGCCGCGCAGCCCTCCTCGGCCGTCGCGGCCCGCAGCACCGGCGCCCGGAACGCCACCCCGGCCGACGCCTTGACCACCAGCGGGTCGATCGCCGGGACGCCGCGGCGGGGGAGCAGCACCCCGTCCAGTCCCGCGGCGGTGGCGCTGCGCAGCACCATCCCGACGTTGGCCGGATTGGTCACCCGGTCCAGCACGAGCACCGCCGCCGGGCCGCGCAGCGCGTCGAGGAACTCCGCGACCGGCGCCATCCGCGGGGCGACGACGTCGGCCAGCACGCCCTGGTCGTGGCGGCCGTTGCCGGCCAGCACCTTCACCCGGTGCGCGCTCGCCCGGTGCACGGGCACCCCGCGGGCCCGGGCCGCGGCCTGGATCTCCCGCACCGGTCCGCCGCGGAGCCCCTCGGCGAGGACGACCTTGTCCACCCGCAGGGTCGCGTCCGCCAGCGCCTCCAGCACCGGCTTGCGGCCGTACACCGTCACGAAGGTGTCCTTGGGCGAGCGCGGTCCGGCCACGCCGGAAAGCCTAGGATCTCGGGATGCCGCCGCGGCTCTCCGCCCTCGACGCGTCGTTCCTCTACCTGGAGGGGGCGTCGACACCCATGCACGTCGGCGCGGTGTCGATCTTCCGCCGGCCGCGGAGCGGGCTGGACCACGACCGGCTCGTCGAGCTCGTCGAGCAGCGCATCGCGCTCGTCCCCCGGTACCGGCAGAAGGTGCGCCACGTCCCGGGCAACCTCGCCCGGCCGGTCTGGGTGGACGACACCGACTTCGACGTCGCCTACCACGTGCGCCGCTCGGCACTGCCGAAGCCCGGCACCGACGTGCAGCTCACCGACCTGGTGGCGCGGCTGATGTCGCGCCCGCTGGACCACGGGCGCCCGCTGTGGGAGATGTACCTCGTCGAGGGGCTGGCGCGCGGCCGGACGGCGATCGTCACCAAGACCCACCAGGCGATGGTCGACGGGATCGGTGCGATCGACATCGGCCAGGTGATCCTCGACGTCGCCGCCCCGGCGCCCGGCCCGCCGGACGGGTGGCCGCGGGCGCTGCGCGAGGATCTGTGGATGCCCCGCCCCGAGCCGAGCGGCGCACAGCTGGTGGTCGAGGCCGTCGCGGAGGCACTGGCGCGCCCCGGCGTCGTCGTCGACAACGTCCGGGCCGCGGCGGGCGACGCCGTCGCCACCGCGGGGAAGGTCGTCGGCGGGCTCGGCCAGCTGGTCACGATGGCCCGCACGGCGACCCGCCGCGCGCCGGGCACGCCGCTGAACGTGGCGATCTCCCCCCAGCGGCGGTTCGCGGTCGCCCGCACCCGGCTGGAGGACTACCGGCGGGTCCGGGCGGCGCACGGCTGCGCGGTGAACGACGTGGTGCTCGCGGTCGTGGCCGGGGCGCTGCGCAACTGGCTGCTCTCCCGCGGCGAGCCGGTCACCACGTCGAGCTCCGTGCGGGCGATGGTGCCGTTGTCGGTGCGTGGCGAGACCGACGTCCCGAGCTCGGCGACCGCGGGCTCGCTCGGCAACCGGGTCTCGTCGTTCCTGGTGGACCTGCCCGTCGGCGAGCCGAGCCCGGTGGTGCGGCTGCACCACGTCAACCACGCCATGCGCGAGCACACCGCGGACGGGCGCTCGGTCGGCGCCGAGGCCCTGGTCCGGATCGGTGGCTTCGCCCCGCCTACGCTGCACGCCCTGGGCGCCCGCGCGGCCAGCAGCTTCTCCAAGCGCATCTTCAACCTGGTGGTGACCAACGTGCCCGGGCCGCAGTTCCCGCTCTACGCCGCCGGCGCCCGCATGCTCGAGATGTTCCCGGTGGTGCCGCTGGCCCGGGGCCAGGCGCTCGCGATCGGGCTCACCTCCTACGACGGCGGCGTCTACTACGGCTTCAACGGCGACCGCGACGCCATGCCCGACGTCGACGTCCTGGCCGGGATGGTCGACGAGGCGCTCGACGAGCTGGTCGGGACGGTGAGCTGAGGTGCGCGTCTACATCCCGGCGACCTGGCCGATGCTGCGCCGGATGGTGTCCACCGGCCGCCTGGACCCGATCGGCGGTACGGCCTTCTCGCTCACCCCGCGGCTTCGCGAGTCCTACACCACCGGCACCGAGGAGGAGCTGGAGTACGCGGCGATGGCCGAGGCGGCGCGGGCGTCGCTGCGGCTGCTCGCCGTCGAGTTCGGGCTGGGCGAGGACGGCACGCCCGCCCGGCGGGTGGTGGTGGCGGCCGACCTCGACGACGTCACGCTGCGCCCCGACCTCGACGACGGCGTGGTGCGGCTGGCCGGGCCGGTGCCGCTGACCGCGATCGCCGCGGTGCACGCCGACACGGTGGAGGCCGAGCACGCGGTGCGCCAGGCCGCCGCCGCGGTGGACGGCGCCGACCTGGGCGACCTGGACGCCGAGTTCCTCGTCGGCGAGGCCGAGGACCACGACCTGGCCTGGTACGACCCGTCCGAGGTGCCCTATCTGGTGGAGCTGGGCTGACTCTCCAGCACGGGTGCGGCGTCCGCCGGTGGGTGGTCGCCGTGCCGGTGGACGATCTTCCACTTGCCGTCCTCGCGGCGGTACACGTGGGTGACCCGCAGCGTGTAGGTCGCCTGCTCGCCGTCGGCGCACACGGTCTTGTGCTCGAACCCGACCGTGTAGGCGAGGTCCCCGCTCACCCCCGCGGCGACGACGTCGAGGCGGTAGTCGCTCACGTCCGAGAACCGCGACGCGAGCCAGCGGAACACCCGGGTCACCTCGTCCCAACCGCATCGCACCCGGACGGCGGCGCCGAACAGGGTCACGGGGTCGCGGCTCGACCAGGCCGCCATCCACGGCTCGACCTCGCCCTGCAGCAGCGCGCGTTCGGCTGCCATCTGGCGCGGCACCACGTCGCCCAGGAACTCGTCGACCTCAGATACCATGACACACTCTCCGATACAGTTAGACTACTTTCAATACTGTGAGAATGGGTTCAATGAGCGAGCCTGTCAAGAGGCGCTACGACTCGACCCGCCGGCAGCAGCAGGCCCGGGAGAACCGCCGGCGCATCCTGGACGCCGCGCACGAGCTGTTCGTGGACCGGGGATACGGGCGGACCACGATCTCCGAGGTCGCCGCCCGGGCCGGGGTCGCCGTCGAGACGGTCTACACGGCCTTCACGAACAAGCCCACGCTGCTGCACCGGGCGTGGGACGTGGCCGTCGGCGGTGACGACCAGGACGTGCATCTGCTCGACCGGCCGGAGATTCGTGCGCTGTTCGACGAGGCCGACCTGCCCACGCGGCTGGAGAGGTTCGCGGTGGTCAACACCCGGATCATGCGGCGCACCGCACTCCTGCACCTGGCCGTGCGCGCGGCGGCGGCGAGCGAACCGGCCGCGGCGGCACTGCTGGCCGAGATGGACCGCGCCCGCCTCGAGGCCATGGGCGTGCACGCCCGCGCCGCCGCGGACACCGGGCAGCTGGCGGTGCCCGCGGACGAGTGCCGCGACGTGCTGTGGTCGACCACCGACGGGGCCCTCTGGCACGCCCTCGTCCGGCAGCGCGGCTGGTCCGACGAGCGCTACGCGGCCTGGCTCGGCCGGCTGTGGACGGACCTGCTGACCCGGTGAACACGCCGGCGTGGCACGGCCGGGTGCCCGGGTGCTCGGCACCGAGACAGCTGGACCCGGCCGATCGGGGCTGTCGCTGCGCCGAACGGGCGACCTGCGGGCCGCCCTCGAGAGTGCTGCAGCACCGCCGTCGTCCGAGGTCGGAGCGGGTGCGCCGGGCCGGCTCCGGAGAGGCCCGCCCGCTCTCGGAGATCCGCTCAGCGGACGGACGCGCCCGAAGGGTGGCACTCTGCGGGGGTGCTCGAGTGAGATGCAGCGCCGCCGTCCGGGTGGCGCCGTCGACGCCCACCTCGCGAAGGGCTTCACATGACCCAGCCCCCCGGTACCGCCCCGGATCCGCCGCGGATCGCACTTCCCGACCCGTCCGAGAGCTACGGGCAGGACGCGGAATGGTGCCTCGTCGAGGCCGAGGACGGCTGGAGCGAGGTGCGGTTCCACGACTACGACCGGATCTACCGGATCCCTGGACTGTACGAGCGGTTGTTCTACGACATCCTCCGCTGCTGCTCACCCCGCGTGGTCTGCGGGATGCTGCGGGCCGAGCTGGACCGGGCGGGGGTCGACCCCTCGACGCTTCGGGTGCTCGACCTCGGCGCGGGCAACGGCATCGTGGGTGCGGAGCTGCGCTCGGCGGGGGTGTCGCGGATCGTCGGTGTGGACATCATCCCGGAGGCGCGCGAGGCCGCGCTGCGCGACCGGCCCGACGTCTACGAGGACTACCACGTCGTCGACATGACCGGGGCGACGCCGGCTCTGCACGCCCGGCTCGCCGCGCACCGCTTCACCGGCCTGACGTGTGTGGCGGCCCTGGGCTTCGGCGACATCCCGCCGGAGGCGTTCCGGGTGGCCTTCAACCACGTCGCCGACGGCGGCTGGATCGCCTTCACGATCAAGGACGGTTTCCTCGGGGACGAGGACATCAGCGGGTTCAGCGGGCTGATCAAGCTGGCGATGGCGTCCGGGCACCTGGAGGTGCTGGCCACCGAGACCTACCAGCACCGGATCTCGACCTCCGGCGACCCGCTGCACTACCGGTCGATCATCGGCCGGAAGCGGTCGGCGCTGCCGACCTGAGCAGGCGGCTCAGCGAAGGGCGACCAGCACGCGGCGCAGGGCGGCGAGGCGCTCCCGGCGCAGCATGCCCCGCCCCACGAGCTCGTCGAGGGCGCACTCCGGGTCGGCGGGCGGGCCGAGGTGTCCGCACCCGCGCGGGCAGCCCTCGACCGCCGCGGCCAGGTCGTCGAACGCCGCCGGCACGTCGTCCGGGGTGACGTGGGCCAGCCCGAAGGACCGGATGCCGGGCGTGTCCACGACCCAGCCGCCGCCCCCCAGGGGCAGCGCCAGGGCGGCGGTGGTGGTGTGCCGGCCCTTCCCGACGCCGGAGACGACACCGACGGCCCGCTCGGCGTCCGGCAGCAGCGCGTTGACCAGGGTCGACTTGCCCACCCCGGAGTGGCCGACCAGCGCCGTGACCCGCCCGGCCAGCGCACCTGCCAGCGCGGTCGAATCGATCCCCCCGGCGGCGTCGCGGCGGGTGACGAGGACCGGGATGTCCAGGTCGGCGTAGTGCCCGGCGAACGGGCCCGGGTCGGCGAGGTCGGCCTTGGTCAGGCACAGCAGCGGGGTGAGCCCGCCGGCGTAGGCCGCGACCAGGCACCGGTCGACGAAGCCGGTGCGCGGGGTCGGGTCCGCCACCGCGGTGACGATCACCAGCTGCTCGGCGTTCGCCACGACGACCCGCTCGTAGGGGTCGGTGTCGTCGGCGGTACGCCGCAACACCGTCGCCCGCTCCGCCACCCGCACGATCCGGGCCAGGGTGTCGGGGGCCCCCGACAGGTCACCGACCAGGTCGACCCGGTCCCCGACGACGATCGGCGTGCGCCCGAGCTCGCGGGCCCGCATCGCGGTCACCGGCGGGTTGGCGTCGTCGCCGCCGGGCACGCAGGTCCATCGCCCGCGGTCGACCCCGATCACCATCGCCTCCGTCGCGTCGGCGTGGTCGGGGCGGCGCTTGCTGCGCGGGCGCGAGCCGCGCCGCCCGGGACGGACCCGGACGTCGGTCTCGTCGTACTCCCGCGCGCTCAGGCGACCAGCTCCCGCCAGCGCGCCGGGAAGTCGGGGATGGTCTTCGCGGTGCAGGCCACGTCGTCGACCGCGACGTCCGGGACGACGAGTCCGACCACCGCGCCGGCCGTCGCCATGCGGTGGTCGGCGTAGGCCCGCCACGGACGCTGCCGGTCGGCCCGCAGCGAGGCCGGCCGGATCACGAGACCGTCCGCCGTCTCGCTGGCGTCACCGCCCAGGGCCGTGAGCTCGGTGGCCAGCGCCGCGAGCCGGTCGGTCTCGTGCCCGCGCAGGTGGGCGATGCCACGCAGCCGCGACGGCGTGCCGGCCAGCGCGGCGACGGCGGCGACGGTGGGGGCCAGCTCGCCGACCTCGTGCAGGTCGACGTCCACGCCGACCAGCGTGCCGGGGCCGGTGACGGTCATCCCGTCGGGCCCGGGCTCGATCGCGCACCCGAATCGCTCCAGCACGTCGAGCACGGCGACGCCGGGTTGGGTCGAGCCCGCGGGCCAGCCGGCGACGGTGACCCGCCCGCCGGTGACGGCCGCGGCCGCGAGGAACACCGCGGCGTTGGAGAGGTCGGGTTCGACGGTCCAGGTGCGCGCCGCGACCGGGCCGGGCTCGACCCGCCAGGTGTTCGGCCCGTCGTCGTGCACGGTGACGCCGCCGGTGCGCAGCATCGCGACGGTCATGTCGATGTGCGGCAGCGACGGCAGCGGATCGCCGTCGTGCACGACCGTCACGCCCTTGTCGTAACCGGCCCCGGAGAGCAGCAATCCGGACACGAACTGCGAGGACGCGGACGCGTCGATCACCACCTCGCCGCCGGGGAGGCCGCCGGTGCCGTGCAGGGTGAACGGCAGCAGGTCGCCGTCGACGCGGGCGCCGAGGGCGCGCAGCGCGCCGAGCACGGTGTGCATGGGGCGCTCGCGGGCGCGCGGGTCGCCGTCGAAGGTGACCGGCCCGTCGGCGAGCACCGCGGCCGGCGGGACGAACCGCATGACGGTGCCGGCGAGGCCGCAGTCCACGGCACCCCCGCCCTGGAAGCCGCCGTGCGCGCCGATCGCCACGTGCTCGCCGTCGACCGTGACGGGCACGCCCAGCGCGGCCAACGCGGCGACCATGAGCGCGGTGTCGCGGGTGGGCGGGGCGCCGTCGACGGCCGCGGGGCCGCCGGAGAGGCCGGCGAGCAGCAGCGCGCGGTTGGTCATCGACTTCGACCCCGGCACCGACACGCGACCGCGGACGGGGCCGTCGGCGAGGGGCGCGGGCCAGGGCGTCACGTCCCCATCGTCCCAGCCCGCCCCAGGACGTCCGCAGGGTGGCCTGCAGAGGGATGTCCGCGGGGCGACCTGCTGACAGTCCGGGCCGCGCGCGCCGTGCCACGATGGCGGGATGTGCGGCCGCTACGCGTCCACCAAGGCCACTGCCGATCTCGCCGAGGAGTTCCGCGCCGTCGACGCGACGGGCGACGCCGCGGTGCCGGACTTCAACGTCGCGCCCACCAAGCAGGTCGTGACGGTCGTGCAGCGCCATCCGCGCGATGCCGACGGCAACCCCGACCCCGACGTCACCGAGCGGTCGCTGCGGATGATGCGCTGGGGGCTCGTGCCGTCGTGGGCGAAGGACGAGAAGGCCGGCGCCCGCATGATCAACGCGCGGGCGGAGACAGCGGGGGAGAAGCCCGCGTTCCGGCGCGCGCTCGCCGCCCGGCGGTGCCTGCTCCCGGCCGACGGGTGGTACGAGTGGCAGCGGGGGCCCGACCACAAGCAGCCGTACTACGCCCACCACCGCGACGGTGCGTCGCTGGCGATGGCGGGGCTGTGGGAGTTCTGGAAGCCGAAGGACGACCCGGCGGACCGCTTCCCCGACGGCCTGGTCACCGCGTGCGTGCTCACCACCGACGCCGTCGGCCCGCTCGCCCAGGTGCACGACCGGATGCCGCTGGTCCTGCCCGCGAGTGCCTGGGACGCGTGGCTCGACCCGGACCGGCGCGCCGACGACGAGGCGGTGGCCGCGCTCCTGCGCCCGCCGTCGCTCGACCTGGTGGCGGCGCTCGAGCTGCGGCCGGTGTCGCCCAGGGTGAACAGCGTGCGCAACAACGGCCCCGAGCTGATCGCCCCGATCGACCCGCGCGAGGTGGCCGAGCCGCTCCAGCTCGACCTGCTCGCCGGGCCGAACCCCGCGTGACCGCACCAGCGGCTGCTGCCCCACCCCCGGCCCGACATGGAGGCATGTCGGGGTGGGAGGGGGTCGAGGTCGCCACGCCGTACGGGCCCGCGCGGCTCGTGCACCGGCCGGTCGACGCCGAGCCTCGCGCCGTGCTGCTGCTCGGGCACGGTGCCGGGGGTGGCACCGGCGCGCCCGACCTAGCCGCCGCCACCCGCGCCGCGCGCGCCGCCGACGTGCACGTGGTGCTGGTCGAGCAGCCCTACCGGGTGGCGGGCAGGCGCGCCCCGGCCCCCGCGGCGCACCTCGACGCCGCGTGGCTCGCGGTGGTCGCCGCCGTGCGGGCGGACCACCCCGGGCTGCCGCTGCTGTGCGGCGGCCGCAGCTCGGGCGCCCGGGTGGCGTGCCGCACCGCCGCGGACGCGGGGGCGGTGGCGGTCCTGTGCCTGGCGTTCCCTACCCACCCCCCGGGGCGACCGGACAGGCACCGGCGGGCCGAGCTCGCCGCCGTCGACGTGCCGGTGCTCGTGGTGCAGGGCGAGCGCGACCCGTTCGGCCGGCCCGACCCCGCTCCCGGTCGCGAGCTCGTCGTACTCGCCGGCGACCACTCCCTGAAGGCCGACCTCTCCGGCGTCGCGGCCGCGGTCGCACGCTGGCTGCCCGCCGTGCTGCCCGGCCGGGCGCCCCGTCCGACCCCGACATCATGACGGGCCGCGGGCGCCCGTCCGACCCCGACATGACTCCATGTAGGGCCGCAGCGACCCCCTTCCACCCCGACATGACTCCATGTCGGGCCGCAGCGACCCGCTTCCACCCCGACAGGACTCCATGACGGGCGTCAGGGCGTCAGGGCGTCAGGGCGTGGCGATCGGGGCGATCCGGGCTCCCGCCAGCCGCGCCAGGTCGGCCGCGGCCAGCTCCATCTCCAGGCCACGGCGCCCGCCGCTGCAGAAGATCGTCGGGTGCGCCTCGGCGGAGGCGTCGAGCACTGCGGGCAGCTGCTTGCGCTGGCCCAGCGGGGAGATCCCGCCGGCGACGTAGCCGGTGGCCCGCTCGGCGTCGGCGACCCCGGCCATCCGCGCCCGCTTCCCACCGACGGCCGCCGCGAGCGCCTTCAGGTCGAGCGAGGTGCTGACCGGCACGATGCCGACGGTCAGCGCACCGTCGACCTCGGCGACGAGCGTCTTGAACACGCGCGCCGGGTCGAGCCCGAGCACCTCCGCGGCCTCGGCGCCGTAGGCCTGGCCCGAGCGGTGCGCGTACTCGTGGATCCGGTGCTCGATGCGGGCCCTCGCCAGCGCCGCCGTCGCGGGCGTCCCCCTGCCTGCCATGGCGCGCAGCCTGCCACGCGGGAATCGGGGCCGCCGGGACGGCGTTGTCACCGTTTGTGACGCAGGCAGCGATGATCCCCCGCGTGATGCCGCCGGCGCGCCCGGAGGCGCCGGGCAGCGTAAGCTCGGCCCGTCGACCGGCCGTCGGGCAGTGGGTCCCGTGGCGGCCGGGGGCGCGGCAGGAAGGGAGCGCGGTGCCGGGCATCGGACCGACCGAGGAACCGGGCGCCGGTACCGACGGCGCGTCCGCGGGTCCGGGTGCCCCCGAGGCCGGGCGGCCGAGGCCGGCCGTGCCGACCGAGAACGCCGAGCGGGCCGCGGTCGACCAGGAGAGCGAGACCGCCGAGGAGCGGGCCGCCCGCTTCGAGCGCGACGCGATGCCGCTGATCGACCAGCTCTACGGCGCGGCGCTGCGGATGACGCGCAACCCGGCCGACGCCGAGGACCTCGTGCAGGAGACGTTCCTCAAGGCGTACTCGGCGTTCCACACGTTCCGCGCCGGCACGAACCTGAAGGCCTGGCTGTACCGCATCCTCACCAACACCTACATCAACGGTTACCGCAAGCGGCAGCGCCAGCCGTTGCAGGCCCCCACCGAGGAGATCAGCGACTGGCAGCTCGCGCAGGCCGGCGGGCACACCTCGCAGGGCCTGCCGTCGGCCGAGATGGAGGCGCTGGACCGGCTGCCCGACGACGCCGTCAAGGCCGCGCTGCAGCAGCTCCCGGAGGACTTCCGGATGGCCGTCTACTACGCCGACGTCGAGGGCTTCGCGTACAAGGAGATCGCCGAGATCATGGGCACGCCCATCGGCACCGTCATGTCGCGGCTGCACCGGGGCCGCCGCCAGCTACGGGACATGCTCACCGACACCGCCCGCGACCGCGGGTTCCTGCGCGAGCAGGAGGTGGGGTCGTGAGCTGCGGGAGGCCGCACGAGACGGACTGCGCCGAGGTCCTCGCGCAGGTGTGGCTGTTCCTGGACCACGAGTGCGACGAGAGCCGGCGGGCGCTGCTGGCCCGGCACCTCGAGGAGTGCGGGCCGTGCCTTGCCGAGTACGGGATCGACGAGAAGCTCAAGCGGCTGCTCGCCACCAAGTGCGGCGGGGAGCACGCCCCGGACGGGCTCAAGGACCGGCTGCGCCGCCAGATCCGGTTCGCGATGCTCGAGCAGACCGACGTGACGGTGGAGTCGGGGCCCGCCGGCACCACGGTCGAGGTGCGCACGACCCGTCTCGAGCGCCGCGGATAGGGCGGGTCGCGCTCGCGCCGGTCAGGAGTTGGGGCGCTTGCCGTGGTTGGCGCCGCTCTTCTTGCGGTCGCGCTTCTTGCGGGCTGGACGGGACATGAGGTCTCCTCTGCTCGGCCGGCGGCGCCGGTCCGGGGTCGACGGTAGGCGGAACCCGCCAGGGGCCACGATTGTCTCATCCCGCGTCCCGGCCGCCGGGCCGGGCACCGCCCCGGACGTCGGCAGGAGTTGCGCGTGTCCACCCTGAGCGACCTGCTCGCCGAGCACACCCACCTCGCGCCGGGCCCGGTGGCCCACCTCCAGCGCGTCGTGGGCGAGTGGCAGCTGCTCGCCGACATGTCCTTCGCCGACCTGCTGCTCTGGGTTCCGCTCGGCGCCGGCCCGCCCGGGCGC
Source organism: Pseudonocardia sp. (assembly GCA_035540535.1). Classification (GTDB taxonomy): domain Bacteria; phylum Actinomycetota; class Actinomycetes; order Mycobacteriales; family Pseudonocardiaceae; genus Pseudonocardia. The sequence continues at coordinate 17,201 of DATLGI010000195.1, forward strand.
CCGGAGGAGTTCCTGTGCGTCGCGCAGGTGCGCCCGACCACCGCGCCGACGGCCCAGCCGGACGACCTCGTGGGGAGCCGGGTGGCCGTGGCCGAGCACCCGCAGCTGCGCCGGGCGGTGGTGGAGGGCCGGATCTGTCGCGACGACGACCCGAGCTGGCAGCTCGACCTGCCGGTCCGGCGCGAGACGGTGCCCGTGCGGCACGGGCGCGCCGTCGTCGCGGTGCTGTCCCGGGACACCAACCTGTCGATGCCGCGGGTGCCGAGCCCGCTGGAGATCGCCTACCTCCGCAGCGCCTCGGAGCTGTGCCAGATGGTCGCCGACGGGACGTTCCCGCCGCCGTCCGCGGAGCCGGGACCGGACACGAGCCCGCGGGCGGGGGACGGCCTCGTGCGGCTGGACGCGCACGGCCTGGTCGCCTACGCCAGCCCGAACGCGCTGTCGGCCTACCACCGGATGGGGCACGCCAGCGACCTGCTCGGGTTGCCGCTCGCCGACGCGACCCGCGAGCTGGTGGCCGATCCCTTCGTCGCCGCCGAGGTGGCCGCGCGGATCTCCGCCGCGGCGGAGGGCCGGTACTCCGCGCTTCTGGAGGTCCGTGGGCGGGGGGCGGTGATGCTGGTGCGGGCGCTGCCGCTGCGCCCGCGCGGCGACGCGGCCGGTGCCCTCGTCCTGGTCCGCGACGTCACCGACCTGCGCCGGCGGGACCAGGCGCTGCTGAGCAAGGACGCGACGATCCGGGAGATCCACCACCGGGTGAAGAACAACCTGCAGACGGTGGCGGCGCTGCTGCGGCTGCAGGCGCGCCGGACGGTCGCCCCGGAGGCCCGCCGGGCGCTGCAGGAGAGCGTGCGCCGGGTGAACTCGATCGCGCTGGTGCACGAGACGCTGTCGATGTCGGTCGCCGAGCGGGTGGACCTCGACGAGCTGGTGGACCGCGTGCTGCCGGCGATCGGCGACGGCGCCACCGCCGACTCCCGCGCCAAGGTTCGACGCGAGGGGGCGTTCGGGACGTTGCCCGCGGCGCTCGCGACCCCGCTGGTGCTGGTGCTGACCGAGCTGGTGCACAACGCGCTGGCGCACGCCTTCGCGCCGGGCGGCCCGGGCGAGGTGGTGGTCCGCGCGACGCGCACCGACGCGGGGCTCGACGTCGTGGTCTCCGACGACGGGCGCGGCCTGCCCCCCGGCCTGGACGTCGAGGGCGCCGGTGGGCTGGGCCTGCAGATCGTCCGCACGCTGCTGGCCTCCGAGCTCGACGCCGCGCTGGAGCTGCGGGCCCGGCCGGGCGGCGGCACCGAGGCGGTGCTGCGGCTGCCGCTGCGGCCGGACTGACACCGATGGTCCGGACGGGGAGCAGCGGCCCCGGGGCCGGACCCCTCCGAAGGGAGGGTTAGCCTGACCGCGTGATCGACGAGCCGGCGCATCGGTCGCGGTTGTGCCGGCCCCGGCCGCCCGCAGCAGCGATGCCGCTGCCCGCGGCGCCGGTTCTCCGCGGAGCGTCGGTCCCCCGCCCGGACGTGGGCCCGGCCACGGGGCGGGTGGGCCACCGGCCCGCCCCGCCCGGCGTGCCGCCCGTCCGGAGGAACGACCGCGGGCCCGCGCCGGGTGGTGTCCGGTCGCGGGCCCGCGGTGGGGGAACGTCGGTATCGCCGGCAGGTGGCGCAGTGGCCTGGGCCGCCGGTGGTACCTGCCTGATCAGGCCGTGCGCGTGTGGGGACGCGTGCTGCGGCGCTTGAGTGCGCGCCGCTCGTCCTCGCTCAGCCCGCCCCACACACCGGCGTCCTGGCCGCTCTCGAGCGCCCAGGTGAGGCACTCGGTGGTGACGGGGCAGCGCCGGCAGACGGTCTTGGCCTCGGCGATCTGCAGGAGGGCCGGCCCGCTGGTCCCCACGGGGAAGAACAGCTCCGGGTCCTCGTCGCGGCAGATCGCGCGGTGGCGCCAGTCCATGATTGCTCTGCTCCTCTTGGCTGCGATCGGGGTCGCGCCGATCGTCGTTCGGTGGTGCTCCGCGCTTGTGAATACTTTCACGAGCGGGAACGATCTACAAGGTCGAGGTCCACTCAGGTGAGCACGCTCACCCACTCCCCTCAACGACGGTGTACACGATCGGTTACCACCGTGCATCGCCGTTACGAAGAGCGATCGACCTCGGACCGCCCGCCGTTACCGGTTACCCGGAATCCGGCGGACCATGCGGGGAACTCCCGCGGTCGCTCGTCCGTCCTGGATCAACTCTGCGGCACCGTTTGCCCTGGTGCGAGTCCAAAGCGGCTCGACGGTCCACGCGCATCGGTGAGTGGCCCGCGGGTGTCACCCACCCGGGCGGTGTGGGTGGCGGGGATGCGACGAGCTGCGGGTCTCACACGACGACCCGTAGCGCATCGGCTACGGAGACGAACTCGACGTCGCTGCGTTCCCCGAGGTGGTCGCCGTCGAGCTGCAGCGCGACCGGCTCCTCGGTGCGGACCCGCACCACGGGCACCGCGTCGTGGCGGACGAGGTGGCGCCCGCGGGGGTCGCCCGCCGGGCGCAGGATCTCACGCAGCAGCGGCAGGACCGTGCCGAGGCCGAGCTCCCGCAGGGCGAACAGGCCGAGCCCCTCGGCGAACGACGAGCGCGGATTGGTGCGCACCGCCCGCGAGCCGAGGTAGGTCCAGGGGTCGGTGTTGCTGACGAAGGCCAGGCGGGCCGCGGTCGGGGCGAGCACGCCGGGCACCTCGACGGTCACCTCCTTCGGCCGCCACCGCTGCGCGAGGTACTGGCGCACAGCGGTGCCGGCGTAGCGCAGCGGCGTGGCCTCGCGGCCCGCCGCGCGCGCCCGCTCGACCTCGGCGACGACGTCGGCGTCCCAGCCGATGCCGGCGTTGAAGGTGAACCAGCGGTCGTCCGCCCGGCCGAGGCCCACGGTGCGGCTGCGCCGCTCCTCGAGCGCGGCGAGGATCTGCGCGGTGGCCTCGGCCGGGTCGCGCGGCGTGCCGAGCGCGCGGGCGAAGACGTTGGCCGAGCCACCGGGCACGACGGCCAGCGCCGGTGCCTCCCAGGGCTCGGCCGGTCGGCCACCGGTGGCCACCAGCATCCCGTTGACGACCTCGTTGACCGTGCCGTCGCCGCCGTGCGCGACGACCAGCTCGACGCGGCCGCCACCGCCTCGGCGGTGACCTCGGCCGCGTGGCCGCGGAAGCGGGTGGCGAGGACCTCCAGCTTGAGCTCGCTCGCGAGCGCGCGGGTGAGGAGCTCGCGGACCGCGGGCGTCGTCGTCGTGGCGTGGGGGTTCACCACCAGCAGCGCGCGCACCCCCGCACGCTACCCGGGCCTATCCTCGGGCCCGTGACCTCGCACCCTTCGGCCCGCCCGGGGCCGCCGCGCCAGGTGCGGATCGCGGGGTGCCTGGTGGCGCTGCAGGGGGCGCTCGCGCTGGTGTTCGCCGGGGCGCTGGTGGTCCGCTCCGGCTCGACCCGGGTCCGCGCCGTGGACGTGCTCGGCGAGGCGGGCTTCTTCCTGGTGGTCGGCGCGGCACTGGCGTTCGTCGGGTTCGGGCTGGTCACCGGGCGGCGGTGGGCCCGCACCCCGGCGATCGTCACCCAGCTGCTCCTGCTGCCGGTGGTGTACTCGCTGCTCGGCCCGTCCCGCCAGCTCGCGCTCGGGATCGCGGCCGGCGCGGTCGTGTTCGCCGCGTTCATGCTGCTGATCAGCGAGCCCGCGCGGCGGTGGTGGACGGGCCTCGACGAGCCGGCGGAGCACCGCGAGTAGTCCGCGGCTACCCCCGCGCCAGGGCGGCCAGCGCGTCGCCGTCGAGGCGGTGGGTGGTCCAGCCGTCCATCGGGACGGCGCCGAGCACGCGGTAGAACGCGATCGACGGGGCGTTCCAGTCCAGCACCGACCACTCCAGCCGCGCGTACCCGCGCTCGGCGCACACCCCCGCCAGCCGGGCCAGCAGCGCGCGGCCCAGGCCGTGCCCGCGGTGGCGCGGGCGGACGTAGAGGTCCTCCAGGTACACCCCGTGCACCCCGCGCCAGGTGGAGAAGTTCAGGAACCACAGCGCGCAGCCGGCGAGCTCGCCGTCCCGCTCTGCGACGTGGCCGAACAGCGCCGGCGCCGGCCCGAACAGCGCCGCGTCGAGCTGGTCCGCCGTGAGCAGGCACGAGTCGGGCTCGCGCTCGTAGTCGGCGAGCTCGTGCACCATGGCGACGACCTCGGCCACGTCGGGGCGGCGGATCTCCCGGATCATCCCGCCGAGCCTAGGCGAGGCGGCGGACCCGGCTCCGGGGCCGGCGCCACGTGCTGCGCGAGGTCGGGGTGGCGGCTCGGCGCCTCCCCGGGGTGCGTGTGCACCGTGGCCGCGGTGAGCCGGGGGACGGAGCGGGTCAGCTCGTGCTCGGCGGCGTGGGCGGTGCGGTGCGCCTGCTCCACCGTGACGCCCGCCGGCACCGCGATGTCCACCTCCGCGCGCAGGGCGTGCCCGATCCAGCGCAGCCGCACCCGGTCCACGGCGACCACGCCGTCGACGCCGCGCAGGGCGGCGGTGGCCTGCCGCACCAGGGCCGGGTCGACGGCGTCCATCAGCCGGGCGAGCACCTGGCGGGCCGCGCCCCAGGTCACCACGAGGATCGCCGCGGTGATCGCCAGGCCGACCACCGGGTCCGCCCACCGCCAGCCCAGGGCGCCGCCCCCGGCGGCGAGGAGCACGGCGAGGGAGGTGAGCGCGTCGGTGCGGGCGTGCAGGCCGTCGGCGACCAGCGCGGCCGACCCGATCCGCCGCCCGGTGCGGATCCGCACCTGCGCCGCGATCTCGTTGCCGATCGCCCCGACCAGCCCGGCCGCGGCCACCGCGCCGAGGAACCGGACGTCGGCCGGCTCGGCGAGCCTGCGCACGGACTCGACGCCGGCGAGCACCGCCGAACCCAGGATGACCAGCACGACCACGATCCCGGCCACGTCCTCGGCGCGCCCGTAGCCGTAGGTGAAGCGGGTGGTCGGGGCGCGTCTACCGAGCAGGAAGGCGATGCCCACCGGGACGGCGGTGAGCGCGTCGGCGACGTTGTGCAGGGTGTCGGACAGCAAGGCGACTGACCCGGTGAACACCACCACCACCGCCTGCGCCGCCGCGGTGGCGCCGAGCACCGCCAGCGAGATCCACAGTGCGCGCAGCCCGGCCCGGGAGGTCTCCAGCGCCGGGTCGACCCGGTCGGCCGTGTCGTGGCTGTGTGGGGTGACGACGTGGCGCACCGCCGCCCACGCCCGTCGCGCCGGGCCGGGGTGGCCCTGCCCGTGTCCCGGCCCGTGCCCGTGTCCGTGTCCGTGTTGCGCCGTGGTGTCCACCAGCGGCAGTATACGTGCACATGTACGCACGCGACGACGATGCACGTGCCAGTCCCGGGCAACAGGAGCGCGCCGGCCCGGACGACGAGCCACGACCGGGTCCCGACCTGCCGCCCGGCGCGCACGTCGAGGCCGCCGCCGAGTCGTTCCGGATGCTCGCCGACCCCACCCGGCTGCGGCTGCTCTGGCTGCTGCGCGACGGCGAGCACGACGTGACGGGCCTGGCCGCCGCCGTCGGTGCCGCCCGTCCCGCCGTCTCCCAGCACCTGGCGAAGCTGCGGATGACCGGCCTGGTCAGCACGCACCGGGACGGGCGGCGGGTGCTCTACTCCGCCCGCGGCGGCCACGTCCGCCGGCTGCTCACCGAGGCGCTGGAGGCCGCCGGGCACCGGGTGGAGGGTGTGCCGGACCACGACTGACCCGCCTGGAGGTCCACACCACCGACGCCATCGCCGCCGACACCGCGCCGGTCGACACCTCGCTGGGCAACGTCCTCGGTGCGCAGCGTGTCGGTACGAGGTTCGCCGCGTGACGGTCGCCGCGAACGCCGACAGCCGGGCGCCGGGGACCACCGGTACGGCGGTATCGGCGACGGCGCGGTCCACGGCAGGTTCGTTGCGCTGGTACGTCACGGGCCAGGTGCAGGCGATGCTGACCGGCGGCAACCACGAGTTCCTGCGGTGCCACCGGCGGTTGATCAGGTTCGGTGAGGGGATCGCCGGTTGGGGGACGACGATGAGAGACGCGTGCCGCATGTGACGGAGCCCGAGGATCGGGGAGGACTCTCGTCACGGCGATCGCGGCAACCCCTCCTGCCGCCGGTCCCGGGTCGTCGGGTGCGGCGGGCCGTCCCGCTGGCGGTTGCGTTCGCGGCGGTGCTCGCGGCGTCCGGCCCGCCCGCCGGCGTCGAGCCCGAGCGCGCCGGGCCGGGCCCGGCGGCTGCGCGGGACGGCGCGGGCACGACCTGGGACCTCGGCGGCGCGGCGGGCCCGGGTGCGCCCGCCGCGGGCAGCGGTGCCGTGGTCCCGGCGAGCACCGTCGTCCGGACCACCACCGAGGGCCCTTCGGCCGCGGCCGCGGTGGCGATCCGGTTCGCACTGGCCCAGGTCGGCCTGCCCTACGTTTGGGGCGGTGACGGGCCCGCTGCCGGGGAGGTCGGATTCGACTGCTCCGGCCTGACCCACGCCGCCTACGTCGCCGCGGGCATCACACTGCCGCGCACCGCGCACACCCAGTACCACCGCGGCCCGCTCGTCGCCCCCGGATCGCCGCTCATGCCCGGTGACCTCGTGTTCTACGGGACGCCCGCCCGGGTGCACCATGTCGGGCTCTACCTGGGCGGGGGCCGGATGGTCAACGCGCCGCGGCGGGGCGAGCTCGTGCAGGTCGCCCCGTACCGCTGGGCCGGCGACTCCTACCTGGGCGCGTCCCGGCCCGCCGCCGGCCCGGGTACGGGCTCGGTGTGGGACCTGTCCGGGCTCGTGCCCGGGCCAGTGCCGACCCCGGCCCCGGGCGTCGTCCCGCCGCCGACGGTCGTCGACCTCGCGCCGCCGGCCGTCACGGGCCCGGCGGCACCGTCGCTGCTCGTGGCGCAGGAACCGGACCCCGTGCCCGATGCCCGCGTCCCACGGCTCGCCGTTCCCCCACCGAACGAGCCGGAGCCGCCGGCCGGCCCGCACCCGCAGGCGACCCCGAGATCACCGGGCACGACGGACCCGCCGGGTGGCACGACGGACCCGCCGGGTGACGCGGACCCGCCGGGTGGCACGACGGACCCGCCGGCCACCACGACCGACCCGCCGGCCACCACGACCGACCCGCCGGCCACCACGACCGACCCGCCGGCCACCAGGACCGACCCGCCGGCCACCAGGACCGACCCGCCGGCCACC
>DATLGI010000196.1:0-3377 GCA_035540535.1 Pseudonocardia sp.
GTGGGATTCCGGCGCGCCGCGGACCCCCGCCTGCCCGGCCGGTCGGGTCCGGGACGTAGGGTCGGACAGGTGCCTCGAGGGTTGTCCCGACTCGCCGACGAGGTCATCGACACCGACCGGGCGATCTCCCGGCGCATCGCCGCGCTTCCGCCGAGCCCGCTCGACCGCGCGATGAAGGCGCTGTCGACCGCGGCGAACCACAGCGTGCTGTGGTTCGCGGTCGCGGCCCTGCTCGGGGCCCGCCGGGGTGCGGGCCGCAGGGCCGCCTACCGGGGAGTCCTGTCCATCGGGCTGGCCAGTGCCACGGCGAACGCGCTGCTCAAGCCGTTGCTGCCGCGACGACGCCCGGCCGCGGCCGAGCTGCCGGCGTACCAGAAGCTGGCCAACCCGCCGCGGTCCTCGTCGTTCCCGTCCGGGCACGCCGCGTCCGCCGGGGCGTTCGCCACCGCCGTCGCGTTGGAGAGTCCGCGGCTGGGAACCACGGTCGCGCCGCTCGCCGCCACCGTCGCGTACTCGCGGATGCACGTCGGCGTGCACTGGACCTCCGACGTCCTGGTGGGGGCCGCCGTCGGAGCGGCGCTGGCGACGGCGACCCGGCGGTGGTGGCCGGTGCGCGGCACCGACGAGGCACGCGCCCGGCCGGTGGACGACGTCCCCGCACTGCCGGACGGCGAAGGCCTGCTGCTGGTGGTCAACGCGCGTGCCGGCGATCCCGACCACGACCCCACCGACGAGATCGCCGCGGCGCTGCCCGCGGCGACCGTGCTGCGCAGCGTGCACGGCCTCGACATCGGCGCGCAGCTCGAGTCGGCACTGGCCGAGCGACCGGGCCGGGTGCGCGCGCTCGGCGTCGCGGGAGGCGACGGCACCGTGGCCACGGCCGCCGCGGTGGCGAACCGGCACCGGCTGCCGCTGGTCGTCGTGCCCACCGGGACGCTCAACCACTTCGCCCGCGACGTCGGCGTCTACGACCTCCAGGAGGCCGTGGACGCGACCCGGGCGGGGCAGGCGGTGGCCGTCGGGCTCGCCCTCGTCGAGGCGCACCCGGGCGCCGATCCGCAGCCGGAGAGCGCGGTGGTGCTGCGCACGCGGTACTTCGTGAACACCGCGACGGTCGGCTCCTATCCCGAGCTGGTGCACCTGCGGGAGCGCTGGCAGCCGCGCTGGGGCAAGTGGCCGGCGTTCGCCGCGGCCCTCATGGTGGTGCTGCGGCGGGCCCAGCCGATCCGGATCAAGATCGCCGGCCGGTGGAGCGCGGTCTGGTTCCTGTTCGTCGGGAACGGCCCCTACCACCCGCGCGGCATGGTCCCGGCGTGGCGGCCGTCGCTGGACTCGGGCCTGCTCGACGTCCGTTGGCTGCGAGCCGACCTCCGGTTCTCGCGCCTGCGGGCGGCCACCGCGCTCATCCTCGGCGCACTGGGCCACAGCCGGGTGTACCGGCAGGCCGAGGTGGCCGAGCTCGACGTCGAACTCGCCGTGCCCGCGCTGCTCGCGACCGACGGCGAGGTCGTCGAGGAGTCGGGCCGCTACACCTTCCGCGTGGCGCCGCACCCGATCGCGGTCTACCGCCGCGACGAGGACCGGTGGACGGGCCGGGACCGGCCACACCTCGGCTGATGCCCCGGCTGCCGGGAGCCGGGCCGCCGACCCTCGGGAGACTCGCGTCGCCGCCCGGCGTCTGGTACCGAGGCGCCATGCGGATCCTGGCCCTCGACCACGTCGTCCTCGTCACCCCCGAGCCCGAGCGGCTCATCGCCTGGTACGTCGAGGTCCTCGGGCTGGCCACCGAGCGGCTGGAGCAGTGGCGGCGCGGCGAGGTCCCGTTCGCCTCACTACGGGTCTGCGCGGACACGATCATCGACGTGCAGGCCGGCGACCGGACCGGGACCAACGTCGAGCACCTGGCCCTGGTCGTCGACGGCGTCGATCTCGACGCGCTCGCCGCCGAGCACGGGGTGGCCGGGCCGCGGGACCTGTTCGGCGCCCGCGGGCAGGGCCGCGGCATCTACCTGCGCGACCCGGACGGCAACGGGGTGGAGCTGCGCAGCTACCGGTGAACGCTCAGCCCGCGCCGCTGCCGTAGGGACGGGTCAGGACCTCGAGGTTGTGGCCGGACGGCGAGTCGAAGTACATGCCGCGCCCGCCGTCGTTGCGGTTGAGCCCCGGCTCGCGGTGCTCGGGATCGGCGAAGGTGCCGACCCCCCGCTCGCGCAGGCGCGCGTCCACCTCGTCGAACTCGGGCTCGCTGATCAGGAACGCGTAGTGCTGGGACGGCGTCGTCTCGGCGCGCATGACGTCCAGGCTCACGCCGTTGGCGGTCTGGACGACCAGGAAGGGCCCGAACCGGGTCGGCTCGGGCAGGCCGAGGACCTCGGCCAGGAAGCGCGCCTCGGCGTCCTGGTCCTCGGCGGCGACGATCGTGTGGTTCAACTCGACGGCCATGACGAGAGCCTGCAACCTGCACCCGGGTGCAGGTCAAGGGTGCAGTCAGCCACCGTTCGGCGGCGGCGTGCCGTTGGCGGCGCCGTCGGGCCCGTTCACCGCGCCGCCCGCGGCCGGCGCGTCGTCCCCACCGGCCACCGCGGGGTCGTCCTCGTCCACGCCGCGGTTGGTGGCGGGCAGCATGTCGCGCAGGACGGCGCCGGTGATCCGCCGGAACGCCCGGCGCTCCCGCGAGCGGTCGAGCAGCGCCACCTCCAGGGCCGCCACCCCGAGCACCCGTGTCCCCTGCGCGCCGCCGTTGCCCGAACCGGTCGAGCTGCTCGATCCGGGGGCGGGGGTGCCGCTGGTCTGCAGGGCCTCCACGGCGATGGCGATCGCCCCGCGGCAGTCCAGGCCGGCCTGGTAGGTCTCCTTGAGCTTGGTGCTGATCGGCTCGGTCTGCCCGCCCATCACGACGAAGCGCGGTTCGTCGGTGATCGAGCCGTCGTAGGTGATGCGGTAGAGCTGGTCGGTGTCCGGCGCGGCGCCCACCTCGCCGACGCACAGCTCGACCTCGAAGGGCTTCTGCTGCTCGACGAACGCGGTGCCCAGCGCCTGCGCGTAGGCGTTGGCGAGCATGCGCCCGGTGACGTCGCGCCGGTCGTAGGAGTAGCCGCGGACGTCGGCCATCCGGATGCCGCCGGTGCGCAGGTTCTCGAACTCGTTGTAGCGTCCGACCGCCGCGAACCCGATCCGGTCGTAGATCTCCGAGACCTTGTGCAGGGCCGTCGAGTGGTTCTCCGCGACGAACAGCACGCCGTCGGCGCAGGTGAGCACGACGACGCTGCGCCCCCGCGCGATGCCCTTGCGGGCCAGCTCGGAGCGGTCGCGCAGGAGCTGGTCGACGGAGGAGTAGAACGGCATCGTCACGGCGGCGGCTCCGGGGTGCGGGGAAC
>DATLGI010000197.1:0-9508 GCA_035540535.1 Pseudonocardia sp.
GAAGAAGAGCGCCCCGCCGGTGCCGCACGCCGGCGGGGCGCTCTTCTTCCGCGAGCTGGCCGAGCGCGCCGGGCAGATGTCGATCGGCGTCGGAGAGCAGGCGCCGGGTGACGACGCCGTCGTCGCGGCGATATGGGACCTCGTCTGGGCGGGGCTGCTGACCAACGACACCCTCGCGCCGCTGCGCGCCCGGCTCGGCGGCGGCCGGGCGGCGCACCGCACCCGGCGCACCGCCCCCCGGGGCCGGTACGCCCAGCTGCGAGCGAGTCGTCCGGCTCTGCCGAGCCGCAGCGGCCCGCCCTCGGTCGGCGGGCGCTGGTCACCGGCCGCGCCGCGCGAGGCAGATCCCACCCGGCGCGCACACGCCCGGGCCGAGGCCTTCCTCGAACGCCACGGCGTGCTCACCCGGGGGGCACTGGGCACCGAGCGGGTCACGGGCGGGTTCGCCGCGGTCTACCGCGTGCTGCGGGCGATGGAGGACTCCGGGCGCACCCGGCGCGGGTACGTGGTGGAGGGCCTCGGCGCGGCACAGTTCGCGGTTCCGGGAGCGATCGACCGGCTGCGCGCCCTGTCCCGCCCCGACGGTGGCTCCGGCAGCAGCGAGGCCACCCGCCTCGTGCTCACCGCCGCCGATCCCGCGCAGCCCTACGGTGCCGCGCTGCCGTGGCCGCCCGGCGTGGGCGACACCGCGCACCGGCCGGGGCGAAAGGCCGGCGCCCTCGTCGCGCTGGTCGACGGGGCGCCGGTGCTGTACGTCGAGCGCGGCGGCCGGTCCCTGCTCAGCTTCACCACCGACCCCGAGGAGCTGCGCGCCGCCGCGCACGCCCTCGCCGGGGCCGTGCACGAGGGGTGGCTCGGCACTCTGGCGGTGGAGCGCGCCGACGGCGTCGGCTCGCTCGACTCCCAGCTGGCCGAGGTGCTCACCGAGGCCGGCTTCCGGGTGACGCCGAAGGGCCTGCGGCTGCGGGCGTAGCGCCCGGGCCGGCGCTCGGGACGTTACGGCGCCGGGTGACGGGCGCTCGGGCCACCCGGCTGCCGGCCCGCGCGGCAGCCACCGGCTGCCACCGCGCCGAGACCCGTCCGGCAGGATCGGTTCGTGAGCGACCTGGAGACCCTGCCCGGGATCAACGCGGGCCTCGCGGCGGAGCTGCGGGCCGTCGGCGTCCGCGACGTCGCGACACTGCGCGAGCTGGGGCCCGTCGAGACGGCCGCGCGGCTCGCCGAGCTCGGCCTGCGCGGTGCGGCGGTGTACCGGCGGGCCCTGGAGCAGGCCCTCGGCGGGGCGGGCGGCGGGGCCGGCACCCCGCCGACGCCGGCCGGCATCGCCGCGATCGTGCTGCCGGTCGGTGATCTCGACGCCGCCGTGGCGCACTACGCGCGGCTGGGCCTGGCCGTGCGCGAGCGCGGCGAGGCCCCGCGCACGGCGGTGCTCGACCACCCGGCCGGGCCGGCACTCGTGCTGCGCGAGGACACCGCGCTACCGCCGGCCGCCGCGCCCGCCGGTGCCCGCGTGTGGTTCGCCGTCGACGACCCGGCGACCTACCACGAGCTGCTCGGACACCGGGCCGCGACGGCGGGCGGCGCGGTCCTCGAGGTCACCGACGCGTGGGGCAACACGATCGGCTTCACCGGGCGCCGCTGACCCGACTCGATCAGCGCTCCGGCGAGTGCGCCACCCCGGCCCGGCGAGTGCGCCACTCCAGCACACCGAGTGCGCCACTCCAGCACACGCTGTGTGCCACCCCGGCCCGCAGCCGCGGCGTGGCCGACCGGCTCGTGTCGTGCGCATCCGCGACGACGTGCGGTACGCCGTACGGGCGCCGATCCCGGTGTGAACTAGCGTCGCGACCGTGCCGGAGGGCGACACCGTGTACCTCACCGCGCGGCGCCTGCACGCCGCACTGGCGGGGGCCGTGCTGTGCCGCGGCGAGCTGCGCCACCCGCGTCTGGTGGGCCACGACCTTGCCGGTCGCGTCGTCGGTGGGGTGGTGAGCGTCGGCAAGCACCTGTTCACCCGCCTCGACGACGGCCGCAGCCTGCACAGCCACCTGCGGCTCGACGGCTCCTGGCACCTGTACCGGCCCGGCATTCGGTGGCACCGGCCCGTCCGCGAGGCGCGCGCCGTGCTGGAGACCGCCGAGCGGGTGGCCGTAGGGTTCGGGCTGCACGACCTCGAGCTGCTGCCCACCGCGCAGGAGCACCGGCTCGTCGGGCACCTCGGGCCGGACCTGCTCGACCCGCAGTGGGGCGACGGGCACGCCGCGGAGGCGGTGCGCCGCCTGACCGCCCGCGGCGAGCACGAGATCGGCCTGGTGCTGCTCGAGCAGCGGGTGATGGCCGGGGTGGGAAACATGTACAAGGCCGAGGTCTGCTTCCTGCTCGGCGTCTCGCCGTGGACGCAGGTGCGCGACCTGCCCGATCCCGCCGCGGCCGTCGAGCTGGCCCGCAGCCTGCTGCTGCGCAACGCCGACCGCCCCGAGCAGTCGACCACCGGCGAGCTCGCCCGGGGGCGCCGGCACTGGGTGTTCGAGCGTGGCGGGCAGCCCTGCCTGCGCTGCGGAACCCGGATCCGCACCGCCGAGCAGGGCGCCGGGATCCACGCTCGGTCCGCGTACTGGTGCCCCCGCTGCCAGCCCGGGCCCCTGCCGGCGTTCACCCCGCGCGCGCCCCGGCGTTGAGCGCCGCCCTGCGGCGAACGGCAGGGTCGTCGCCACCCGGCCGTCGAGAGTGCGGCGGACCGCGCGCGGCTCAGGACGTGCCGGGCTGCTTCTGCGTGTCCGGCTGTGCTGGGGGCGCCGCGGGGATCTGCGCCGTCGACGGCTCGCTGCCCGACGCCACCTCCCCCGCCACCGGCGTGCCGTGCAGCGAGGCGCGGATCTGGTCGAGCCGGTTGCGGCCGGCCATGTCCACCGTCGCCTGCTGGACCTCGAGCATCCGGCCCTGCACCGAGTTCTGCGCGAGCTCGGCCTGGCCCAGCGCGTTGGCGTAGCGGCGCTCGATCCGGTCGCGCACCTCGTCCAGCGAGGGGGTACTGCCCGGCGCGGACAGCTCGCTCATCTGGCGCAGCGACGCCGCGGCCTGCTCCTGCATCTTCGCCTGCTCGAGCTGGCTGAGCAGCTTCGTGCGCTCGGCGATCTTCTGCTGGAGGATCATCGAGTTGCGCTCGACGGCCTGCTTCGCCTGGCCCGCGGCCTGGATGGCCTGATCGTGCAGCGTCTTCAGGTCCTCGACGGACTGCTCGCCGCTCACCAGCTGGTTCGCGTAGAGCTGCGCGGTCTCCTCGTAGCGCTGCGCCCCCGCCGCGTCCCCGCCTTCCCGGGCCTGGTCGGCGAGCACGAGGGCCTGGCGCGCCGAGGCCTGCAGCTTCTCGATCTCACCCAGCTGGCGGTTGAGCTTCATCTCCAGCTGGCGCTGGTTCCCGATCACCGCCGCCGCCTGCTGGGACAGCGCCTGGTGCTGGCGCTGGGCGTCCTCGATGGCCTGCTGGATCTGCACCTTGGGGTCGGCGTACTCGTCGACCTTCGACGAGAACAGCGCCATCAGGTACTTCCACGCCTTCGTGAAACCGTTGGCCATCTGCTCCGCCTACCTCCACGTACCGTCCGACACCCTGACGAGGACCGCCGCGGCCGGCGATCGCGGCCCCATCGTGGCATCGGACGAGCTGCCCGTGCCACCGGCCGGCGGCGGGACACGGGTTCCCCCGAGCCGCTCTCCGGGGCGACCCCCGGGGCCAGGCTACCGGGCACCCCGACGGGGAGGCCCCGGCGCGTCAGGCGGCGGCGCAGCCGACGCGCGCCCCGCGCTCGCCCACCGGCACGGCGGGCAGGGCGACCGGGGCCGCGGGCAGGGCCACCGGCGCGGCCCCGGCGCCGGCCGGGGCGGGCAGCGGGCCGCGCATCTCGCCGGCGAGGCGCAGGTCGGTGTGGGCGAGGCCGAACGGGCGCGCCAGGCGGGCCGCGGCATCCCGGGCCAGCGCGTCGGCGAGGTCGGCTGTGACGTCGGCCAGCAGCTCGGGCAGGGTGACGTCGAGGGCCTCGCAGATCGACGCGAGCAGCTCGCTGGACGCCTCCTTGCGCCCGCGCTCGACCTCCGACAGGTACCCGAGGCTGACCCGGGCCCGCCGCGAGACCTCCCGCAGCGTGCGCCGGCGCGCGGTGCGGGCGCGCCGCAGGGCCGTTCCGATCGCCTCCCGCAGCAGCACCATGGCTCCTCCTCGGTCTCGCGCCGGGCCCGCCTGGTCCGCCTCGCCTGGTCCGCTCCGCACGACCCGTTCCGGCCGCGGCACGGCCAACGTACCCACTGCGCGCCCCGCGCGTCCGTCACCGCAGCCGGCGTACGCCCAGGGCGAACACCGGCGACCACGTCAGGGCGCCGTGGCCGAGGCCCGCAGCCGGATCGCCTGCAGCACGTAGGTGACCCCGGTGACCACGGTGAGCACCACCGCCGCCCCGAGCACGGACCGCCGCAGCAGCTCGACCACCGCGGTGCCGCCGAGCAGCTGCGGCAGCGGCAGCAGGTAGAGGCCGATGGCGACGGTCTGCACGAACGTCTTGGCCTTGCCGCCGCGGCTGGCCGGGATCAGGCCGTGGCGCAGCACCCAGAAGCGCAGCAGCGTGATCCCGAGCTCGCGTCCCATGATCACGGCGGTGACCCACCACGGAACCAGGTCGAGCATCGACAGGCCCACCAGCGCGGCCCCCGTGAGGGCCTTGTCCGCGATCGGGTCGGCGATGGTGCCGAACGCGGTGACCTGGCCGCGCCGGCGTGCCAGCTCGCCGTCGAGGCGGTCGGTCAGCGCGGCGACGGCGAAGATCCCGAAGGCGACGAGCCGCCAGTCCACCGCCCTGCCGTCGTGCACCAGCAGCGCGGCGAGGAAGAACGGCACGAGCACCAGCCGCAGGCCCGTCAGCACGTTCGCGATGTTGAGCAGTGGGGCGGGCCCCGCGGGCGCGTCGCTCACGTCGTGGCCCGGGGCGGCAGGCCGCTGGGGGCCACGACCTCCCGTGGCGTCACCACCAGGTCCGCGCCCGCACTCCCGACGACCACCGCGCGTACCAGGTCGCCGACGGCGAGGCCCGCGCCGCCTTCGACCACGCACTCGCCGTCGACCTCGGGCGCCTGGTGCGCCGCCCGGCCGGTGCAGTCGGCGCCGGCGTCCTCGGCCTGCTCCACGAGCACCACGACCTCCGAGCCGACGCGCTCCTCCGCCCGCTGCGCCATCAGCTCGTCGGCGAGCGCGGAGATCCGCCCCACCCGCTCGGTGACGACGTCGGCGGGCAGCTTGCCGGGTAGGCCGGCTCCCTCGGTGCCGTCCTCGTCGGAGTACCCGAACACCCCGACGGCGTCCAGGCGCGCGCCGGTGAGGAAGGCCTCCAGCTCGGCGACGTCCTCGTCGCTCTCGCCGGGGAAGCCGAGGATCACGTTGCTGCGGATGCCGGCCTCCGGGGCGATCGCCCGGATGCGCCCGCACAGGTCGAGGAAGTCGGCGCGGCCGCCGAAGCGGCGCATCCGGCGCAGCACGGCCGGGCTGGCGTGCTGGAAGGACAGGTCGAAGTACGGCGCGACGCCCGGGGTGCTGGCGATCGCGGTCAGCAGGTCGGGGCGCAGCTCGGCGGGCTGCAGGTAGCTGACCAACACCCGGTCGATGCCCGGCACGTGCGCCAGGCGCTGCAGCAGGTGCACCAGGAGCCGGGTGCCGCCGGGCAGGTCCTTTCCGTAGGACGTGGAGTTCTCGCTGACGAGCACCAGCTCGCGCACCCCGTGCATGCCCAGCCACGCCGCCTCGGCCACGACGTCGTCGGGCGGGCGCGAGACGAACGACCCGCGGAAGCTGGGGATGGCGCAGAACGCGCACTTCCGGTCGCAACCCGAGGCGATCTTCAGCGGCGCCGTCGGGCCGTCCGAGAGCCGGCGGCGCGCCAGGTGCGGCACCCAGGCGTGCCCGGGCACCGCCACGTCCTCGGCCGCGGCGGGTCGCTGCGCGGGCGTGATCGGCAGCAGCGTGCGCCGGTCCACCGGCACGTGCGACGGCGCCGAGTGCCCGTCGAGCAGGTCGGCGAGGCGCTCGGCCAGCTCGGGGTAGGCGTCGAAACCGAGGACGGCGTCGGCCTCCGGCAGGCTCGCGGCTAGTTCGGCGCCGTAGCGCTCGGCCAGGCAGCCGACCGCCACGACCTTCGCCCCGTCCGCCGCGTCGGACGCGGCGAGCAGCGTGTCGATCGAGTCCTTCTTGGCCTGCTCGACGAAACCGCACGTGTTGACCAGGACGACATCGGGCGCCGGGCCGCCGTCGACGCCCACGAGTTCCCAGCCGCTGCCCTCCAGCCGGCCCGCGATCTCCTCGGAGTCGACCTCGTTGCGGGCGCAGCCCAGGGTCACCAGGGCGGCCCGCCGGGGTGGATCGGAAGGGATCGGCACGGGCCCAGGGTAATCGCCCGCGTCGACTACCCTGACCCGCCGTGGCGGCGCTGACCGTACGGCGGGCGCGGACCGCCGACGTGACGAGGATCAAGGAGCTGGTCGACTGCTACGCCGGGCGCGTGCTGCTGGCCAAGGAGATCGTCACCCTGTACGAGTCGGTGCAGGAGTTCCTCGTCGCCGAGCGGGACGGCCGGGTGATCGGCTGCGGCGCGCTGCACGTGCTGTGGGAGGACCTCGGGGAGATCCGCACGGTCGCGGTGCATCCCGGCACCGTCGGCCGGGGCGTCGGCCATGCGATCGTCGACGCCCTCATCGCGGGTGCCCGGGAGCTGGGCCTGCGCCGGCTGTTCGTGCTGACCTTCGAGAAGCAGTTCTTCGAACGCCACGGCTTCGCCGAGATCGACGGCACCCCCGTGGAACCGGACGTCTTCGCCGCGATGCTGCGCTCCTACGACGCCGGCGTCGCCGAGTTCCTCGACCTCGCGCACGTCAAGCCGAACACGCTGGGCAACGTGCGGATGCTGCTGCACCTGTAGGGCGCCGGGGGGCACACTCGGGTGATGTGGTCCGCCCGGCCCGCCCCCGCGGTACGTCCCTGGGTCAGCGCCTACACCGGCTGGGTCAGCGGACCCGCCCCGCCGGGCAGTCACCAGGGTGTCCCCTCCGGGCACCTGACGTTCATCCTCTGCGTCGAGGGCGCGGTCGAGCTGCTGCGGATGCCCGATCCCGCGCGGGCACCCGGGCGGTTCACGGCGATGGTCGGCGGGCTGCACGACGCCCCTGCGGTGGTCGCCACCGGCGGGGCCCAGACCGGGCTGCAGCTGCGCCTGACCTGGCGGGGCGCCCGCGCCCTGCTCGGGGTGCCCGCGGGTGAACTCGCCGGCGACGTCGTCGATCTCGGCGCGTTGGTGGGCCGGGGCGCCGTGACCCTGCTCGACCGGCTCGCGAGCACACCGGACTGGCCGGGCCGGTTCGCACTGCTCGACCGCGAGTTCGCGCGGCTCGCCGAGCGCGGTCGCGGTGACCGTGGCGTCGCGGCGGAGGTCGGCTACGCGTGGGACCGGCTCGCCGAGACCGGCGGGAACCTGCGGATCGAGGAGCTCGCCCGCGAGGTCGGCTGGAGCCGGCGGCACCTGGCGGGGTTGTTCCGCCGCGAGACCGGGCTGGCCCCGAAGGCCGCCGCGCGGGTGATCCGGTTCGAGCGGGCCTGCGACGCCCTGCGCGGTCCCGGTCCCCCGTCGCTCGCCCGCGTCGCGGCCGAGCACGGCTACGTCGACCAGGCCCATCTGTCGCGGGACTTCCGCGACCTCGGGGGGATCACCGCCACCGCGTGGCTGGCCGAGCGGCCGGACGTCGCCGCTGCCGACGCGCCCGACGGCCCGACGGTCGCCACCCGACCGCAGCGGCGGTCATGATCGAACAGCATCGTCGTGACGTTCGGGTGGCCCGCGTGCGGTCGATCACCCACTGTCGTCGTCGGGGGCCGGGCCGCCGCCGCGCATCAGCCACAGCACGCCGTCGAGCTCGTCGGGCTTGACCAGCACGTCGCGCGCCTTGGAGCCCTCGGACGGCCCGACGACGCCACGGCTCTCCAGCAGGTCCATCAGCCGGCCTGCCTTGGCGAACCCCACCCGTAGCTTGCGCTGCAGCATCGAGGTGGACCCGAACTGCGAGGTGACGACCAGCTCGGCGGCCTGCACGAGCAGGTCGAGGTCGTCGCCGATGTCGGCGTCGAGCTCGCGCTGCTCGCCGGCCTTCTGCGCGGTGACGCCGTCGGTGTAGGTGGGCTCCGCCTGCTCCTTGGCGAACGTGACGACTGCGGAGATCTCCTCGTCGTCGACGAACGCGCCCTGCATGCGGGTGGGCTTGCTCGCGCCCATCGGCAGGTAGAGCGCGTCGCCCATGCCGATCAGCTTCTCCGCACCGGGCTGGTCGAGGATCACGCGGGAGTCGGTGAGCGAGGACGTCGCGAACGCCAGCCGGGACGGCACGTTCGTCTTGATCAGTCCGGTGACGACGTCGACGGACGGCCGCTGGGTGGCGAGCACGAGGTGGATCCCGGCGGCGCGGGCCTTCTGGGTGATCCGCACGACCGCGTCCTCGACGTCGCGGGGCGCGGTCATCATCAGGTCCGCGAGCTCGTCGACGATGCAGAGGATGTAGGGATACGGCCGGTACTCCCGCTCGCTGCCCAGGGGCGCGCTGATCTCCCCGGAGCGGACCTTGCGGTTGAAGTCGTCGACGTGGCGGACCTTGCTGGCCTGCATGTCCTGGTAGCGCTGCTCCATCTCCTCCACCAGCCAGGCCAGCGCGGACGCCGCCTTCTTCGGCTGGGTGATGATGGGCGTGATGAGGTGCGGGATGCCCTCGTACGGGGTGAGCTCCACCATCTTGGGGTCGATGAGGATCATCCGGACCTCGTCCGGGGTGGCGCGGGAGAGCAGCGAGACCAGCATCGAGTTGACGAAGCTCGACTTGCCGGAGCCGGTGGAGCCGGCCACCAGCAGGTGCGGCATCTTCGCCAGGTTCGCGGTGAGGAAGTGCCCCTCGATGTCCTTGCCGAGCCCGATCACCATCGGGTGCTGCTCGGCGCGCGCGCTGCCCGAGCGCAGCACGTCGCCGAGCCGGACCATCTCCCGGTCGGTGTTGGGCACCTCGATCCCGACCGCCGACTTGCCGGGGATCGGCGCGAGCAGGCGGACGTTGTCGGTGGCGACGGCGTAGGAGATGTTGCGCTGCAGCTGGGTGATCTTCTCGACCTTGACGCCGGTGCCCAGCTCGATCTCGTAGCGGGTGACCGTCGGGCCGCGGGTGAAGCCGGTGACCTGGGCGTCGACGTTGAACTGGTCCAGCACCCCGGTGATCGCCTCGATCATGGCGTCGTTGGCACGGCTGCGCGTCTTGGCGACCGGCCCGGTGAGGAGCAGGTTGCTGGGCGGCAGGCGGTAGGCGTCGTCGGTCCCGCGCACCGGGGTGAGGCGCAGCTGCTCGCCGGCGCGTCCGGGCCCCGGTTCCACCGGTGGTGTGGCCGGGACGGCGGCGGGATCGGGCCCGCGCCGGCGGTCGGGTGGCGGGGGCGGCCCCGGAC
>DATLGI010000198.1:0-15662 GCA_035540535.1 Pseudonocardia sp.
ACCCTCGAGCGGTCGGTGGGCAAGCTGCAGCGGCTGAAGGATCAGCGCCGCAGGTAGGCGGCGCGGTTAGCCGATGACCCCGAGCGGGTACCGACGGCCGTGACGGTTTTCGGCTTCCACGCCTCCCACGAGCAGGTGCACCCCACCGCCCTGCTCGCCGCCGTCCGGCGCGCCGAGGAGGCGGGCTTCGCCGCCGCGATGTCGTCGGACCACCTCTCCCCGTGGAGCGTCCGGCAGGGCCAGTCCGCCTTCGCGTGGTCCTGGCTCGGGGCCGCGCTGCAGGCGACGTCGTTGCCGTTCGGGGTGGTGAACGCGCCCGGCCAGCGCTACCACCCCGTGATCGTCGCGCAGGCGATCGGAACGCTCGCGGCGATGTATCCGGGCCGGTTCTGGGCGGCACTGGGCACCGGCGAGGCCAGCAACGAGCACGTCACCGGCGACGCGTGGCCGCGCAAGGAGGTGCGCAATGCCCGGCTGCGGGAATGCGTCGACGTCATCCGCGCGCTGCTGCGCGGCGAGGAGGTGAGCCACGACGGGCTGGTCACCGTGGACCGCGCGCGGGTGTGGACCCTGCCCGACCAGCCACCACCGCTGATCGGCGCGGCGGTGAGCACGGCGACCGCCCGCTGGTGTGCGGAGTGGGCCGACGGCCTGATCACCGTCAACCAGCCGCCGGCGAAGCTGCAGGAGATGATCGACGCCTACCGCGACGCCGGCGGGCGGGGCCGGCTGCACCTGCAGGTGCACCTGAGCTGGGCACCCGACCAGGAGACCGCAGAGGCGGTCGCGTACGACCAGTGGCGCAGCAACGTCTTCCCGCCCCCCGTGTGCTGGGACGTCGACCGCGCCGAGATGTTCGACGCCGTCTCCGAGCACGTCCCGATGGAGCTCGTGCACGGAGCGGTGCACGTGTCCAGCGACCTCGGCCGGCACACCGAGCAGCTCGCGCAGTACGCCGCGCTCGGCTTCGACGAGATCGCCCTGCACCACGTCGGCCAGGAGCAGGACGCGTTCATCGACGCGTTCGGCGCGAAGGTCCTCCCCCAGCTGGCGGCCGCGCGATGAGGCTGACGCGGACCTCGGACCTGTGGTGGCGCAACGCCGTCGTGTACTGCCTCGACATCGAGACCTTCGCCGACGGCAACGGCGACGGCTGCGGCGACTTCCGCGGCGCCGTCCAGCGCATCGACCACCTGCACAAGCTCGGCGTCACCTGCATCTGGCTGATGCCGTTCTACCCGACCCCCGACCGCGACGACGGCTACGACATCGTCGACTTCTACACCGTCGACCCGCGACTGGGCTCCCTCGGCGACCTCGTCGAGTTCCTCCGCACCGCACGCGACCGGGGCATCCGGGTGATCGCCGACCTCGTCGTCAACCACACCTCGGCCGAGCACCCGTGGTTCCGCAGCGCGCGCAGCTCCCCCGACTCCCCGTTCCGCGACTGGTACGTCTGGCGCGACACCCCGCCCGAGGACGGCCCGCAGGGCGTGATCTTCCCCGACCAGGAGGACGGCGTCTGGGACTACGACGAGGAGGCCGGGCAGTACTACCTGCACCGCTTCTTCTCCCACCAGCCGGACCTCAACGTGGCCAACCCGGCGGTGCGCGACGAGATCGCCCGGATCATGGGCTTCTGGACCCAGCTCGGGCTCTCCGGGTTCCGCGTCGACGCCGTGCCGTTCCTGCTCGAGACCGTCGGCCCGCAGGATGCCGAGGCGCTGCCCGACCCGCACGACTTCCTCGCCGACCTGCGCTCGTTCCTCTCCCGCCGCAACGGGGAGTCGGTGCTGCTCGGCGAGGTCAACCTCCCCTACGCCGACCTGATGCCGTTCTACGGCAGCGACGGCGGCGCCGAGCTGACGATGTGTTTCGACTTCATCGGCATGCAGCAGATGTACCTCGCGCTCGCCCGGGAGAGCGCCGAACCGCTCGCCGACGCGCTGCGCCGCCGTCCCGATCCGCCACCCGACGCGCAGTGGGCCACCTTCGTGCGCAACCACGACGAGCTGACGCTGGACAAGCTGCCCGAGGCGCAGCGTAAGGAGGTGTTCGACGCCTTCGGCCCGGACGAGGACATGCAGCTCTACGGCCGCGGGCTGCGCCGGCGCCTGCCCCCGATGCTCGACGGCGACCGGGCACGGATCCGGCTCGTGTACAGCCTGCTGTTCGCGCTGCCCGGGACGCCCGTGCTGTTCTACGGCGAGGAGATCGGGATGGGCGAGAACCTCGACGCGCCCGGCCGCCTCGCGGTGCGCACGCCGATGCAGTGGACCCCCGACCCCGCCGGCGGGTTCTCCACGGCCGAACCGTCGACGTTCCCCGGGCCGGTCGTCGAGGGTGACTTCGCGCCGGAGCACGTCAACGTTCGCGACCAGGAGCGGGACCCCGACTCGCTGCTGTCGTGGATCCGGCTCCTCGTGGAGCGCTACCGCGACACCCCGGAGCTGGCCTGGGGCGACTGCACGGTGCTCGACCCGGGCGCGGAGGCGCCCTCGGTGCTCGCGCACCGGGCCGACACCGAGGACTGCACGGTGCTCGCGCTGCACAACCTGGCCCGGGAGGAGGCGACGGCGGTGCTCACCCTCTCCGGGCTGGCCGGGTACGACCTGCACGACGTGCTGACCCGGGCCGACCCGCTGACCGTGGGGAAGGACGGCCGGATCGAGGTGGCGCTCGAGCCCTTCGGGTGCCGCTGGCTGCGCGCCGGCTGACCCGGCGCAGACCTCGTCGCGACCTTCCGCGTCTCCGAGATCACGCCCCACTCGTTCTGCGGATGCCGGAGCCGTGGGTGCCGCCTACCGTGGATCCGACCAATGGGCGGATCGGGCACGATCCGCCTCCGCCGGTCGACAGGGAGGACCGAGTCGTGGTGACGACAGCCGATACGGGCGCCGAGCCGCGAGCGCCTCGACCGTGGACCAGCACGATCGCGCCGCGGGTGTTCTACCCCGCGGCCGGGATCGTGCTCGCGTTCGTGCTGGCCACCGTGCTGTTCCCGGAGGCGATGGGGGCGGGGATCAGCGCGGTCCAGACGACGATCATCGGCACTTTCGGCTGGTACTACACGCTCATCGTCACCGGTTTCGTGGTGTTCGCCCTGTGGATGGGGTTCGGCCACTTCGGGGACATCAAGCTCGCGCCGCGCGACGAGGAGCCGGAGTTCCGCCTCGGCACCTGGTTCGCGATGCTCTTCGCCGCCGGCATGGGCATCGGGCTGGTGTTCTGGGGGGTCGCGGAGCCGCTGAACCACTTCGCGAACCCCAAGCCGGGGGTCGAGGGCACCCCGGAGGTGATCGCGCAGCAGTCGCTGGTGCAGACGTTCCTGCACTGGGGCCTGCACCCGTGGGCGATCTACGTCGTCGTCGGGCTCGCGATGGCGTACGCGATCCACCGCAAGGACCGGCCGGTGTCCATCCGCTGGGCGCTCGAACCGCTGCTCGGCGACCGGGTCAAGGGCTGGCTCGGGGACGCGATCGACGTCGCCGCGATCGTCGGCACCCTGTTCGGCGTCGCGACCTCGCTCGGGCTGGGCGTCCTGCAGGTCGCCTCGGGGCTCAGCTTCCTCGGGCTGCTCGGCGAGCCGGGCATCTGGACCTGGGCGCTGCTCATCGGCGGCATCACCCTGATCGCGACGATCTCGGTGGTGACCGGGCTCAAGGCCGGCATCAAGTGGCTGTCGAACGTCAACATCACGCTCGCGGGCGCGCTGCTGCTGTTCGTGATCCTCGCCGGCCCGACCCTGTTCCTGCTCCGCGAGTTCGTGCAGTCCCTCGGTCTGTACCTCCAGAACCTGCTGGCGCTCAGCTTCGACACCTCGGCGATGCAGGGTGATGCGGGCCAGGCCTGGCAGGGCAGCTGGGCCACCTTCTACTGGGGCTGGTGGATCTCCTGGGCGCCGTTCGTCGGCGTCTTCATCGCCCGGATCTCCCGCGGCCGCACCGTGCGCGAGTTCGTCCTCGGCGTGCTGGCGGTGCCGACCCTCGTGTCGTTCGTCTGGTTCACCGCGCTGGGCGGCACGGCGCTGCAGCGCGAGCTGACCGGGCAGAGCGTGATCGGCCCGGACGGCACGGTCGACACGGAGGGCGCGCTGTTCGGCCTGCTCGCGAGCCTCCCGGCCGGCACGTTCGTGGTGATCGGAGCGATCGTCCTGATCATCCTGTTCTTCGTGACGTCCTCGGACTCGGGCTCGCTGGTCGTCGACATGCTCGCCTCCGGCGGCGACCCCGACCCGCCCCGGTGGAGCCGCGTGTTCTGGGCGGTGCTGGAGGGCGCGGTCGCGGCCGCGCTGCTGGGCGCGGGCGTCGCGACCGGCGCCGGCGCCGAGTCGGCGCTCACCGCGCTGCAGACCGCGGCGATCGTCATCGCGTTCCCGTTCAGCATCGTGATGCTCGGGATGTGCGTGGCGCTGTACCGGCAGTTCAGCCTCGAACGGCGGGCGCAGCTGCGGATCCAGCGCCGGCTGCAGCGCGAGGAGCTGACCGAGCACGTGGCGCGCAGCCTCGCCGAGGACGGCCGCACCGGGGGCAGCCGCGACGGCAACGGGCACGCGGTGGGCGACGGCGGCGTGGCGACCCGGCACGAGCAGGAGCCGGCGCCCTGACCGGCGGCGGTGGCCGGCCCCGAACGTTACGTTTCCGTCCCTGACGCATGATCGATCAGCGGTCTCGTGGCGTTCGGGGCGCGGCGGCGGCCAGGCGCGGCAGGTCGCCCGGCTCGCCGGGGTACCGCGAGGATGGCCCGGTGCAGGCTCTGGACGTCGCCGCGCTCGCCGCGACGGTCCTGGCCCGGCCCGCGGTCGGCCGGATCAGGCTGGTGACCGTCGACGGCCTGTCCGGGTCCGGCAAGACGCGGCTCGCCGGCGCGCTGGCCGCGGCCCTCGCGGGCACGCCCGTCGTCCACCTCGACGACCTGTACCCCGGTTGGAACGGGCTCCTCGCCGGGGTGCGGTACGCGGCGGAGCAGGTCGCCGCCCCGCTGGTCGCGGGGCGCACCGCCCGCTGGCGGCGCTGGGACTGGGCGCGCGGGGCCCGGGGCGCCTGGTCGGTGACCGCCCCGGCTCCGGTCGTGCTGCTCGAGGGGTGCGGAGCGGGGGCCCCACCGCTGCGCGCCTGCGCGGCGACGTCGATCTGGATCGAGACCCCTGCGCAGCTGCGGGAGCTCCGGCTGCGGGCGCGCGCGGACTGGGCCGCGTACGCCGCTCACCGCGCCACCTGGGTGGCCCAGGAGGAGGCGCTCGCCGCCACCGGCCGGGCCGCGGAGTCGGCCGACGTCGTGGTCGACGGTGCCTGACGAACTACGGTGGGGCGACCCCGGACGGAGGAACAGCGCCATCAGCACCTCGCAGCACCCGGGCGTCGTCGCCGTCGCGGGCGAGGCGCTCGTCGACATCGTGCCGGCACCCGTCGGCGACTACCTGGAGATCGCCCCGGGCGGCAGCCCGGCGAACGTCGCGGTCGGGCTGGCCCGGCTCGGCGTGCCGGTCCGCCTGCTCGCCCGGATCGCCGACGACGTGCTCGGCCGGCGCGTCCGCGCGCACCTCGAGGGCAACGGCGTCGACCTGACGCACGCCGTGCGGGCGGCCGAGCAGACGTCGCTGGCGATGGTGGCCGTGTCCCCGGACGGCGTGCCCAGCTACGACTTCCGCGTCGACGGCACCGCCGACTGGCAGTGGACCGCGGACGAGCTCGCCGGCGCGCTGGACCCGGGCCCGGCCGGGCCGGTCGTCGCCGTGCACTCCGGCTCGCTCGCCCTGACCACCCCACCCGGTGCCGCCGTCCTGCGCGCGCTGCTCGAGCGGGCCACCGCCACCGCGACCGTCAGCTACGACCCGAACTGCCGCCCGCTGCTCATGGGCGAGCCGGCCGCGGTCCTCGCCGGGGTGTACGCGGTGCTCGCGGTCGCCGACGTCGTGAAGGTCAGCAGCGAGGACCTGGGGTGGCTGCTGCCCGGCGCCGACCCCGTGGACGTCGTCGACGACTGGCTGGGCCGCGGGCCGGCGCTGGTGGCGGTGACCCTCGGCCCCGACGGCGTGGTCGCGGGCACCCGGGCCGGGTTGCGGCTGCGTCGGCCGGGGGCCGCGGTGGCGGTGGTGGACACCGTCGGGGCCGGCGACACGTTCTCGGCCGCGCTGCTGGCCGGCCTGCACGGGCGCGGGTTGCTGGGCGCCGCGGCCCGGGACGGCCTGGCCGCCCTCGACGAGCCCGCCGCCGCGGCGCTGCTGGACCGGGCGGCGCTGGCGGCCGCGTTGACCTGTGCCCGGCGCGGCGCCGATCCGCCGACCGTCGGCGAGCTGGACCTCGCCCGCTCGCCCTGACCCGGCCCGGAGGGTCGTGGGTGGCGGGGGACGGCCCCAGACACGTTCGCCTCCCGCCACCCACGACTTCGGTGTGACCGGCGCCGGGGTGGGGCCCTGCGGTGGTCACGGTGGTATTCCACCCGCCGGACGGCCACTGCGCGAGATTGTCCACCCCCTCGGGTGTCAGCCACTCGTGGCAATGAGCCCGACCTCTGCAAGACGGTGCGTGACGGTGCTCAGCGTGCCAGCAGCCGCTCCACCGGCCAGGTGTTGCGGACCCGCTCCACCGGCACGCCGCAGGCGGCGGCGCGCGCGCACCCGTTGCCGAGCCAGTCGAGCTGGCCGGGGGCGTGCGCGTCGGTGTCGATGGTGAACTCGCAGCCGGCCTCGGCGGCCAGCCGCAGCAGGCGTTTGGGCGGGTCGAGCCGCTCCGGCCGAGAATTGATCTCGACCGCGACGCCGTGCTCCGCGCAGGCGGCGAACACGGCGTCCGCGTCGAACTGCGACTCCGGGCGCTTGCGGCTGCCGGTGACCATCCTCCCGGTGCAGTGGCCCAGCACGTCGA
The DNA here is from genome assembly GCA_035540535.1 of Pseudonocardia sp. Lineage (GTDB taxonomy): Bacteria > Actinomycetota > Actinomycetes > Mycobacteriales > Pseudonocardiaceae > Pseudonocardia. Next base: position 6,867 of record DATLGI010000198.1, read on the forward strand.
CGAGCGGGTTCGCGACCGCGGTCAGCATCCGCTCCGTCATCTCGTCGCGGGGCATGCGCAGCTTCGAGTGCACGCTCGCGACGACGACGTCCAGCTCGGCGAGCAGCTCGGCCTCCTGGTCGAGGGCTCCGTCGTCGAGGATGTCGACCTCGATCCCGGTGAGGACGCGAAAGCCCGCCAGCTCGGCGTTGAGCTCCGCGATCTCCTCGACCTGGCGGCGCAGCCGCTCGGCCGACAGCCCGTTCGCCACCGTGAGCCGCGGCGAGTGGTCGGTGACGACGACGTAGTCGTGCCCGAGGTCGCGGGCGGTCTCGGCCATCTCGCGAAGCGGCGAGCCGCCGTCGGAGGCGTCGGTGTGGGTGTGGCAGTCGCCGCGCAGCGCGGCGCGCAGCGCGTCGGTGGCCTCGTCGAGCGGGGTGCCCTCGATGGCCTCCAGCCGGTGCAGGTACACCGGTTCCTCCCCGGTGAGCGACTCCTCCACGCAGCGCGCCGTCACGTCGCCGACCCCCCGCAGGCGCCGCAGCTCGCCGGAGGCGGCGAGGGCGCGCAGCTCGTCCGGATCGCGACCGGGCAGGGCCGCCGCGGCGCCACGGAAGGCCCGGACCCGGTAGGTCGACTCGTGCGCGCGTTCGAGCAGGAAGGCGATCCGGCGCAGGTCGGCCACCGGGTCGCGCTGGTCGGTCACGGCCCCGATGCTGCCACGGCACCCGCCGCCGCGACGCGCTCGTCCGTCACGCTCGTCGCCCGGGGGAGCTCGCGGCCGCTGCAGCCCCGGGTCCGGGTGGCGCCGCGGGCCGCCCGCGTGCCGCGGGGTGCCGCCGCGGGTCAGCGCAGCCAGGCGCGGCGCTTGCGACGCCAGGCCGCGGCCCACAGCGCGGGCAGCTCCGCCTCGATCCCCCGGGCGCGGGCGGTGTCGCGACCGAGCAGGACGCCGAAGCTGAAGCCGTTCTCCCCGGCCACGTGCGCGGCGGCACCCAGCTCGCGCAGCGCCCCGGCGGCGACCACCGTGTCCTGGTGCTCGCCGAGCGCGCTCTGCAGCCCCTTGAGGTTCTTCGCGAACCGCTTCGCGGGCTTCCCGACGGCCGGACGCGCGACCTCGGTGGCGTACCGGAGCCGCTTGCCGGCCTTGCGCGCCGCGTGCATCGCCTCGTCGCGCTCCTCGGCCGCGACGTCGGCGGAGGTGGCAGCGATGACGGCCCGTTCCAGCCGGCGCGCGCTGCGGCGGGCCGAACGCGGCAGCTCCCGGCGGGCGGGCCGCGCCGCGCGAGCGGTCAGCGGCGGATGCTCGACCAGGTCGTCGAGGGCGCGGCGCAGCGCGTCGTAGCGCTCGCCGTCGAGTTCGGTGAGCGCGGCGGCGCGCGCCTCCGCCTCGGCCCTGGCGAAGTGCCGCTGCACCTGGGCCTGCACGGGGCCGAGCCGCAGCTGCGGCGGCAGCTCCGCGAGCCCGGCCGCGATCCGCTCGCGCAGGACCTCGGCGTTTCGAGCCGGAGCGAGCGCGCGCCCGAGCCACCGCAGGTCCTCCCCGATCGGCCCGGTGACCTCGGTACGCAGCAGCGGCCGGTACGCCTGCAGCGCGCTGCGCAGCCGCCGCGCGGCGACCCGCAACTGGTGCACGGCGTCGGGCTGGTCGCGGCGGACCCGCAGCTCCTCGGTCGCGATCCGGTCGACCTGCCCCATGACGTACGCCATCAGCACCGCTCCCGCCGAACCTCTCGGGCCCGCCCGGCGGGTCCGGCGCGGCCAGGTGTCGAGCAGCCGGTCCAGCTCCGTCACGGCCGCCGGCGGGGCCGGCTCCAGCCCCGCCTCGGCGATACGCTGCGCGACCGCCGCGCGCAGCCGGGCGCCCGCCGCCCCCGGCTCCAGGCGCACCTCGGTCCACGCGGTGACGTCGGTGGAGCTGCCGAACGTGGCGGCCGTGACCTCGTCGTGAACGATCCGCGCGAGCAGCCGACCGTCCTCGGCGCGCAGTTGCGTCGGCCGGCGGATGGTGCGGACCCGCCCGATCGGACGCAGTGGACGGTTGCGCCGCACGCCGCGCACCAGCTCGTCGAGCTCCGCCGGCGGACGATCCCCGGCCGCCGTCCCCGCGACCCGGATCTGCTCGGCGCCGGGCGCGTCCGGCAGGTCCAGCTCCCAGTGCTCCCCGTCCCCCGCCCGATGGACGGCGAGGACCACGCCGGCACCGGCGAGGCGCCGGTCGTCCGTGTCGTACCGCTCGATCTCCAGCTCGCCCTGCGCCTCCACCACCTCGCGGGCGACGCCGCGCAGCCCGCTCAGGTCCGGAGCCCCGGCGGTCGCGAGGCCCCGGTAGGTGCAGGTTCCGGCGTCGGTCGTCGTGTCAGCCACTCCCCGATATGCCCTTTCGGCACAGCTGATAACCACCCGGGGCCGGGAACCCCGGACCGGGACGCGACCGTGGGCGCGCGCGACCCCAACTGTTCGTCGTTCCCCCACCGCGACCCCGTCCCCCGAGTCACGAGTGTCAGCGCGGCAGTCGCGCCTTCTGCACCTTGCCGAGGTCGTTGCGCGGCAACGCGTCGGTGAACCGGACCTCGCGCGGACGCTTGTGCGGAGCGAGCAGCGCCGCGACGTGGTCGACCAGCTCGCGCTCCTCCGGCGGCTCCCCCGCCGGGACGACGTAGGCGACGATCCGCTCCCCCAGGTCGTCGTCCGGGACGCCCAGCACGGCGGCCTCGGCGACGGCGGGATGCTCGAGCAGGGCGTTCTCGATCTCCCCGGCGCCGATCTTGTAACCGCCTGATTTGATCAGGTCGGTGGCGCTGCGACCGACCAGCGCGAGCGCGCCCGACGCCGTCCATCGCCCGACGTCACCGGTGGCGAACCAGCCGTCGGGCGTGTGGGCGGCGGCGGTCAGGTCCGGTCGGTCGAGGTAGCCGGTGAACAGTCCCGGTCCGCGGACCTCGACCGCGCCCAACCCGTCGTCGGTCGTCCCGGCCCGGCCCGGTTCCCCGGGCAGCGGGGCGAGCCGCACCTCGGTGCCGGGCAACGGCCGGCCGACGGCCCCGGCTTCGGGCGGGTCGGCGGCGCGGGCCGCGGTGAGGATCAGCGTCTCGGTCAGGCCGTAGCGCTCGCGGACCGCCAGGCCGGTGGCCCGCTCGATCCGGGCGTGGTCGACGGCGGTCAGCGCCGCGGACCCCGACACGAGCAACCGCGCCCGCCCGACGGCGCGCGCCAGGTCGGGATCGGCCGTCAACCCGTCGGCGAGCCGGTGGTACTGGGTGGGCACGCCGAACACCAGCACCGGTCGCTCCGCCGCCGACATCACGGCCGCCAGCGCGGGGGCGTCCAGGGCGTGCAGGTGCCGCAGCGAGCCACCCCGGCGCAGCGGCCCGAGCAGCCCGAGCACGAGCCCGTGCACGTGGAACAGCGGCAGCGCGTGCACGAGCAGGTCGTCCGCCGTCCAGTCCCAGGCCTCGGCGAGACCGTCGAGATTGGCCGCTATCGCGCCCCGGGACAGCACGACGCCCTTGGGCGGCCCGGTCGTCCCCGAGGTGTAGACGACCAGTGCCGGCTCGTCGGCAGCCGGTTCGGCGTTGACCGGGATCGCGGCACCGGGCGTGCCGCCTCCGCCCGGCGGCGCCGCCGACCACTTGAGGCCCGGCGCGGGGCCGCCGACGTCCACCCGCGGCAGCACCGCCAGGGCTGCGGGCAGCTCGACGCCCGCAGCGGCGAGCACCAGGTCCGGGCGGGCGTCCCCGACCACGTGGGCCAGCTCGCGCCCGCCGACCCGCGGGTTCACGGGCACCGCGGGCACACCGGCGGCCAGCGCCGCGGTGATCCCGACGGCGGTCGCCAGCGACGGCGTGGCGTGCACGGCCACCCGGCGGGCGCCGTCGAGCCGCCCGGCGAGCGCCCGGGCGGCGCCGGCGAGCTCGGCGTGGGTCAGCTCCCCGTCGGGAAACGCCAGGGCCGGCCCGTCCGGCGGCTCGACGAGACCGGGCAACAGCGGGCTCATCCGATCACCTTGCCCGGGTTGAGGATGCCGTCCGGATCGAGGGCCTGCTTCACCGCCCGCTGCAACGCCAGCACGGTCGGACCGAGCTCGCGGCGCATCCCGGCCCGCTTGAGCAGGCCGACACCGTGCTCGCCGGTGACGGTGCCGCCGAGATCGATGGCGACGTCGACGATCTCGTCGAAGGCGGCCTGTGCGCGGGCCCGGCCACCGTCACCGGGCGACGCGATGATCAGCGGGTGCAGGTTCCCGTCGCCCGCGTGGGCGACGTTGGCGATCAGCGTGTCGTGCCGCGCCGAGATCTCCTCGACGCGCCCGAGCATCTCCGCCAGCCGCCCCCGCGGCAGGCAGACGTCCTCGGTGAGCACCGCCTCGTCCCAGCGCAGCACGGCCGGGCCGGCCAGCCGCCGCGCGTCGAACAGGGCGTCGGCCTCCACCGGGTCCGTCGACGCGATCGCCTCGGTGGCACCGGCGGCGGCGAACTCGGCCCGGATCGCCTCGGCCTCCTGCTCCGCGGCGGGTTCCGGGAGGTCGGTCTGGGCGAGCAGCAGCGCCGCGGCGTCCTCCGGCAGGCCGGCCTGCTTCCACTCGTTGACCGCGCGCAGGCAGTGCCGGTCCACCAGCTCGAACACCGCCGGCTGCAGCCCGCGTGCGGTCACCCCCGCCACGGCCGCCCCGCACGCCGCGAGCGTGTCGAAGAACCCGACCACGGTGCGCGGCACCGTGGTGCGCAGCGGCCGCAGCCGCACCGTCACCTCGGTGATCACGCCGAGGGTGCCCTCGGAGCCGACCATCAGCCCGGCGAGGTCGTAGCCCGCGACGCCCTTGGCGGTGCGCCGCCCGAGCCGCGCCACCTCGCCCCCCGCCGTCACGACCTCGAGGCCCAGCACGTAGTCGCGCGTCACCCCGTACTTGACGCAGCACAACCCGCCCGCGTTCGTGGCCACGTTGCCGCCGATGGTCGACCAGGGCGCGCTCGCCGGGTCGGGCGGGTACCACAGGCCCTGCTCGGCGGCGGCCCGGCGAAGATCGTCGTTGACGACACCCGGCTGCACGACGGCGAGCCGTTCCCCGACGTCGATCTCGATGATCTCGCGCATGCGTTCCAGCGAGAGCAGCACGCACCCGTCGACGGCGTTGGCCCCGCCGGACAGGCCGGTCCCGGCGCCGCGGGGCACGATCGGCACGCGCTGCGCCGCGCAGGCCCGGACGACGGCGGCGACCTCCGCCGTGCTGCGCGGGCGCACGACCGCGAGCGGCGTGCCGTACTCGGCCCAGTCCGCCGCGTCACGCAGATAGGGCCCGAGGGTGTCCGGATCGACGAGGATCCGGTCGGCCGGGAGGACACCGTCGAGCAGCATCCCCGGACGGTAGCCCGGCCAGGGCCCCGACATGGAGACGTGCCGGGGTGTGAGCGGCGGTTCCCACCCCGTCATGCCTCCACGTCGGGCACGCCACGCTCCGTCCGCCCGGCGTGCCGCGCGGCCACCCGGTCGATCCGGTTCCGCCACCACGCGGTGCGCTCGGGGTCGGCGGCGACCGCGTGCCGGCGACGCGGCTCAGGGGCCCGGCGCGGCACCGGCAACCACCCGTCGCGCGGCCACAGCTCGTCGGCGGGATCGACGACGTCGGCGCGCAGCAGCGCCCGCGTGCCGAGCCCACAGGCGAGGTCCAACTCGGGCAGCGCCCCGGCCAGCGCCAGCCCGGCGGCCAGCCCGACGCTCGTCTCCAGCGCCGAGGACACCACGCAGGGCAGCCCGCACGCCTGCGCGACCTCCAGGGCCCGGCGCACCCCGCCCAGCGGCGCGACCTTGAGCACGGCGACGTCCGCGGCCCCGGCGACCGCGACGCGCAGGGGGTCCTCCGCCCGCCGGATCGACTCATCGGCGGCGATCCGGACGTCGACGCGCCGGCGCACGGCCGCGAGCTCGTCGAGCCCCGCGCAGGGTTGCTCGACGTACTCCAGACCGCCCGCGGCGCGGTCCAGTCCGCGGATCGCGGCGACGGCGGCGTCGACGTCCCACCTGCCGTTGGCGTCCACCCGCACCGCTCCCGCAGGCCCGAGCGCGTCGCGCACGGCCTCGAGGCGGGCCTCGTCCGCCGGCTGCGAGCCGGGCGCGTCGGCGACCTTGACCTTGGCGGTGCCACACCCGGACGCCACGACGATGTCGTGGGCGAGTTGCGGGTCGACCGACGGGACGATGCAGTTGATCGGGACCATCGGCCGCACCGGCTCCGGCCAGCCCGCGTGCGCCGCCTCGCGCGCGGCGGCCAACCACGGGACGGCCTCCGCGTCGTCGTACTCGGGGAAGGGGCAGAACTCCCCCCAGCCCGCCGGGCCCTCGAGGAGAACTCCCTCACGGACCGTGATCCCGCGGAAGCGCGTCGTCGTCGGGATGGCGTGGACGTCGGGCACCCCGCGAACCTACGCGGGGCGGCCCGCCTCGGCCGACCCGTCAGCGCGCCCCTCGCGACGCTGACGCGGGCCGGCGTCGTCGAGCGGGTCCGTACCGCGAGCCCGGCCGCCGGGAGCGCACGAGTACCGCCTGACGGCGCGGGGCCGACCCCTGCGGCCGGTCGTCCTCGCCCTGGTGGCCTGGCCGGGGAGTCCGGGCCGCCGATCCGCGTCGACCAGGCCGGATGCGGGCGCCGGACCGGCTGCCCGGGCCCGGAGCGCGACCCTGCCCGTGTTCAGGCGACGAGCTCGTGGTCGCGCGGATCGAGCCTGCGCGTGCGCCGCCGGAACCGGAACGTGTAGTCCGGCCACAGCGTCCGGTTCATGCCGTGCTCGTCGAGGTACCAGCTCGAGCAGCCGCCCTGGCTCCACACCGAGCCGTCGAGGCGGTCCTGGATCGCGGAGTTGAACGCGTCCTGGCGCTCGCGGCGGGTGTCGAGGGCGGTGACGCCGCGCTCGTCGAGCACCCGCAGCGCGTCGAGCAGGTAGTTCAGCTGCGACTCGATCATGTAGATCATCGAGCTGTGGCCCAGCCCCGTGTTCGGGCCGACCACCACGAACAGGTTCGGGAACCCGGCTATCGTCGTGCCCAGCAGGGCCTGTGCTCCGCCCGCCCACGCGTCGGCGAGCTTGGCGCCGTCGCGGCCGGTGATCGCCACGCGCGACAGGCCGTCGGCCACCTTGAACCCGGTGCCGAAGATGATCGTGTCGGCCTCGTGCTCGACCCCGTCCGCGGTCACCACGGCGTTCTCGGTGACCTGCAGGATCCGCTCGGTGACGACCTCGACGTTGCGACGCTTGAGCGCCGGGTAGTAGTCGTTGGACAGCAGGATGCGCTTGCAGCCGATGGTGAAGTCCGGCGTCACCTTGGCCTTGAGGTCGGGCCGGTCGGCGAACCTCCGGTCGAGGTAGGTGCGGGCGAACCGCTCGACGACCGCCATCCGCTTCGGCCGCAGGAACCCGCCGACCAGCATCTCGTTGCGGGCGTAGGCGACGGCGCGCTGCAGCTTCTGCAGCGGCGGCAGGAGCCGGTAGAGCCGGCGCAGCGATCGGGGGACCTGGCGGTCGGGCTTGGGCAGCACCCAGGGCGCGGTGCGCTGGAACAGGGTGAGTCTTCCGACCTCCGGCGCGATGGCGGGCACGAACTGGATGGCGCTCGCCCCGGTACCGACCACGGCGACGCGCCGGCCGCGCAGGTCGGCGGCGTGGTCCCACCGGGCGGAGTGGAAGGCGGGACCGGCGAACCGGTCGAGGCCCTCGATCTCGGGGATCCACGGCTCGTGCAACGCCCCGGTGCCCCACACGACGACCCGGGCGCGGATGGTGCCGCCGTCGGCGGTGCGGACGGCCCAGCCGCGGCCGTCCCACTCGGCGCCGATGACGGTGGTGTTCAACCGGATCCGGTCCCGCAGGTGGTAGCGGTCGGTGAGGTCCTCGAGGTACCCGCGGATCTCCGGCTGGGTGGCGAACAGGCGGCTCCAGTTCGGGTTGGGCGCGAACGAGTACGAGTACAGGTGCGACTGCACGTCGCACGCGCAGCCGGGATAGGTGTTGTCGCGCCAGGTGCCGCCGATCGCGTCGCTCTTCTCCAGGACGACGAAGTCGTGCCGGCCGGCCTGCGTCAGGCGGATCGCGGCGCCGAGTCCGCTGAATCCGCTCCCGACGATCGCGATGTCGACGCTCTCCTCCATGACTCTCCCCCGCTCCCGGCGCTGTTACCGGCGGTAACCTACCACGGGCAAGTTACTCGCGGTAGGGTCGGCTCGTGCCGCCCCCCGTCCCCCGCCCCCGGATGAGCCGCCGCGAGCGCGAGCAGCAGATCCTCGACGCCGCCGTCGCGGTGTTCACCGAGCGCGGCTTCGGCTCGGCCTCGATGGACCAGGTCGCGGAGCGGATCGGCGTCACCAAGCCCGTTCTCTACACCCACTTCGGTTCCAAGGAGGGGTTGCTGCTGGCCTGCATCGCGCGGGCACGGGCGGAGCTGCTGGCGGCCGTCGCCGCGGCCGCCGGATCCGCCGACACTCCCGAGGAGATGCTCCGCCGCGGCACGCGCGCGTTCTTCGACTTCCTCGACGCGCAGGGGCCGGCCTGGACGCTGCTGTACTCGGAGGCGGGCGTCGCGAGCGAGGCGCTGGAGGCGGTGCGCCGCCAGCAGACGGAGTTCATCGCCACCCTGCTCGCCGCGCAGGCCCCGGACACCGAACCGCGCCGGCTCACCGGCTGGGCGCAGGCCATCGTCGGGGCGTGCGAGCGGCTGGCGGTGTGGCGGTGCTGGGGCGACGGCGAGCCGATCAGCAGCGCCGAGGCCACGGAGTACCTGATGGACCTCGCCTGGACCGGCCTGGCGCACCCCCCGGGCGGCCCGGAC
>DATLGI010000199.1:0-9564 GCA_035540535.1 Pseudonocardia sp.
GTGGCGCGCCGGTCGGTGCCCGGCCGGGCACCGACCGGCGCGCCACACCGCACCCCACCCGCCCGCGTGGTCCATCCTGGACGGCGATGAGCACCGACGAGCCCGCGCCCGGCGGCCCCGCATCCGCCGACCCCGGGACGCCGGCCGCGCCCCGGGGGCGCCAGGTGCGTCGCGTCGTCGGACGCACGCTAGTGAAGTCGTGGGACGACGACGTCTTCTCGCACTCGGCGCAGGCGGCGTTCTGGCAGACGCTGTCGCTGCCGCCGCTGTTCCTCGGCCTGCTCGGGCTGCTCGGCTACGTCGACGTCTGGTTCGGACCCTCCACGGCGGCCGACGTGCAGCAGAGCATCATCTCGTTCTCGCGGCAGGTGTTCACCCCGGAGGTGGTGGACCAGATCATCGCCCCGACGGCGGCCGACGTCCTGACCGCGGGGCGCGCGGACATCGTCTCCGTCGGATTCCTGCTCGCGCTGTTCGCCGGCTCGTCGGCCACGGCCTCGCTCGTGGACTCGATCACGCACGCGCACGGCCAGAAGCTCGTCCGCCACCCGGTGTGGCAGCGGATCGTCTCCCTGTTGATCTACGTGGTTGGGCTCGCCGTGGCGGTGGTCACGCTGCCGCTGGTCGTGCTGGGGCCGGAGCTGCTCCCGCAGGTCCTGCCGGGGCAGTGGCGGCCCGCCGTCACGTCGGCCGTGGCCGGCTTCTACTACCCGGCCACCGGGCTGGTGCTGGCCCTGGTGGTGACCGCGCTCTACAAGGTGTCGCTGCCGCACAGCCTGCCGTGGCGGCGGCTGCTGCCCGGCGCGCTGCTGGCCATGCTGGTGTTCTTCGCGTCCGCGTCCGGACTGCGCTTCTACATCCTGCTCGTGACCAGCACCGGTTACACCTATGGCGCGCTCGCCACTCCGATCGCCTTCCTGCTGGTCGCGTTCCTGCTCGGATTCGCGATCATCCTGGGTGCCGAGTTGAACAACGCCGTGGACGAGGTGTGGCCGGCCCGCCCGAGCCGGCGCGAGCGACGGCTGCGCCGCCTGCAGCGGATGGCGGCCCGGCCGGGGCCGGGCGGCACCGGGGGTGCGAGGGCCGCCGCGGTGCCCGACGTCACCCGGCACAGCGGGGCGCCCACGCCCCGGGCGACCGACCGTGCTGCGGCGGGGCCGCCGGCGCGGCACCCTGAACGCGGCTGACGAGGCGCCTCCCCGGCGCAGGTGAGGAGACGACTGTGGCGGAACACCCCGACGGCAGCTCGGACCGGAGCCGCAATCCGAAGGACCGGCGCCACGCCCACCCGGCGTGGACGCCGGAACGGGCTGCCGCGCCGGGCGGTGCAGCTGGACCGGGCCACGGGTCGGCCGCGCGCGACCACGTCGCGACGCCGGGCACGGCCGTGGTGGCCCGATGACGGCGACCGGCGCCACCGACACCTTCGAGACCACCGTCCGCCGCCGGCGCCTGCGGGTGTCGGTGCGCAGGCCCGCCGGGCCCGGGTCGGACCGCACCCCGTTGCTGCTGCTCAACGGCATCGGCGCGAGCCTGGAGCTGCTCCAGCCGTTCGTCGACCAGCTGCCGGCGGACCTCGAGGTGATCCGGTTCGACGTTCCCGGCATCGGGGGGTCACCGCTGCCCGTCGTGCCGTACCACATGTCGACGTTCGCGCCCGTCGTCGGCGAGCTGGTCGCCGCCCTCGGGCACCGGCAGGTGGACGTCGTCGGCTTCTCCTGGGGCGGTGGCCTCGCCCAGCAGTTCGCGGTGGCCCGCCGCCGGCAGTGCCGCCGGCTCGTCCTCGCCGCCACCGGCACCGGCTCGCTGATGGTGCCGGCGCGGCCGAACGTGCTGGCGAGGATGCTCACCCCGCGCCGGCACCGCGACCCCGCGTATGCCCGCCGGATCGCCGGGGAGATCTACGGCGGCACCATGCGCACCCATCCGGAACGGGCCGCCGAGGTGCTGCACGCGTACACGCGCAGGGGCCCGCGGCGGGGCTACTACTACCAGCTGCTCGCCGGCGCGGGCTGGAGCAGCCTGCCCGCGCTGAGGCTGATCCGGCAGCCGACGCTCATCGTCGCCGGCGACGACGACCCGATCGTGCCGCTGGTCAACGCCCGGATCATGCACCGGTGCATCCCGAACGCGACGCTGCACGTCTACCGGGGCGGGCACCTCGCGCTGCTCACCGAGGCCCGCGAACTCGCCCCGGTGGTGGACGCGTTCCTGGCCGGGGCCGGCTGAGCCGGGTCAGGCGGCCCGGTCGGCGCCGTCGTCGCGCCGCTCGCCGTCCTGCACCCGGCCGACCGCGAGCCAGTAGGAGCGCTGCCGCGTCCCGCCCGCCGACCGCGTTCCGGGCAGCACCGCGAGCTCCACCAGGTCCACCCCGGCCTCGTCGAGGACCCGGCGGAAGTCGTCCTCGTAGGTCACGCGGCCGAAGTGGATCGTGGTGACGTGGTGGATCATCGGCTTGATCTTCTCGGCCAGCACGGAGCGGCGGTGCTCGAAGGTCTGGGTGAAGAACAACCGCCCGCCGGGTGCGAGCTGGCCGGACACCCAGGTGATCGCCGCGACGGGATCGGGCAGCAGCATGAGGCTGGCGCTGAAGTACACGGCGTCGTAGGGGCCGCCGCGGTGGTCGTACACCGAGGCGAGCCACGGCGTCACGCGGTCGTCCAGGCCCGCCCGCGCGACGCCCTGGCGGCACCGGTGGATGTAGTCGGGGTCGATGTCGACGCCGGTGATCCGCAGGTCCTTGGCACGCACCAGGTCCGCGCAGCGGGCGACGGCCCCGCCCGTGCCGATCCCGACGTCCAGGACGTGCGCGCGCTCCGGCAGCCGCCGGAGCACCTCGCGGTACCAGCCGGCGGTGAGCCCGGACACCAGGCGGTCGTAGAGCCAGCCGCGCACGGCGGCGCGGGCGAGCGGCCGCGGGCGGCGGGACGTCAGGTGCACGGACCCAGTATCACCGCGCGCCGGTGTCGGCGCAGCGGGGCGGCTCAGCCGCCGCCGCCCTTCGGCATCGACTCGTAGATCTTCTTGCAGTCCGGGCAGACGGGCGCGCCCGGCTTGGGCGAGCGCGTGACGGGGAACGTCTCCCCGCACAACGCCACCACCATGTTCCCGAGGACGGCGCTCTCGGCGATCTTCGCCTTGCGCACGTAGTGGAACATCTTCGGGTCGTCGTCGCCCGTGGTGTCGGTGCCCTCCGGGCGGGTGTCGACGTCGGGCAGCACCTGGGTGGCCATGTCCCCCATGATGCCGCACGTGTCGACGCCCGTGCCGTCCGCGGCCGCTCAGGTCCTGCCCTCCCCCGAGGTCGCCGACGCCGTGCGCGCCGGCGCCCCCGTCGTCGCCCTGGAGTCCACGCTGCTGGCGCACGGCCTGCCCGCGCCCGTGGGCCGGTCCGCGGCGGACGCGCTGGAGGCGGCCGTGCGCGCCCACGGCGCCGTCCCCGCGACCGTCGCCGTCCTCGACGGTGCGGCCCGGATCGGCCTGGACGCCGCCGGCCTGGACCGGGTGTGCGCGGGCGGCATGGCGAAGCTCTCGGCACGGGATCTCGGCGTCGCCGCCGGGCTCGGTATCGACGGCGCCACGACGGTCGCCGCCACCGCCGCCCTGGCGGCCGCGGCCGGCGTGACGCTGTTCGCGACCGGCGGGCTCGGCGGGGTGCACCGGAGGATCGGCTGCGGGCCCGAGCACCGGCCCGGCGACGCTCGGGACAGCTGGGACGTCTCCGCGGACCTGGCGGCGCTGGCCCGGCTCGGGGTGCTCGTCGTGTGCTCGGGGGTGAAGTCGATCCTCGACGTCGGCGCGACGCTGGAGGTGCTGGAGACGCACTCGGTGCCGGTGCTCGGCTACGGCACCGATGCGTTCCCCGGCTTCTACCGGCGCGACTCGGGTTTCCCCGCGCCGTGGCGGGTGGACACGCCCGCACGGGCGGCCGCCGCCTGGCGGGCGCACCGGGCACTCGGCGCGGTGTCCGGGATGGTGCTCGCCCAGCCGGTGCCCGCCGAGGCGGAGCTCGACGCCGCGCTGCACGACCGGCTGCTCGACGAGGGCCTGGCGCTGGTGGCCGCCGGCGACGTGCGAGGCAAGGACGTCACACCGGTGCTGCTGGAGCACTTCCACACCGGCAGCGCCGGGGCAAGCCTCGTGACGAACCTGGCCCTGGTGCGCGGGAACGCGGAGCTGGCGGCGCGCGTCGCGGTCGCGCTGGCCGGCGGCGGCAAGTGAGCGCCCCGCACGTCGTCGTGGTCGGGGACGTGGCCGTCGACGTCCGGGTGGAGCCTGCCGGGCCGCCGGCACCCGGTGGCGACACGGCCGCCCGGATCCGGCGCGGGCCCGGTGGCGCGGGGGCCAACACCGCTGCCTGGCTCGCGCACCTCGGTGCCACGGCCACGCTCGTCGCCCGGGTCGGCGACGACGACGCGGGCCGCACGGCGCAGGCGCGGCTGCGGACCGCCGGGGTGCGCACCCGACTCGCCGTCGACCCGGACGCGCCGACCTGCACCGTCGTCGTCGTGCTCGCCGGCTCCGGGTCGGGCCGGGATCGCACGATGTACTCCGACCGCGGTGCGGCCGCGCTCCTGCGGCCGTCCGACCTGCCGGCGGGACTGCTCGACGAGGCGGACCACCTGCACGTGTCCGGCTACCTGCTGGCCGACCCGGGCTCGCGGGCCGCCGGCCTCGCGGCCCTGGAAGCGGCCCGCGCCACCGGGGTCTCGACCTCCGTCGACCCGCAGGGCACCTCCGTGCCGTCCGCGTGGGGTCCGGTCGACCTGCTGCTGCCGAACGCGGCCGAGCTGCACGCGCTCACCGGCTCCGCCGACCCCGCGGCCGCGGTGGCCCTGCTGGACCGCGCCGGTGCCGTCGCCGTCACCCGCGGGCCCGCCGGCGCCGCCTGGGTCGACCGGACCGGCCGGTGGGAGGTACCGGCGGTGCCGGCGACGGTCGTCGACCCGACCGGCGCCGGTGACGCATTCGACGCCGGCCTCGTGCTGGCCCGGTTGCGCGGGGCGGCGCCCGAACGGGCCCTCGCGGCCGGGTGCACCGCCGCGGCCGCGGCGGTCGGGACCGTCGGCGGGCGCCCGGTCGCGGACCCGGCACAGCCGCCCGCCGCCCGCGGATCTCACGGTTCGGGATCTGCGCCGCCTGGCCCCGCGCGCGGCGGCTGGTCGGGAACGCCTACCCCTCGATGACCGGGTGCTCGCGGGCCTCGAGCTCGCGGCGGTCGCCGCGGTAGCGGTTCGGCTCCTCGCGCTTGATCGGCAGGCGGTCGTTCGCGATGAGCACGGCCATCCAGGGCAGCGGGATCGACAGCACGAGCAGGCTCACCGCCAGCCAGGGGATCTGGTAGAAGACCAGCGCCAGCACCATGAACGGCACGCGCATCGACATCATCACCGCGTAGCGGCGCTTGCGGGTGACGAGATCGTCCTCGTAGGAACGCTGGGCGTCCGTGATCAGGACCGGGGTGTCCGTCCGGCGCGCGTCCACGGCTACTCCTCCGACGCAGGTCACCGCCGGTCCGGCGGCGCGGCACCGGCCTGGTGGACGGCTACCCGCAGCCCATCGTGCCACTCACGGCGGCACCGCGCCGCCGAGCCGCGACGTGGTCTGCACCGCAGTGGCGCGCGCGTCGAGCAGCTCGGTGAGCGCCGCGGCCGTACGCGGGCCGGCGCCGTCGGCGAGGGGGTCGCCGTCGAGCAGCCGGTGCACGGCCGGGGCCCACGCCGGACCGAGCCGGGCCGAGCGCAGCAGTGCCGCGTCGCCGAGCACCGCGTCGGTCGGACCGGTCCGGACCCGGCCCCGGGCGACGACGGCCACCTCGTCGGCCCAGCGGTAGGCGAGGTCCACGTCGTGGGTGGACAGCACCGGCGTCGTGCCACCGGCGTGCAGCTCGGCCAGCGTGTGCAGCAACTCCTCCACCCCGGCCGGGTCCAACCCCGCGGTGGGCTCGTCGAGGACCAGGACCCGCGGCCGCATCGCGACCGCGCCCGCGATCGCGACGCGCTTCTTCTGCCCGAACGACAGCAGGTGGGTGGGCCGGTCGGCGAGGTCCGAGATCCCCAGCGCCGCCAGCGCGGCCCCGACCCGGGCGGCCACCTCGGATGCGGGCAGCCCGAGGTTGACCGGCCCGAACGAGACGTCCTGGTACACGTCGGCGGCGAAGAGCTGGTCGTCGGGGTCCTGCAACACGAGCTGCACCTCGCTGCGCAGCGCCGTGAGCCCGCGGCGGGTGCGCCGGACCGGCCGGCCGTCGAGGCGCACCTCGCCGCCGTCGGGGGCCAGCGCCCCGGCCAGCAACCGGAACAGGGTGGTCTTGCCGCCACCGTTCGGTCCCAGCACCGCGAGCCGGCGGCCCGCGTGCACGGCGAGGTCGGCGCCGGCCAGCACCGGCCGGCCGGGCTCGTAGCCGAACTGCAGCGCGTCGGCGGCGAGGACCGGGGTCACGGCAACGCCCCCCGGAGCAGCAGCGTGGTGACCACGACGCCGGCGAGCAGCGCCGCGGTCCCGGCGAGGAACCGCCGCGACACCGCCCGTTCGGCCACCTGCACCCGCAGCGAGCCGGTGTACCCGCGCAGCGCCAGCCCCTGCTCCCAGGCGCGGGCGCGGCCGAACGACCGGGTGAACACGGCGCCGGCCTGGCAGGCGACGGAGCGGTAGGTGGTGCGCCAGGTGCGGAAGCCGAGCCGGCCGGCCTGCGCCTCGCGCACCGCGGCGAGCGTGCCGAGCAGCAGGAACACCAGCCGGTAGATCAAGGCGGCGATCTCGGTGACGGCGGGCGGGACCCCGATCCGGTTCAGCCGGGGCAGGGCGTCGGCGAGCGGGGTGGTGGCGGCGAACAGGATCAGGCACAGCAGCGCGGCGGTGGCCCGCCCCGCGAGCTCGGCCGCGAGCACCGGGCCGGTCGGGTCCCAGCGCACCGGCGGGTCGCCGCCCACCGCGACGAGCAGCGGCAGCGACCCCACCGCGACGAACACCAGCGGCACCCGCACCGCGCGCAGCACCTGCCGCGGGGTCAGCCCGGCGGGCCCGGTGAGCAGCACCAGGGCGACCCCGCCGACCACCACCGCGCCCGGCCACGGCGGCAGCACCAGCGCGCAGACCACCAGCCCGAACGCCAGCGCGGCCTTCTCCGCGGGGTGTCGGGCGCGCCAGGGGTTCGTGTACGCCTGGGCGTCGAGGGCGTGCACTAGGTGTCGCCGTCCGCCGGCCGGGCGCCGGCCGGGGTGGTGTCGGCACGGTCACCCTGCAGACGTTCGACGTCCGCCGAACCGCCCCGTCGAGCCTCCGGGAGCCGCCGGCGGGTGCGCACGACCCCGAACACGTAGCCCAGCACGCCGGCGCCGATCGCGGCCTGCAGCGCGAACAGCCCGGACGCCGTCTCCGCCTCGGGTTCGAACAGCGGGTCCGCCCACGGCTCGAACTCCGGGTTGTCCGTCTCGATCGTCTCCGCGGCCACGCCGTCGGCGCCGCCGAACTCCGTGGCGCTGCCGACGAAGACCAGCGGCACCGCGGCCAGCACCAGGACGGCGAGCACCAGCAGCCCGTTCACCACGCCGAAGCGCGGGTCGGCGGACACCTCACGCCTCCTGACGGGCGGGGGCGGCGGGCGCGGGGCGCAGCACGCCCAGCCGGCGCAGGTCGTCGGGGCCGACCCGCACGAGCAGCCGGACGACGAGGACGGTGAGCATGCCCTCGCTGATCGCGAGCGGGATCTGGGTGAGGGCGAAGATCGAGCCGAACTTCACCAGCGCGCCCGGCACCCCCGAGGCGGCGTCGGGATAGGCGAGGGCGAGCTGCGCCGCGGTCGTCGAGTAGGTGGCGAGGTCGGCCAGCGACGCGGCGAGGAACACGCCCACGGACAGGCCGCCGCCGAGCCGGCGGACCAGCACGAAGACGCCGTAGGCGACCCACGGTCCCACGATTGCGAGGGAGAAGGCGTTCGCCCCCAGCGTGGTGATGCCGCCGTGGGCGAGCAGCAGCGCCTGGAAGGTGAGCACGATCGTGCCGAGAAGGGCCATCACGGGTGGTCGGAACAGGATCGCGCCCAGGCCCGTGCCGGTGGGATGCGAGCTCGATCCCGTGACCGACGGGATCTTCAGCGCCGACAGGACGAATGCGAACGCGCCGGCCGCGCCGAGCAGCAGGCGCGAGTCCGGGTCCTCACGGACCCGGCGCACGACCGCGCGCGCCCCGTGCACGACGAACGGCGCGGCGGCGACGGTCCACGCCGCGGCGTGCAGCGGCGGCAGGTAACCCTCGGCGATGTGCATGTGCCCTCCTCCCGCGCGGTCCCGTGCGAGGGAACGTACGCGCGCCCGGGGCTCGCCTGCAAGGATGAACAGGTGCTCAATACTCGACGGACGGGCCGGTGCGTCAGCCGCTCGCGTGCTCCGGTGAGGCACTGTGTGCGTGCAGGGCCGTGTCCCCCACGACACCGTCGGAGACGACGTCGAGCACCCGGCGGGTGAGCTCCCCGGTGACCCGGTACCGCACCAGGCGACCCTCCCGGTTCGCCGTGACCATGCCGTGCGCCCGCAGCAGCCGCAGCGCGTGGGACACGGCGCTGTCGCTCATGCCCACGACGAAGGCGAGGTCGGAGACGCACAGGTCCCCGGCGTGGTGCAGCGCGAGCAGGATCGAGAGCCGGTTGACCTCGCCCAGCGCGTCGAGCACCCCGGCGGCGTGGGTGACCTCGCCACCGTGCGCGAGCACGGCCGTGGCATCGCACACCTGGTCCGGATCGATCACGCGGGTGCCGCGCAGCGCGGAGGGGACCTGGTGCACGCTCGCGATGCTAGCGCGACCCGGAAGCCGCGGCCCTGGCCTGCGCCTTCTGCTCCTGCTTGGTGGCCCGCACCCGGCGCAGCGAGTCGGCGTCGACGACGTCGGCGACCGACCGGTGCACGCCCTCCTCGCCGTACCCGCCGGCGGCCTCGCGCCAGCCCGGTGGAGTGACCCCGCGCTGCTTGCCCAGCAGCGCGGTGAAGATCTGCGCCTTCTGCGGCCCGAACCCCGGCAGCGCCTTCAGCCGGCGCAGCAGCTCCGGCCCGTCCGACACATCCCGCCAGACGCCCGTGACGTCCCCGTCGTACCGCTCGACCAGCGCCCTGGCCAGCGCCTGCACGCGCCCGGCCATGGACTTCGGGTACCGGTGCAGCGCACGCGGGGTCGCGAACAGCTCGACCAGGGCCTCGGCGTCGTACTCGGCCAGCTCGTGGGCGTCGAGGTGGTCCCGGCCGAGCCGCCGGGCCAGCTCGGACGGCGCCCAGAACGCGTGCTCCATCGGCACCTGCTGGTCGAGCAGCATGCCGATCATCAGGGCCAGCGGGTCGCGGTCGAGCAGCGCGTCGGCCTCCGGGTCCTGGCTGAGACGGAGCGCCGATCCTCGGGGCACGGTTCCTCCTCGCGTCGCGCGTCGTTCCGAGAGCCTAGCCCGCGAGGGGTTCGGTTCCGGCGGACGTCCGGGACACCCCGCGGCGGGCCGGGGCTCGGGCGATCCGCGAGGATCCCCCGGTGCGGCCCCACCTCTCCCCCGCCGCCGCGGCGGCCCTGCGCACGGCCCTGCAC
>DATLGI010000200.1:0-14393 GCA_035540535.1 Pseudonocardia sp.
CGTAGAAGCGCCCGACCCCCTCGGCGGAGGTGTCCACGCCGATCGCGGCCAGGCAGGTGTCGGCCATCCCGCGCAGCGGGCGCCCGCCGACGATCGGCGACAGGCCCACGACCTTCGCGGGCGTGGCCGACAGCGCCGCCCGCAGGCCGGGCACCTCCAGCAGCGCGCCGATGCTGACCACCGGGTTGGACGGGGCGAGCAGCACCGCGTCGGCGCCGGTGATCGCCTCGCGCGCGGCGGGCAGCAGCCGCGCCTGCTCGGCGCCGACCGCGGCGAACCGGCGCGCCGGCAGCTGGCCGCGGTGGCGGACCCACCACTCCTGGAAGTGGATCGCCCGGCGCGCCTGCGGGCCGGTGTCGGGGTCGTCGACGACGACGTGGGTCTCCACCCGGTCGTCGCTCGCCGGCAGCAGCCGCACCCCCGGGCGCCAGCGGTGGCACAGCGCCTCGGTGACGTCCGAGAGCGGGAAGCCCGCGCGCAGCATCCGGGTGCGCACGAGGTGCGTGGCGACGTCGCGGTCGCCGAGTCCGAACCAGTCCGGGTCCGCGCCGTAGGCGGCCAGCTCGTCGCGCACCGCCCAGCTCTCGCCGGCCCGGCCCCAGCCGCGCTCGGGGTCGATGCCGCCGCCGAGGGTGTACATGCAGGTGTCGAGGTCGGGACAGATCCGCAGGCCGTGCAGCCAGATGTCGTCCCCGACGTTGACCACGGCGGTGATCTCGTGCCCGGGCCCCAGCGCCGCCTTCAGCCCGACCAGGAAGCGCGCGCCGCCGACCCCGCCGACGAGAACGGTGACCTTCACGGCGGTGAGCCTACGTGCCGTCAGTACATCGTCAGCCGGAGCCGTTCGGGGTAGGCACGGTCGTACTCGGCGCCGTCGAGCTCGCCCCGCGTGACGAGCTCCATGATCTGGCCGACCGAAGGGAGCTCGGCGGCGTCGCGGTGCCGGGCGGGATCCCACAGGTGCGAGCGGACCAGGGCCTTCGGGCACTGGGTGTAGACGGCGGTGGTCCGCACGACGAGCACCGTCGTCGGCAGCGCGCCGCGGACCGCGCAGCCGGTGCGCAGCTCCTCGTCGACGGACAGCTCGGCGGTGCCGTTGACCCGCAGCGTGACGGCGATCCCGGGCACCAGGAACAGCAACCCGACGCGCGGGTCGTGCACGATGTTGCGCAGGGAGTCGAGCCGGTTGTTGCCGCGGCGGTCGGGGATCAGCAGGGTGCGCTCGTCGGCGACCCGCACGAAGCCGGGCGCGTCGCCGCGCGGGGAGCAGTCGGCCCCCTCCGGGCCGCACGTCGCGATCAGGAGGAACGGCGAGGCCTCGACGTACGCGGCGTGCAGCGGGGTGAGGTGGTCGACCTCCTTGCGCAGCGCGGTCGGCACCGGCGCGTCGTAGAGCGCCTCCAGCTGCTCGACGGTACGGATGACGGTCACCACGGAGACGCTACCGCCCGCGCCGGGGCCGCCGGGAGGTCGACGGGGCGGATTCGTGTCGGTCCGGTGTCGGCGAGGACATCCTGCCGGCAACCCCGCGGCTTCAGATCGCGCGGTGGTCGCGCGGGGAGAACCGCGGGCCGAACCGCGGGCGGCGGAACCCCGACAGCTCGACGTAGCGCACCGCCCGCGCCCGCTGCGGCGAGTACGGGGCGAGCACGGCGAGCATCCCCGCGTCGTCGAGCGGGCGGCCGACCAGCGCCCAACCGACCAGCGTCGGAATGTGGAAGTCGCCGAAGCTCACCGCGTCCGGGTCGGCCCAGGCCCGCTGCGCGACCTCGGCGGCGGTCCACACCCCGATCCCGGGCACCCGCCGCAGCAGGATCCGCCCGTCCTCGCCGCCCAGCTCGCACGCCGCCTCCAGCCGGTGCGCCACGGCGGCACAGCCGAGGATCGCCCGGCGCCGCGCGAGGTCGACGCCGGCGCGGTGCCACTCCCAGTCCGGGATCGCGCGGACCTGCGCGGGCGTCGGCGGGATCCGCATGCCCTCGGGCGCCGGGCCGGGGGGCGCCTGCCCGAACCGCCGGCACAGCTCGCGCCACGACCGCCGCGCCTCCACGCCGGTGACCTTCTGCTCCAGGATCGCCGGGACGAGCACGTCCCAGACCCGCCGGGTCGCGCCGAAGCGGACGCCCGGCAGGCGCCGGGCGGCGTCGGCGACGAGCGGGTGGTGGGCGACGAAGCCCTCGGGCCGGTCGTCCGCGCCGAGCAGGGCGGGCAGGCCGTCGAGCGTCCACGCCGCCCCGGCGCCCCAGGCGTCGGCGAGCACCGTGCCGTCGGCGCGGCGGCACAGCCGCAACGTCGCCGGGCCGTCGGGGGTGGTGCCGGTCCGCCAGATCGCCGCATCTGCGGCCCCGAGGCCGCCGCCGTGCCAGGTCGGGTCCCCGCGGCCGCGGCGCAGCGGGGCGAGCACGCCCGGCAGGTCGAGCCGGAACGGCGGGCGCCACTCGCGCGCGAGCCCGCTGCTCATCGGGCCCCGCTACTCATCGGGGGAGAAGCGGATACCACCCGCCGGCAGGACCACGTCCGGCCAGACCCGCACCCCGGCGGCCAGCTCGCAGCCGGCACCGACCACCGCCCGGTCGCCGACCACGGCGTCGCGCACGCTCGCCCGGACACCGACCCGCGCGCCGGCGCCGACGACGGCGTCCACCACCACCGCGCCCGCCTCCACCACCGCGCCGTCGAACAGCATCGAGCCGACCACCCGGGCCGCGGGCCCGACCCGCGCGCCGTGCCCCACCGTCGAGCCCCCCTCGACCACGGCGTCGGCCGCCACGTCGGCGCCCTCGAGCAGCAGCGCCGGGCCGGTGGGCCCGGGCAGCGCCGCGGACGGGGCGAGGCCGCGCACCAGGTCCGCCGAGCCGCGCACCAGGTCGGCCGGCGTGCCCATGTCGCGCCAGTACGCGTCGTCGACGTGCCCGGTGATCCGCGCGCCGCCCGCGAGCAGCCCGGGAAACGTCTCGCGCTCCACCGACACCGGCCGCCGCGCCGGGATCGCGTCGATCACCTCGCGGCGGAAGACGTAGCAGCCGGCATTGATCTGGTCGGTGGGCGGGTCGTCGGACTTCTCCAGGAACGCCTCGACGCGCCCGGCGGCGTCGGTGGGCACGCAGCCGAAGCGCCGGGGGTCGGCGACCCGCACCAGATGCAGGGTGACGTCGGCGGCGGTGCGGCGGTGGGTCGCGACCACCGCGCCGACGTCGGTGCCGGCCAGCACGTCGCCGTTGAACACCAGCACGTCCTCGGCGGTGAGGTGCCCGGCGACGTTGCGGATGCCGCCGCCGGTGCCGAGCGGGGTGTCCTCGACCACGTACACGAGCTCGCAGCCCAGTGTCGAGCCGTCCCCGAAGTGCGCGGCGAACGTCTCGGCCAGGTAGGAGGTGCCGAGCACGATCCGGCGAACCCCCGCCGCCCGGATCCGGGAGAGCAGGTGCGCCAGGAACGGCACACCGGCGGTCGGGAGCATCGGCTTCGGCGCCGACAGGGTCAGCGGCCGCAGCCGGGTGCCCCGGCCGCCGACCAGCACGACCGCCTCGACGTCGGGCAGCACGCGGTGTCCTCCCTCGGCAGGTTCAGGACCCGGGCCGGGCGCGGATCCGGCCGCGCAGCCGGTCGACGAGCCTGCGCCGGGCGTTCCGGCGCCGGGCGGCCGGGTCCGGCGGCGGCCCGCACCGTACCTCGACGCCCGGCACGGCGATCGCCAGCCACCCGGCGCGGACCATCCGCTCGACGAGGTCGGCCTCGGCGAGCGCGGGGTAGCGGGCGTCGAAGCCGTCGACGGAGTCCAACGCGGCCCGGCGCGCCAGCAACAGGTCCGCGCCGAGCCGTTCTGCGGGGCCCTCACGGTCCGGCGCGGGCCGGCCCTCGGCCCGACGGAGCGCTCGGACACCCCGCCGGGGCACCGCGTCCGGGCAGCTGCCGAGGACACCGGCGCGTGGCCACCGCGCCGCGGCGGTGACGAGCACCGCGAGTGCGCCGGGGCCGGGCAGGGCACCGGGGCGGATCAGCGCGACGAGACCGATCGCCGGGTCGAGTCCGGCGATCACCCGGTTCGCGCCGGCGGCGTGCCCGGCGTCCTCGCCGAGCGCGACGACCTCGACACCGGCGCCGCCGTTACCGCCGGGATCGCCGTTGTGCCGGTGCCCCCGGTCGGCCCCGCCGTCGGCGGGCGGCGGGTCGAGGCCCGCGCCGGAGTCCCCGACGACCAGCCGGACCGGGGCACGCCCGTCGGCGGCGGCCACGAGCGCGGCACGCAGGCCGGGGAGGGTGGGCTCCTGCCCCGGTCGGACGACCGTCACGGCCACGACGCCGCCGCCGTAGGTCCGTACCGCCGATGCCGGCTCGGGGAGGCGCGCCACGACGGGCAGCGTAGCCCGGCCGGTTCCGGGCGGACCGGGGCTGCGCGCTCGGCTCGCGTCGCCGCGCTCGCCGATTGTGGTCCTCGCAGCGCGGCACGGGGCTGCGAGGATCGCAATCGGCGAGCGCAGTGCCCGTCCGACCCGGCGAGTGGTCAGTCGTCGGCCGGGTCGATCCCGTCGAGCTGGGCCAGCAGCAGCTCGGCGTCCGGGTCGCCGTCGGCTGCGGCGTGCTCGAGGTACGGGCGGGCCTCCTCGCCGCGCCCGTCGTCGAAGAGCAAGCGGCCCAGGGCGCCGCTCCAGCCCGGCTCGCCGCGCTCGGCCGCGGCCCGCAGCTCCCGCTCGGCCCCGGCGAGATCGCCGCGCACGGCGAGCAGGAACCCGCCGTAGGCGATGTGCCCCCGCAGCGCCCGCAGCTCGCACGCCCGCCGGTAGCACTGCTCGGCCTCGTCGTGGCGGCCCTGCTCCGCCCGCACGTCGGCCAGCGCGACGAGCGTGTCCGGCCGGGCCGGGTCGGCGTAGCGCTGGGCGGCCTCGCCGGCGCCGACCAGGTCACCCGACTCCAGCAGCACCTCGACGAGGTTCGCCGCGGCCTGCCCGTCGCCGGCCGTCGCCGCCCGGTCGAGGACGTCCACGGCCTCGCCGAGCCGGCCCTCGTCACGCAGCAGGATGCCGAGGTCGTTGGCCGCGGCGAGCTCCCCGCAGTCCACGGCGAGACGCAGTGTCTCCTCGCCGCGCTCCCGCTCGCCGAGCGCCACCAGCGCCATTCCGAGCGCACCCGCGAACCGCACGTGGCCCTGCTCGACCAGCGGCCCGAGCCAGCTCGCGAGGGTGTGCCAGTCCCGGATCGCGACGAGCGCCTGCACCATCAGCTCCACGGCGTTCGGCTCCCCCGCCGCGACGGCGTGGCGGAGCACCTCGACGGCCTGCGCGGCCCGCCCGGCGTCGAGCAGGGCGGCACCGCGGGCCGAGAGCCGGTCGTGTTGGATGTCGGTCACGGCCACCACCCGGGCCAGGGCCGCGGGATCGCCCGCGGCCGCACTCGTTCGGGCGCCCAACATCCCAGGTCGAGCCGCTCAGCGCTCCCCGTAGCCGGCTATGTACCGACGGTAGGCCAGGCGGCGCACGCCCTCGGGCACCAGGCGGTACCCGCCGCGCACCAGCACGTTTCGCGCGTACTGCGCGCGGCTGGTGAAGCCGAGCTCGCGGAAGCGGCGCTGCACCGCCAGCTCGGCCCGCAGCTGCCCCAGCCCGCCGCGGCGGGCGTAGGCCCCGGCACCCACCCGGTACTTCACCAGTGGCTCGGCGATGTTGGCCACCCGCGCGCCGGCGACGATGAGCTTGGCCCAGAGCAGGTAGTCCTCCATCATCGCGAAGTCCGTGTACCCGCCGACGGCCTGCACGAGCCCGCGGCGGTACACCACCGTCGGGTGGTTGAACGGGTCGGCGAAGCGGGAGCGGGCACGGATGTCGTCGGGATCGGTCGGCGGGATGCGCCGACCGACGACGTCGGCGGGGTCATCGGGGTCCGCCACGAACTCCAGCAGGCCGGCACCGACGATGTCGGCGCCCGCCTCGATCACCGGGAGCTGGCGGGCGAACCGGTGCGGCAGGCTGACGTCGTCCGCGTCCATGCGGGCGACGACCTCGTACCGGCAGGCCTGCAGGCCGAGGTCGAGGGCCGAACCGAGCCCGAGGTTGCGGTCCAGGGCCAGCACGTCGACGGGGACGGGGGCGGTGGCGGCGAGCTCGTCGACGCAGCGCTGCAGCGAGGTGTCCACCGGGCCGTCGCGCACCAGCACCACGTGGTCGGGCCGGCGGACCTGTTCGTCGACGGTGGAGCGGAACGCCGCGGCGAGATGGTCGGCGCGGTCGCCGGCCCAGACGGGCAGCAACAGCGACAGCCGCTCGGTCACCGCACCGCCCTCGTCCGTTCCCGGCCCGCCCGCCAACGGCCGGTCACCGATCGGTTCCCACCGTCACGATCGTCACTCGCGACACGCCTGCCACACGACGTGCGCGCGCGATCCGATGCTGCACCCTAGAACGGCGACAGCCGGCCGGCGGCGGGGGCCCGCGAGCGGCAGTGACGATGCGAGGTGGAACGTGGACGAGCGAGGGCCCTCGGGGCGCGAGCGCGGCGTCGACACCCGCAGCACGCCCGCCACCGGCGCGTCCCCGCGGACCCGGCCCGCCGGGTCCGTCGGCGCCCGGCGCGGCCCGCACGCCGGCCACGCCCGCGACGGGTGGGGGTCGCGCACCGTCCCCGGCCCCCGGGAACGCACCCCCGGCCGGACGCCGGCGACGGCCCGCCCGGTCCGGCCGGCGGCGGCGACGCCCGCCCGGCGGCAGCGCACGCTGCGCGAGCGGGCGCGGATCGCCTCGGTCGTCTCGTCCGCGCTGGTGCTGCTGCTCACCGGCGCGGCGTGGGGTCTCTACCGCGACGTCACCGCCGGGATCACGACCACGGACATCACCGGCGGCGGGGACGGCGGGGACCAGCACATCCTGCTGGTCGGCGTCGACAGCCGCACCGACGCGCAGGGCAGGCCGCTGCCGCCGGAGGTGCTGGCGCGGCTGCACAGCGGCCCCGACACCGGCGTGCTGAACTCGGACACGATCATCCTGCTGCACGTGCCCGAGGACGGGGGCCGGGCCACGGCGTTCTCCATCCCCCGCGACGCCTACGTCGACGTCCCCGGGCTCGGGCCTGACAAGATCAACGCGGCGTACCCGGTGACGAAGGCGGCCGTCGCCGAGCGTCTCGTCGCGGGCGGGATGCGGGACCGCGCGCGCATCGAGGCCGAGTCGTCCCAGGCGGGACGGACGGCGCTCGTGCAGGCGGTGCAGCGGCTCACCGGCGTCACCGTCGACCACTACGCCGAGCTCAACCTGCTCGGCTTCCACGAGCTGACCACCGCGATAGGCGGGGTGGAGG
This sequence comes from Pseudonocardia sp., assembly GCA_035540535.1. Taxonomy (GTDB): domain Bacteria; phylum Actinomycetota; class Actinomycetes; order Mycobacteriales; family Pseudonocardiaceae; genus Pseudonocardia. Next base: position 7,288 of record DATLGI010000200.1, read on the forward strand.
TCTGCCTGCGCGGCCCGGTCGACGACGCCCTGTCCGGCGCCCGGTTCGCGACGGGCCCGCAGACCGTCGCCGGCGCGGAGGCGCTCGCGTTCGTCCGCCAGCGCCACGGGCTGCCCGACGGCGACCTGTCGCGGATCCGCCGCCAGCAGGCCTTCCTCGCCGCGGTCGCCGACAAGATCCTCTCGGCCGGCACGCTGACGGACCCGGCCGCCCTCGGCGGCCTGGTCGACGTGGCGCAGCGCTCGCTGGTGATCGACGAGGGCTGGGACCTGCTCGCCTTCGCCCGGCAGGCCGCCGGCCTCGCCGCGGGCGACATCGAGTTCGTCACGATCCCCACCGAGGGGCCCGCAACCAACGCCGCCGGCGACGTCGTGCTCGTCGACCGGTCCGCCGTCCGCGACTTCGTGCAGCGCCGCGCCGAGGCACCACCGCACGCCGAGGGCGAGGTGGAGCCGGTGGCCGCCCCGGCGCCGCCCCCGGTGGAGGTGCCGGCCGGGCGCTACATCGTGCACGTCGGCAACGGCACCCCGACGTCCGGTCTCGCCGCCCGGGTGGCCGCCGTCCTGGGCGAGGCCGGTTTCCGGCGCGGCACGGTCGGCAACGCCGACGCCGCGCAGACGTCGGTGGTGCGCCATTCCGGCGACAAGGACGCGGCGCAGGCGGTGGCGGACCGGCTCGGCGGGTTGACCGTCGAGGAGGACGGGTCGATCGCGCCCGGACACCTGGAGGTGGTGATCGGCAGGGACTTCGCTCCGGCTCCGGACCTGCTGCCGGCGCCGCCTCCCGAACCCGCCCCGGCCGAGACCCGTCCGGACGCCGCGATCACCGCGTCCGGCGTACCGTGCGTCGACTGACCGGCACCGCACCCGAAGGGGATCCGTGACGCTCACCGCCGCCCTGCTGGAACCCGGCTCCGCCCGGCCGCTGATCACCTTCTACGACGACGCCACCGGCGAACGGGTCGAGCTGTCCGGGGTGACCACGGCGAACTGGGCCGCGAAGGCCGCGAACCTGCTGCGCGACGAGTGCGACGTCGAGCCGGGCACGGCGGTCGCGGTGCTGCTGCCCGCGCACTGGCAGACCGCGGCGGTACTGCTGGCGATCTGGTGGTGCGGCGGCGAGGTCCCCGCCGAGCCCGCCGCGGCCGAGTGGGTCCTCTGCGACCCGGGGCGCCTCGACCTCGCACTGGCCGCGGAACCCGCCGGCGGTGTCGTCGCGCTGTCCCTGGACGCGTTCGGCAAGGGCGTGCCCGGCCTGCCGGCCGGGGTGCTCGACTTCGCGACGGAGGTGCGCCTGCAGGGCGACGAGTTCGTGCCGTGGGAGCCGGTGTCGGCGGACGCACCCGCCCTGTGCGGGGCGAGCGTGGCCGAGGTGCTGGCCGACGCCCGGGCGCGCGCCGCCCGGCTCGGGATCGGCCCCGGCGACCGGGTGCTGTCCACGCTCGACTGGGCGGACGCCGACGGGTTGCGCGACGGCCTGCTCGCCGTGCTCGCCGCGGGTGCCTCGCTGGTGCAGTGCCGCCACCCCGACCCCGCCGTGCTCGACCGTCGCGCCGCGGCCGAGCGCGTCACCGTCCGCCTGCCCTGACCCGCGAGTGCGCCCCTCCGCGCGCGCGAGTGCACCCCTCTCCGAGCGCGAGTGCGCCCCTCCGCGCGCGCGAGCACGCCGAAACGGGCGTCGTCACGACCGGGTCACCGGAGCAGCGAGCGCGCCATCACCACCCGCTGGATCTGGTTCGTGCCCTCGTAGATCTGCGTGATCTTCGCGTCGCGCATCATCCGCTCCACCGGGAAGTCCTTGGTGTAGCCGGCCCCACCCAGCAGCTGCACGGCGTCGGTGGTCACCGCCATCGCGGTGTCCGAGGCGAGGCACTTCGCGGCGGAGGAGATGAAGCCGAGGTCCGGCTCGCCGCGCTCGGCCCGCGCCGCCGCGACGTACACGAGCTGGCGCGCGGCCTCCACCTTCATCGCCATGTCGGCGAGCATGAACTGCAGACCCTGGAAGTCGGCGATCCGCGAGCCGAACTGCTTGCGCTCCTTGACGTACTCGATCGCCACGTCGAGCGCGCCCTGGGCGATGCCGACGGCCTGCGCGCCGATGGTCGGCCGGGTGTGGTCCAGCGTCCTCAGCGCGGTCTTGAAGCCGGTGCCCTCGGCGCCGATCATGCGGTCGGCGGGGATGCGGCAGTCGGTGAAGTATATCTCCCGGGTCGGCGAGCCGTTGATGCCGAGCTTGCGCTCCTTCGGCCCGATCTCGAAGCCCGGGTCGTCGGCGTGCACGACGAACGCGCTGATCCCGTTGGCCTTGCGCGCCGGGTCCGTCGAGGCCATGACCGTGTACCAGGTGGACTCGCCGGCGTTGGTGATCCAGGCCTTCGTGCCGTCGAGCACCCACGTGTCGCCGTCGCGGCGGGCCCGGGTCCTCATCGACGCCGCGTCGGAGCCCGCCTCGCGCTCGGACAGCGCGTAGCTGATCATCGCCTCGCCGGCCGCGATCGACGGCAGCACCTGCTTCTTCAGCTCGTCCGACGCCGAGAGCAGGATCGGGGTCAGCCCGAGCCCGTTCACGCCCGGGATCAGCGACGACGCGGCGCAGACCCGGGCGACCTCCTCGATGACGATGGCGCCGGCGAGCTCGTCGGCACCCTCGCCGCCGTACTCCTCGGGGATGACCACGGCGTGGAACCCGGCCCGGACCAGCGCGTCACGGGCCTCGACCGGGTACCGACCCTGCTCGTCGACCTCCGCCGCGTACGGCGCGATCTCCTTCTCGGCGAGCGCGCGGACGGCAGCACGCAGCGCCTCGTGCTCCTCGCTGAGCCGGTAGCTGTCGAAATCGGCGTTCATCCGCGGGATCCCCTCGCGTCGACGGGTCTGTTCTCCCAGCTTAACGGCACTGCGTGCCGTTAAGCAACCGTGATGCTACCCTCCGTGCCATGAGCAGCGGCACCACTCGGCGGGGCAGGTCCGCCGAGGGGCGCGCCGAGATCCGCCGCGAGCTGGTCGCCGCCGCGGTCGACCTGTTCACCGAGCGCGGTTACGACGACACGACCGTCGACGACATCGCCGCCGCCGCCGGGGTGGGGCGCCGCACGTTCTTCCGCTACTTCCGGGGCAAGGAGGACGCCGTCTCCCCCGACCACGACGGCTGCCTCGCCCGCGTCGAGGAGGTCTTCGCCACCGCGCACCCGACCGAACCCCTGCTCTCGGTCGTCCTGCGGGCCGGTGAGACCGTCTTCGACCTCTACCTCGACGACGCCGCCACCGCGCGGCGGCGGTTCGCCCTCACCTCCGCGGTGCCGGCGCTGCGCGACCGGGAGATCGCGAGCGTCGACCGGTACCGGCGGCTGTTCACCCGCCGGCTGCGCCGCCGCCTCGCCGACGTCCCGGACGGGGACCTGCGCGCCGCGGTCACCGCCGCCGCGGTGGTCGCCGCGCACAACCTCGCGCTCCGGACCTGGTTGGCCGACGGCGCCCGCACCGAGCGCGTGGCCGCATGCCGCGAGCAGTTCCGGCGGGTGGCCGACCTGCTGCCGGTGGAGGCGACCGACGGGCTGGACGGCGTGGCCCGCCGGCTGGAGCAGGCCGTCGGACGGCTGGAGCGCACCGCGGCGGAGTGACCGCGGACGTACGTGACCCCCGGGCCGCACGGTCGGTGCGTGAACCGAGCTGGACGGGCTCGGGCCCGGGGGTCACGGGTGACTGCCTGGAATTGCGCCGGCACCACACCGGCTTCCACTGGCCGTCGGGAGACGTGTCCTCGTGGTGCTAGCGGACAGCCACCTCACGAGTCCAATAGCCGTTCAACGCTGGACCACCTCCTCTCTCGTGTGCCGCCACCCTACGACCGCGGCCGCGGGGCGCGCCACGTCGATTTCGGCGGGCGACGGATCAACCGAGGACGGTCGACACCCGCTCGCGGGCGCCGGTCTGGCCGACGTAGAGCTCGGCCCAGGCCCGGTCGGCGTCCGTGGCGGGCGCGCCGTCGCAGAAGGGCTTGGTGCCGTTCGCGGTGTAGTAGCGCAGGACGGCGAACAGGTCAGCGGTGTCGAACTCCGGCGACTGCGTGTCCAGGTAGCGGGAACCGGGCGGCTCCTGCTGGTGCGCCATGCACTCCACCGGCCGGCCGCCCTCGTTGTCGAACACCGGGCCACCTTCCGGGCCGCCGCAACCGGCCATCGCGGCGGTCACCAGTAGTACGGTCGCGGACACGCGCAGACGACTCACTCGATCCTCCTGTCGGACTCCGGAACGGCTACAGCTCGGTGACGGCGAGCCCGCGCACCGCGAGCGCCGCCCCGATGACGATCACCAGCAGCGCCGTGGCCACCGGCATCACCGCGGTGACGCGGGCGAGCAGCGCCCGGCCCGGTTCGGCCAGGCGCGAGACCACGAGCCGGTCGCGCAGCATCACGAGCAGCAACCCGACGGCGGTCAGCACCCCGGCCATGCCCACCCCGTAGGCGAGCACGAGCCCGACCCCGAACCAGGTGCGGCCCAGCGCGATCGCCGCGACCAGCACCACCAGCGCGGTCGGGCTCGGCACCATCCCGGCCGCGACGCCCATGCCGACGAGGCTCGACCGGCCGAAGCGATCCCGGCCCGCGGTGCCGTGCCCGAGCGCGTGCCCGTGCGCGTGCCCGTGTCCGTGCCCGTGCCCGTGACCGGCCCCCACCAGCGCCGGGACGGGGTGGGCGGCGCCGGCCCTGACGGCGCGCGCCCGCAGCGCCGAGACGAGCAGCCAGCCGCCGATGGCCAGGATCAGCAACCCGCTGGCGATCCCGAGCCAGCGGATCGCGGCCTCCGGGGCGAACGTGCTGACGGCGCTGACCAGCAGTCCCAGGACCAGGACCCCGCCGGTGTGCGTGAGCGTCACGGTTAGCCCGACGACGACGGCGTCGCGGCGCGTGCCGGCCCGGCCCGCCAGGTAGGCCGCGATCAGCGTCTTGCCGTGCCCGGGCAGCGCGGCGTGCGACGCACCCAGCAGCAGCGCGAGCCCGACGGCCGCCGCGCCGACCCACGGCGTGAGCTCGGCGCTGCCGACGAGGCCGCCGAGCGCGCCCTCCACCGCGTCGACCGCGCCGTCGAGCCAGCCGATGCCGGTGGCGGGCAGCCCCAGCGCCGGCGCGCCCGGCGCCCCGCTGCCCGGCGCCACCACGATCCGCGCCGAGCGCTGGTCGAGCGGGCTCATCAGCAGGTCCGGCGGGTAGGCCCGCAGCTCGTCGGAGATGCTCGCGGCCGGGACGTCGGACTCCACCAACCGCAGCCCGGCACCGGTCGCCGTGATCTCCCGCCAGCCGATCCGGTCCTCCCGGAAGGCGTCGCGGAACTCGAGGGTCGCCCGGCCGGAAAGGTCCGCCGGTGCCGTCAGCTCGCAGGTCACCCGCGTGGTCGGCGCCAGGTTCTGGTCCCCGGGCGGGAACACCGCCTCGGCCCGCACGACGGTGAACGCCAGCGCGGTCCCGTCGACGGTCGCCGCGACGGCGGAGACCAGCTCGGCGCACTCCGCGGCGGCGTGCGCGGCGGCCTCCACAGACGAGTAGCGGCCGTCGCCGTCGGCGTCGACCTCGCCGCGGCGCTGGAAGGTCGGGATCTCCGCGGTGTCGAGCACCGCGAGGACGTCCAGCCGGTCCGGGTGCAGCGTCAACCCGTCGTAGTGGTTGACCGTGAAGTTGCCCAGCGGATGCGCCTGCGCCGGCGCCGGGCCGGTCGGACCCGCCGGGGCGAGCAGGTACGCGACGACGACCAGGACCAGCACGAGCCCCCGCGCAGCCACCCGTCTCAACTCAGCGCCTCCAGCTCGGCGATCGTCGCGCGGGCCCGCGGCGCCTGCAGCGGGTTGAAGTGCGGGTTCACGGTCACCGCCTCCTTCAACGCCGCGAGCGCCTCCTCGGTACGGCCGAGGGCGGCCAGGATCATGCCGCGGTGGTAGTCGTGGGTCGCGTTGCGCCAGCCGAGCGCCTCCGCCCGCCGCGCGTACTCCAGCGCCTCCGCGTGCCGGCCGTTGACGTGCAGCGCCCAGGCCAGCGCGTCGGCGCTGAAGATGCTCTGCCGCCGGTCCCACTCCGCCTGCGCGAGCCGCAGCGCCTGCGCCGGGTCACCGTGGTCGGCGGCGATCAGCGCGGCCACCTGGTCGTCGGTCGACCCCTCGGCCGCGTAGAGCCGCTGCTGCAGCGCGAGGAGCTCGTACTGCTCGGCGGCCTCGTCGGACCGGCCGGCGGCCTCGAGCAGCTCGCCGTACTCCAACAGGTACTGCGGCAGCGGCACCCGCGCGGTGACGCTGCGGTAGGTGGCCAGCGCCTCGTCGGTGCGGCCCTGCGCGTGGGCCACCCGAGCGGTGCCGGTCAGCAGCGCCGGGTCGTCGCCGCGGGCGGCCAGGCCCGCCGCGTAGTGCGTCGCGGCCGCCTCGACGTCGCCGCTGTTCCAGGCCAGCTCGCCGAGGTGGTAGCGGCAGAAGGCGACGTCGTCCGCGGAGAGAGCGCTCGCCAGCGCCCGCTCCATCGCGGTACGCGCCTGGTCGACCCGCCCGTGCAGCTCCAGGTCGTAGGACGCCCGGCTGAAGGCCGCCAGGCCGGGTTCGACGTCGAGCATGCGCTGCACCGCCGCGGACGCGGCGTCCGCGTCACCGAGCTGGGTGTAGGCGTCGACCAGCACGCCGTAGACCTCACCGGTGTAGGGCCGCAGCTCGCGGGCCCGCTCGCCGTGCTCGCGGGCGGCGGCGAAGTCGTGGCGGGCGTTCGCGAGCTGGCCGAGCCCGATGAGCGCCTCGCCGTTGCCCTCGGGCTCGAGCTGCAGCGAGCGGTCCAGCGCGCCCTGCGCCCGGCCGTAGTAGGAGGGGTCGCCGGAGATGCGGGCCTGCTCGACGTATGCCGCACCCAGCTCCGCCCACAGCGGGGCGTCCTGCGGGTTGCGGCGCAGCGCCTCCTGGGCGCGGAACACGAACTCGTCGAGGCCGCTGGGGGCTGCGGCGGGGGCGACGGCGGCCGGTGCGGGCTCGCGGGCGGACAGCACCCCCCCGACCGTCAGCACGGCCAGCAGGGCACCGATCAGGACGAGCAGGACGGGCACGCGCGAGCGTGGACCGGAGTCACCGGTCATGGGAAGGAC
>DATLGI010000201.1:0-9171 GCA_035540535.1 Pseudonocardia sp.
CCGTCGCCCCGTCGTCGAGCACCGCGCTCGCCGTGCCGACCCCGCCGCGGAGCCCGCCCGCCAGCGCCCCCGTCCCGGCGCCGACACCACCGCGTGCCACCGGGCCCGCCACGGCGGCGGCACACGCCGCGGCGCCGGTCGAGGCGTCGGGGCGGGCGGTGAAGGAGCCCGAGCGGCCGAGGTCGAACAGCACGGCGGCGGGCACGATCGGCACCACCCCGCCCGGCACCGGGAACCCGACGTCGCGCTCCTCGAGCCAGGCCATGACGCCGTCCACGGCCGCCAGCCCGTACGCGCTGCCGCCGGTGAGCACCACGGCGTGCACCCGCGGCACGGTGTTGCGCGGATCGAGCAGGTCGGTCTCGCGGGTGCCGGGCGCGGCACCGCGGACGTCGACCCCGCCGACGGCCCCGCCGGGCGGCGCGAGCACCACCGTCGTGCCGGACAGCCCGCCCGGCACCTCGGCGTGCCCGACCCGCAGGCCAGCGACGTCGGTCAGCGCGTTCTCCGGCCCGGCCCGCATCCCGCCATCCCGGGTCAGTGCGAGCGGCTCCGGCGGATCAGCATCACGATCAGCAGCAGCAGCAGCCCGCCGCCCAGCACCGGGGCGAGCCGCTTGAGCACCGGCGCGCCGGCGGTGTCGAGCAGGTCGATGGCGTCGACCTCGCTGCGCAGCGGGCCCGATGCCGGGCGCGTCGCGGTGGACGAGGCCGTGGAGGCCGGCGTGGACGACAGGGTGGGGCCCGATGCGGATGCGGTGGCAGCTGCGGGGGCGGCCGCACCGGACCCGTTGGAGCTGCCCCCGCTGCCCGCGCCGGAGCCACCCCCGTCCGCCGGCGCCGAGGTCTGCTCCGGCGAGAGCTTCCCCGACACGCACGTCGCGAACTGCCCGATGATCTTCTCGGCGACGTCGGAGATCACCCCGCGGCCGAACTGCGCCGGGCGGCCGGTGATCGTCATGTCGGTCACCATCGTGACGGCGGTGGAGTTCGGGCCGTCGGCCACCATCGAGCCGGTCACGGTGGCGTTGGCCGTGCCGTTGCCCCGGGAGTCCCGCCCGCTGGCCTCGATGACCACCCGGTGCGCGTCGTCGTCGCGCTGGACGTAGGTGCCCTTGCCCTTGTAGGTCAGCGAGATCGGCCCGAGCTTGACCTTGACGGTGCCGGTGAACGAGTCACCCTCGTACTCCTGCAGCGTGGCGCCCGGGAAGCACGGGGCGACCATCTCGGGCGTGTTGAACGCCTCCCACGCCTTCTCGATCGGGACGTCGATCGTGAACTTGTTCTCCAACTGCATCAGTCAGTCTCCTCGATGGGGCGGAAAAGCCGTGGACGCCTGCCCCGGATGACCAGGGCAGGCGTCCACGGGTGGAAACGTCGCGCGTCAGCCGGCGGCGGCGAGCACCGCACGCCCGGTGAGCACCTTGGCCAGATGCTCACGGTAGTCCGCGGCGGCGTCGGCGTCACTCGGAGCGGCCGTGCCCTCGGTGACCCGGTCGGCCGCGGCGCGGACGGCGTCCGCGGTGGCGGCCTGCCCGACGAGGGCCTGCTCCACGCCGGTGGCCCGGATCGGGGTGGTGCCCATGTTGGTCAGCCCGACCCTGGCCTCCGCGATGGTGCCGCCCTCGACCCGCAGCGCGGCCGCGATCGCGACCATCGACCACGACTGCGCCGTCCGGTTGAACTTCTCGTAGTGGCTGCCCCAGCCGGTGTAGCGCGGGAACCGGATCTCGGTGAGGATCTCGCCCTCGCCGATCGCCGTGGTGAAGTAGTCCACGAAGAACTCCGACGCGCCCACCGTGCGGGTCCCCGAGGCCCCGGCGATGACCAGCTCGGCGTCCAGCGCCAGCGCGACGGCGCCCAGGTCGCCGGCCGGGTCGGCGTGGGCGAGCGAGCCGCCCAGCGTTCCGCGGTGGCGGACCTGGCGGTCGGCCACCGTCTCGGTGGCCTGGGCCAGCAGCGCCACGTGCCGGGTCACCAGCTCGTCGCGCACGATGTCCGCGTACGGGGTCATCGCGCCGATCGCGATCCGGTCGCCGTCCTCACGGATCCCCCTGAGCGCGGAGATGGCACCGAGGTCGATCAGCACCGACGGGGCCGCCAGGCGCAGCCGGAGCACCGGGATCAGGCTCTGCCCACCGGCGAGGATCTTGGCGTCCTCGCCGCCCTGCTGCAGCGCCGCGATCGCCTCCTCGACGGTCGAGGGCCGGACGTAGTCGAACTTGGCCGGGATCACTGGACCTCCCCCTGGGGGTTGTTCGGGTCGATCGAGCCCAGGCCGGCACCCGGGGAATGGGTGTCGACCGGGGTCTCCTGGGTGGAACGGCCCTGCGCGGTCTGGATGGCCCGCCACACCCGCTGCGGGGTGCACGGCATCTCGACCTCGTTGACGCCGAGGTGACGGACCGCGTCGATGATGCCGTTGACGATGGCCGGGGTGGAGGCGATCGTGCCGGCCTCGCCGACGCCCTTGACGCCCAGCGGGTTGGACGTCGACGGGGTCTCGGTGCGGTCGGTGGTGAAGCTCGGCAGGTCGGCCGCCGACGGCAGGGTGTAGTCGACGAACGTGCCGTTGACGAGCGTCCCCGACTCGTCGTAGTTGGCCTCCTCGAACAGTGCCTGCGCGATGCCCTGCGCCAGTCCGCCGTGCACCTGGCCCTCGACGATCAGCGGGTTGACCGGCACGCCCACGTCGTCGACGCAGACGTACTTGCGCAGCTTCACCCGGCCGGTCTCGGTGTCGACCTCCATCGCCGCGAGGTGCGTACCGTGCGGGAAGGAGAAGTTCTCCGGGTCGTAGGTGTAGTCGGCGTCCAGGCTGGGCTCGATGCCCTCCGGGTAGTTGTGCGCCGCGAACGTCGCGAACGCCACCTCCTGGATCAGCATGCCCTTGTCGGTGCCCTTGACCGAGAACCGGCCGTTCGCGAACTCCAGGTCGTCCTCGGACGCCTCGAGCAGGTGCGCGGCGATCTTCCTGGCCTTCGCGACCACCTTCTCCGCGGCCTTCACCAGCGCGATGCCGCCGACGGTCAGCGAGCGCGAGCCGTAGGTGTCCAGGCCCTTCGGCGAGACCTGCGTGTCGCCGTGCAGGACCTCGATGTCCTCGAACGGCACGCCGAGGGCGTCCGCGGCGATCTGGCTCCAGGCCGTCTCGTGGCCCTGGCCGTGCGCCGACGAGCCGGTGACGACCTCCACCTTGCCGGTGGCGAGCATCCGGACGCTGGCGCTCTCCCAGCCGCCCGCGCCGTAGGACAGCGAGCCCAGCACCCGCGACGGCGCGAGGCCGCACATCTCGGTGAACGTCGAGATGCCGATGCCGAGCTGCACCTTGTCGCCGTTGCGGCGCCGCTCCTCCTGCTCGCGACGCAGGCCGGCGTAGTCGAAGAGCTCCATCGCCTTCGCCGTGGCCGCCTCGTAGTTGCCGGAGTCGTAGGACAGCCCGCACACCGTGGTGAACGGGAACTCCTCGTGCTTGATCCAGTTCTGCTCGCGCAGCTCCATCGGGTCCCGGCCGAGCTCGTTGGCGAGCTCGTCCATCATCCGCTCGATCGCGAACGTGGCCTCCGGGCGACCGGCGCCGCGGTAGGCGTCGGTCAGCGTCTTCGTGGTGAAGACGTTCGTGCAGTCGAAGCGGTAGGCCGGGAACTTGTAGATCGCGTTGAACATGAACGCGCCGAGGATCGGCACGCCCGGGGTGACCAGGCCGAGGTAGGCGCCCATGTCCGCGAGCAGCTTGACGTCCAGGGCGAGGACCGTGCCGTCCTTGCGGGCGGCGATGGTGATGTCCTGGATCTGGTCGCGGCCGTGGTGTGCGGCCAGCAGCGACTCCGAGCGCGTCTCGGTGTGCTTGACCGGCTTGCCCAGCTTCTGCGCGACGAGCACGCAGAGCATCTCCTCCGGCGAGACGTGGATCTTGCCGCCGAAGCCGCCGCCGACGTCGGGGGCGATGACGCGGATCTTGCTCTCGGAGATGCCGAGAGTCACCGCGGTCATGGTCCGCAGGATGTGCGGCACCTGGGTCGAGGTCGTGATGACGATCTGGTCGGAGGTGGGGTCGACGACGATCGACCGCGGCTCCATGAACGCCGGGATGAGGCGCTGCTGGATGAACCGGCGCTTGATGACGAGCGCGTCCGGGTCGGACTCCGCGGCGGCGATGGCCTCGGTGGCGTTGCCGCCGGTGCCCGCCTCGCCGGAGTCGAACACCCAGTTGGCGTTGATGTTGGTGCCCTGCTCCGGGTGGACCAGGGTGGTCCCGTCCTTGATCGCCTCCTGCATGTCGAGCACGGGGGGCAGCTCGTCGTAGTCGACGACGACCTCGTCGGCGGCGTCGCGCGCGGTGGCGGCGTCGCGGGCGATGACGACGGCGACGCCCTCGCCGGCGAAGTGCACCGTGTTCACGGCCAGCGGCGGCCGCTGCGGCGCCTTCATGTCCGGCGTGACCGGCCAGGCACAGGGCAGGCCGATGCCCTCGGCGCCCAGGTCGGCGGCGGTGTAGACGCCGACGACGCCGGGCATCTGCTCGGCGGCCGACTTGTCGACGCCGGTGATCGTGGCGTGGGAGACGGGGGAGCGCACCACGGCGAGGTGCAGGGTGCCGGCCGGGGTGAAGTTGTCCGTCCAGCGGGTCCGGCCGGTGATCAGCCGCGCGTCCTCCTTGCGGGCGCGGGACTTGCCGAGCTCTGTGGTGGGTTCGGCGGTCGCGGTCATCTAGTTGCCTCCTCCGGCGACACCGGCCGTGGCCTGGGTGTCAGCGTGCGCGCCCGGCTTCATCTTCTGAGCCGCGCTCTGCACCGCACGAACGATGTTCTGGTAGCCCGTGCACCGGCACAGGTTGCCCTCGATGCCCTCGCGGATCGCCTGCTCGTCGGGGTCGGGGTTGTCGCCGAGCAGGTCGATCGCGGCCATGATCATGCCCGGCGTGCAGTACCCGCACTGCAGGGCGTGGCACTCGTGGAAGGCCTCCTGCATCGGGTGCAGCTTGCCGTCGCGGGCGAGCCCCTCGATGGTGGCGACCTCGGAGCCGTCCGCCTGGACGGCGAGCACCGAGCAGGACTTCACCGCCTGGCCGTTCAGGTGGACCGTGCAGGCGCCGCAGTTGCTGGTGTCGCAACCGACGAGGGTCCCTGTCTTGCCCAGGCGCTCTCTCAGGTAGTGGACCAGCAACATGCGGGGCTCGACGTCGTCGGCGTACTGCACGCCGTCGACGGTGACCCGGACCTGTGCCATGAGATGAACCTCACTTCTCGATCGCGACCTTCTCGATGCAGGCCGCGCGGGACTTCCGGGGACCGGACCGGCGCCGTCGGCAACGAGCACGAACAGCAACCGGTGCCGCACACGACCTGTGGTGGCCAGCACATCACACCGCCGATCATCGGGCGGTGCAAGGCCATGGTCCGGCCGCGGCCGGGTGCCTCGGAGCGCGCGCGCCCCGATCAACCGTTCGAGCCCCCTGCATTTCCGCAGTTGCGGATCCCATGGGCGGACAGCCCCGCAACAGCGGTTGGGTGGCGCCGACTTTATCACCCTTTCAGACTAACCCGGACGGACGGTCGTCGGTCGTGCCCGGCGCGGCTGCGACGACCCCGCGCCGGGCCGGACGGGTCGCAACGGCTCGAGCGAGCGGTGCCGCAGCGCCCCCCACCACAGGCCGGTGCCGTAGGCGAGGTCGTCGAGCCGATGGGCGAGCAGGTACTCCGCGGGGTTCGGCCGCACGCCCGGAGCGCGGCGCCGGTGAGCCACCCAGTCCACGAGCCCCTCCACCAGGGCCACGCCCGCGACCGTCCGCCGCGCGCGCCGGGAGACGGCGCACGCGGTCGCGGTCAGCGGCCAGTGGTGACGCAGGAGCGCGTCGGCGGCCTGGGCCAGCGCGCCGTACGTTCCCGCACAGACGAGGCGGGCCGCCGTCGCCCGCGGGCGGCGCAGGCGGGTCAGCCGGCGGGCCAGCCGCTCGACGGCCACCGCACCCACCAGTGCGGCCGCGAGTGCGGCGCCGGGTCGGGCGGCCAGCAGCAGCGCACCGACCGCGGCGGACGACGGGGTGAGCACCAGCGGCGGGACGGCCCCGCGGTGGCGCAGGGCGAGCGGGGCCGCCCCGGTGCCGTAGAACGCCTTGCGCACCCACCAGGCGCGCAGGGTGGCGCGGTGGTCGTGCGCGACCCGGGCGTCGGGGACGTAGCGCAGCCGCCAGCCCGCCGCGTGCAGGCGCAGCACCAGGTCGACGTCCTCCGCCACGTGCATCGTCTCGTCGAAGGCGCCACCGGCGTCGCGGAGCGCGTCGCGGCGCGCGAGCATCGCCGCGCTCGGCACGTACGCGACGCGGCTGCGGGGCACGATCCCGGCCGCGTCCGGACCCAGGTCCAGCGACGACCGGACGGCCTCGTAACGGCCGAGCCAGCCGCGGACCGGCTCGAGCGCGACGATCCGCGGCGCGGCGAGGGCGACGGCGGGATCGGCGAACGCCGCGAGCAGCGGCCCGAGCCAGCCGGGCTCGGGGACGACGTCGGAGTCGAGGAAGGCGACGTAGGGCGTGCCGGCCGCGGCGAGGCCGGCGTTGCGGGCGGCGGAGGCGCCACGCGAGGCGTGGTGGCGCAACACCCGGGCGCCGGTCCGTTCCGCGACCGCCCGGATCGCCGCCGGATCGGCGGACCCGTCGTCGACGACGACCACGCCGCCGAGCCGCGCCGACCGCAGGTCGGCAGGGCGGGCGGGCCGAGGCGCGAGGGCGGCGAGCAGGCGGGCGAGGCCGGCGGGGCGATCCCTGACCGGGACGACGACGGTGACGTCCGCCGGCGCCGGCGCGGTGGGCGGCGGGCCGGGGGCCGGCTGGACGAGACCCGCATCGAGCATGCGGCGGGCGAGCGCCGCCGACGTGGCGTCGCGAACCGTGAACCCGCCCCCGGTGAGCAGTACCCGCGCGGCCGGGGCCAGGTGTACCAGCCGCGGCGGCGCGCCCCCGACGAGCGCGGCGCCGCGGTCGACGATGCGCGCGTGCCGGTCGAGCACGACCCGGTAGCCGTCCGGCACCCGGGTGTCCGCCGGCCCGCGCGCGCCGCTCACGCGCCCACCATGCGCAGGATGGTGACACACGCACGGCGATGCCCCGCAGCCGCGAGCAGCGGGCACCCGCGGTGCGCTGCGGCCGGACACCACCCCCGGCGTGCGAGCACCGGACCGCGCGGCCGGCCGGGGCCGAACCGGCCGCACCGCCGTTCTGGCAGGCTCGGGGAGTGCCCGCCGACGGACCGGTCCTCCCCCGCTACGGCGAGCGCTCGCTCGCCGAGGTGCTGCCATCGCTGCTCACCGCACTGGGCGAACCCGCCGAAGGACCCGGGCCGGCGCTGGAACCGGTGCGGGCCGCGGGTCTGCTGCTCGTCGACGGCCTGGGCACCGACCTGCTGCGCGGTCACGCCGCCGACGCCCCGTTCCTCGCCGGTCTGCCCGACGCCGGGCCGCTCACCGCCGGCTTCCCGTCGAGCACCTCGATCAGCATCGCCTCGCTGGGCACCGGCCTGCCCCCGGGCGCGCACGGGCTGCTCGGCATCTCCTTCCGCACCGCACCCGGCGAGCTGCTCGACTCCCTGCACTGGATGACGCACGGCGCGGGAAAGCCGGTCGACCTGCGCGAGCGGCTCCCGCCCGAACGGCTCCAGCCGGCGCCCACCGTGCTGGAGCGGGCGGCCGCCGCGGGGATCGCCGTCTCGGTGGTCTCACCGCGCGAGTTCCGCGACTCCGGGCTCACCCGCGCGGCGCTGCGCGGCGGCGACTACACCGGCGTGCTGGCCCTCGGCGACCTCGCCGCCGGCATGATCGACGCGCTGCGCTCCCCCGGTCGGCGGCTCTGCTACGGCTACCACTCCTCGCTCGACACCCTCGGTCACGTCCACGGGCCGGGCTCGCTGCCGTGGCGGCTGCAGCTCGCGCAGGTCGACCGACTCGCCGAGCTGATCGCCGAACGCCTCCCGCCGGACGCGGTGCTGGCGATCACCGGTGACCACGGCATGGTGGGCGTCGAACGGACCTTCGACGCCGACACCGACGAGGCGCTGCGGGTCGGCGTCGACCTCGTCGGCGGCGACCCGCGGGCCCGGCACGTCTACGCCCGACCCGGCGCGGCGGGCGAGGTGCTCGCCGCGTGGCGGGAGGTGCTCGGCGAGCACGCGTGGACGGTTCCCCGGGAGCAGGCCGTCGAGCAGGGGTGGTTCGGCCCGCTCGCTCCGGAGTTCGCCGACCGGATCGGTGACGTGGTCGTCGCGCTGCGCGGAACCTCGGCCGTGATCCGGTCCTCGGCCGAGCGGTTGCTCTCGAAGCTGCCGGGCCAGCACGGTTCGCTGACGGCGGACGAGCAGCTCGTCCCGCTGCTGCTGACGCGAGCGAGCTGAAACCCCCGAGCACGGCCCGTCAGAGCCGACCGGCGGGGTCGGGTCGCCACCGGTCGAGCGCGGTGCGCAGCCGTCGGGCCATCCCGTGCAGCAGCCGCTCGCCCTCGTCACCGGTCGCGCCCGTCGGGTCACCGAGGACGCCGTCGGGGCTGACGGCCGCGGTCCCGCCCGCCCGCAGCCGCGCCAGCAGCTCGTCCAGCGGTGCCGTGTTGCCCGGCGCCATCGCCCCGACCCGGACCAGCTCCGGCGCCAGCGCCAGCAGGATCGCGGTCTCCGTGCGCCCGGCGTGCGCGTCGGCGCCGGGGACGGCGCAGCCGAACCAGCCGACGTCGCGGCCCTCCGCGCGCAGCCGCCGCACCGCGGCCGGCACGGTGGGCAGGTTGCCGCCGTGCCCGTTGACGAACACGAGCCGGCGCGCCCAGTCCGCCGAGCGCCCCAGCTCGACCAGCACCGCCGTCAACGCCTCGTGGCCGATCGACAGCGTCCCGGGGAAGGCCTGGTGCTCCCCCGACGCCCCGTACGCGACGGCCGGTGCGACGAGCCGTGCCGGATCCCCGGCCGCCGCCCGGGTGGCGACGGCGACGGCGACGCGGGTGTCCGTGTCGAGCGGCAGGTGCGGGCCGTGCTGCTCCGTCGACCCGACGGGCACCAGCACCGTGCACGCGCCGTCGACCTCCGGCCACACCCGCCCGCCCAACTCCACGCCCGCCTGGCCACTCGCCTCCACACCCGACATGGTCACGTGTCGGGGTCGTTCCGGGCTCCGCGACCCCGAGATGTCTCCATGT
>DATLGI010000202.1:0-18913 GCA_035540535.1 Pseudonocardia sp.
CGGATGCACCGTGACGCCGATCCGACATCGCCGCCCGAGGCGGGCGGCCAGCTCCAACGCCGGGTCGCCACCGGGGCCGGCGGGATCGTCGGCAGGGCCGTCACCGGTGACCTCGACCGCGACGCCGGCGTCGTCGCTCCACCGGGCCGCGACGTCGACCGGCGAGCCGCCGGTGGCGGCCGCGAGGGTGCGCTCGAGCAGCTCGGCGAGCAGCCGCGCGAGATCGGCGGCGCCCTCCCCGGCCACCGTCGCGTGCGGGACCGGGCCGAGCCGCACCCGATCGCCCCCGGTGACCGACGCGGCGGCCTCGGTGAGGACGGCGGCCAGCGGGCGCGGCGCGGCCGGCTCGCCGCCGGCGCCGCCCAGGACCAGCAGCTCCTCGGCGACCCGGCGCAGTCCGTCGGTGCAGCGCCGCAGCTCGGCCAGCGCGGCGAGCTCGTCAGCCCGGGAGCGGGCGCCGTTGAGCCGTTCCAGCACCCCCGCCTGGTGCTCGATCCGGTGCCGCAGGCGCAGGGCGACGTCGACGAGCACCTCGTCGGAGGTGTCGTCGGGCGGCGCCGGACGGTCGAGTCCGGCGCTGGTCTCCCACTGGCGCACGACGTTGTTCCTCGGTGCTGGCGCACCGGCCGGTCGGCCGGCCGACCTCGGGGTGGGGTCGGGATCCGCAATCTAGCGTCGCCCGGTCGGGTGGCCGCGCCCCGGGCGCCGGGCGGACCTCCGGTTGCCGCGGGCGGGCGGCCGGCGCCACCGTGCCGTGGGGCCGCACCACCGGCGGGCGGGACGAGCGTGCACCTGCGGCGGAGCAACGGCGGAGGGGCCCCGCACGCCGCCGGTCCGTGGGGGGGTTGCGCCGAGCGTCACGCCGGCATCGGCAAGCGGTCTCAGGACCCGGCCGGCACGGTCCCCGACCGGCCCCGCGCGCGCACGGCGAACCCGATCCAGGAGGTGACGACGAGCGCGCCCACGAGCACCTGCACGGCCAGCAGGTGCTCCTCCGGGTACACGACGCCGGTCAGGTAGGTGTCGATGAACCCGCGCGCGAGCCCGTCCTGTCCGGCCCGGCGGCGCAGCGCGTCCTCCCAGCCGGTGAGCGGGCAGGCGACGCCGACGGTGGCACTGACCAGCCCCCACGCGGCCGCGGCCAGGTGCGCCGGCAGCAGTTGCGGCCGGCGCCAGGCGAGGAACCCGCCCACCGCCACGAAGGCGAGGAACGCGAAGTGCAGGAGCATCACCAGCTCGCCCAGCACCCGATACAGCACCCCGTCGATGGTGCCACCCCGCGAGTGCGCCTCTCAACGCGCGCGAACGTCCCCTTCCAGGCGGCGACGTCCGCCGCGCGGAACGGGCCGTTCGCGCGCGCGGAAGGGCGCACTCGCGGTCAGGGAAGGGCGGGCTCGGTCGCCGGGGATGGCAGACTCGCCGCGCCGGACCGGGAGCCGAGGAGAGGGGACGCATGAGCGAGTCTGGGGCCGCACCGGCGACGCGGGTCGCGATCGTGACGGGGGGAGCGCGCGGGATCGGCGCCGCCACGGCCCGGCGCCTGGCGGCGGACGGGCTGGCCGTCGCGGTGGTCGACCTCGAGGAGGCCGCGGCGAAGGGGACCGTGGACGCCGTGCAGACCGCCGGCGGGCGGGCGCTCGCGGTGGGCGCGGACGTCACCGATCCCGAGCAGGTGCAGGCGGCCGTGGACCGGGTCGCCGGCGAGCTGGGCGCGCCGACCGTGCTGGTGAACAACGCCGGCGTGACGCGGGACAACCTGCTGTTCCGGATGACCGAGCAGGACTGGGACCTCGTCATGGCCGTGCACCTGCGCGGGTCGTTCCTGATGAGCCGCGCGGCGCAGAAGCACATGGTGGACGCCGGCTGGGGCCGGATCGTCAACCTCTCGAGCACCTCCGCGCTGGGCAACCGCGGGCAGGCCAACTACGCGGCCGCCAAGGCCGGGCTGCAGGGGTTCACCAAGACCCTCGCCATCGAGCTGGGCCGGTTCGGCGTCACCGTCAACTGCATCGCGCCGGGCTTCATCCGCACCGAGATGACGAAGGCCACCGCCGAGCGGATCGGGGAGGACTGGGAGACCTACGTCGCCGCGCGGGCCGCGCAGATCCCCGTCGCCCGCGCCGGCGAGCCCGAGGACATCGCGCACGCCGTGGCGTACTTCGTCAGCGAGGCGGCTGGTTTCGTCTCCGGCCAGGTGCTCTACGTGGCAGGCGGCCCGAAGGCGTGAGCCGCCGGCCGGGAGCGGCGCGGCGCCGTTGATGCGGGTCGGTGTCTTCCTGCTGGCCGCCGGCTTCCCCGGGCGCAGCCACGCCGACGTCCTCGACGCCACCGTCGCGACGGCGGTGGCCGCGGAGGAGGCCGGCTTCGACGACGTCTGGGTCGCCGAGCACCACTTCATGACCTACGGCCTGTGCCCGTCGGCGGTCACCCTGGCCGGGTACCTGCTCGGCGCCACCCGGCGGATCACGGTGGGCACCGCCGTCGCCGTGCTCGCCACCCGCCACCCCGTGGCGCTGGCCGAGGAGGCGCTGCTGCTGGACCAGGTCTCGGGCGGTCGCTTCCGGCTCGGGGTCGGGCGCGGCGGGCCGTGGGTGGACCTGGAGGTGTTCGGCGGGGGGCTCGCCGCCCACCACGAGGCGTTCGGCGAGCCGCTGGACCTGCTGCTCACCGCGTTGCGCGGCCCCACGCTCGCCGGTTCCGGCCCGCGGTACCGCTTCCGCGAGGTGGCGGTGGTCCCCGAGCCGCGGACCCGTCCGCACCCGCCGGTGGTGCTCGCGGCGACGTCCGCGTCGGGGGTCGCCGCGGCCGCCGCCCGCGGGCTGCCGATGCTGCTCGGGATGCACGTCGGTGACGCGGAGAAGGCGGCCTGCGTCGCGGCCTACCGGGAGGCGGGCGGGCCCGCCGCGGCGCCGCACGTGTCCGCCGCGCTCGCGCAGGTCGACGACACCCGGGCCCGGGCCCACGCCACCGTCCGCGCCGCGCTGCCCCGCTGGCTCGGCCCCGGCCTCGCCGGCTACGTCCGGGTGGACGGCGCGCCCCGCAGCCCCCGCGACCCGCACGAGTACGCCGAGCTGCTGTGCCGGCTGCACCCCGTCGGAACCGCGGACGACGTGGTGGCGCACCTGCGGGCGAGCGCGGCCGCCAGCGGCATCGAGCACGTCGTCCTGCTCGTCGAGGGTGCCGGCGACGGTCGGCGGGCGCTGGAGAACGTGCGGCGGCTCGGCGCCGAGGTGCTGCCCCGGCTGCGCTGAGCCGGGCCGGCCGAACAGGTGGCGGCGGCCCACCGTTCGGCGCCGGATCGGGACGCCGGCGTCACATCCGGGGGGTGGGCGGCGACGTCACGACTGCCGCGTTCCCGCGCCGGCCGCATCCATCCGGGGAGAGCCATGAAGCGCTACGCACCCCTGCTGACGATCCTCGCCGTCGCCGTGTTCGGCGGCGTCCTGCTCGCCGTCAACTCTGCGGGCGACCCGGCGAACCAGGGGGCCGCGGCACCCGCCGCGTCCCCGACGGCCCCGGACCCGCCGCCGACGAGCGACGCCCCGCCGGCGGTGGACGAGGTGGTCTACGCCGGCCGCTCGGCGGGCGACGAGGTCACGGTCGCCATCGCGGTGTCCGGCGGCCGGGCCGTCGGCTACGTCTGCGACGGAGCGGCGATCGAGGCCTGGCTGGAGGGCACGGTCAGCGGCGCGGAGGTGCGGTTGGCGAGCGGCGACGGCTCCGTGAGCGTGACGGGGTCGCTCGACGAGACGGCCTCGCTCGGCACCGTCTCGGTGGCGGAGCGGGAGTGGTCCTACGCCGCGGACGCCGTCGAAGCGCCGGCGGGCCTGTACGAGGGCCGGGCCGACGTGCGCGGTGTCGCGAACCGGATCGGCTGGATCGTTCTCGACGACGGGTCCCAGGTCGGCCTGCTCGACGCGGGCGGGCGGACCGGACCCGCGCCGCCGCTGGACCCGGCCGACCCGGACGGCGTCGAGATCGACGGCGTCCCGGTCGCCGTCACGACCGTCGGCGGGGACGACGAGGTGATCACGCCGTGAGCGGGCCCTCCGCGGCGCCGGCACCCGCGGACCCCGGGGTCCCGGACCGCGGGGTCCGGCCCCCTCGCCTCGCGGGCCTGCTGATCGCGGTCGCGGCCGGCACGCTCGTGAGCGTCGGGCTCGGCGTCTACGGCCGCGCGCACGAGCCCGCGTTCTTCGCGTTCAACGTCGCCGGGTTCTCCAGCGGCACCGCGGCGAAGGCGTGGCTGGCCACGATCGCGTTCCTGCTGGCGCTCGTGCAGCTGGTGTCCGCGATGGTGATGTACGGCCGGATCCGCGTCGCCGCGCCGTCCTGGATCGGCGGGCTGCACCGGTGGTCCGGGCGCGTCGCGGTGCTGGTCACGGTGCCGGTGGCCGTGCACTGCCTCTACGCGCTCGGCTTCCAGGGCGGTGAGCCGCGGGTTCTGGTGCACTCGCTCGCCGGCTGTCTGTTCTACGGAGCGTTCGTCGCGAAGATGCTGGTGCTGACCAGGCCGGACGCGCCCAGGTGGGCACTGCCCGCCGTCGGCGGCGCGGTGTTCACGCTGCTCACCGCGCTGTGGTTCACCTCGTCGGTGTGGTTCTTCGGCACCTCCGGCCTGAGCTTCTGAAGAAGGGACGGATCCCATGGCCGAGCTCTCCCGGCGCGTCGTGCTCGCGGGGGTCTGCACGGGTTGCGCCGTGGCGGTGACCGCCTGCAGCGGTTACGGACCCGGCCGCGGCAGCCCGCCGGCGCCGGCGGCCGGCGGCACGGAGCCGCCACCGGGTGCGACCCCGCCGGCGGGGCCGGGCACGCCACCGGGACGCCCGCCGCTCGCCTCGACCGGCGACATCCCCGTCGGGGGCGGGACCGTCTTCGCCGCGCAGGACGTCGTCGTCACCCAGCCCGTCGCGGGGGAGTTCCGGGCGTTCGGCGCGACGTGCACACACCAGGGCTGCGCGGTCGCCGAGGTCGCGGACGGCACGATCAACTGCCCGTGCCACGGGAGCCGGTACGCGGTGGCGGACGGCTCGGTGGTCGGCGGGCCCGCCCCGCAACCGCTGCCCGAGCGGGCGATCACCGTCGACGGGGACGCGATCCTGCTGGGTTGACGGCGCCGGTGCGGGTCCTGACACCCGCCCGCTGTGGTCGTGCCGGCGGCGGCGTGCGCGCCGTCACGTCGCGCGTCGAGAGCTGCGGCCCCGTCGTCACTAGACTCCCCGCGACCGGGGAGGAGGTTCGATGAGCACTGCCGAGGTGGGCGCTCCGCGGGAGCCCGAGGAGCTGGTGCTGGCCGCGGAGTTCCCGGCGGCCACGCGGGAGCAGTGGGCGGAGCTGGTCGACGCCGTCGTCCGGCGCGCGGGCCGGCTGCCCGCGGACGCCGAGCCGGGTGCCGGCGTCGGGCGGCTGGAGCGCACGACGGCGGACGGCATCCGGGTGCGCCCGCTCTACACGGCCGAGGACCTGCCGGACGCGCCGGTCGGCGTGCCCGGCGCGGCCCCGTTCGTGCGGGGCGCGCGGCCCGCCGGGCCGGTGCCCGACGGCTGGGACGTCCGCCAGCGCCACGCCGAGCCGGACCCCGAGGTCGCCCGCCGGGCGATCGTCGCCGACCTCAGCAACGGCGTCAGCTCGATCTGGCTGGCCGTCGGTGCGGGCGGGACGGCCGTCGCCGATCTCGCCGCGGTCCTCGACGAGGTCCACCTCGACCTGGCGCCGGTGGTCCTCGACGCCGGGCCGGACCAGGAGGCCGCCGCCGAGACCTTCCTGGCCCTGGCCGGTGACCGCGAGGTCGATCCCGGGGTTCTCCTCGGCACGCTGGGCCTGGACCCGATCGGCCTGCGCGCCCGGACCGGTTCCGGTCCCGAGATCGGCGCCGTCGTCCCCCTCGCCCGCCGGGTCGCCGCGGAGTTCCCGCGGGTCCGGGCGCTGGTCGTGGACGCGGGGCCGGTGCACGAGGCCGGTGGCTCGGACGCGCAGGAGCTCGGCTTCTCCCTCGCCGCCGGGGTGGCCTACCTGCGGGCCCTGACCGAGGCCGGGCTCGACCTCGGCACGGCCGCGGGCCTGCTGGAGTTCCGCTACGCGGCGACGGTCGAGCAGTTCCCGACGATCGCCAAGCTGCGCGCGGCCCGGCGGCTGTGGTCGCGCGTCACCGGGGCCTGCGGCGGGCCGGCGGCGCAGGCCCAGCACGCCGTCGGCTCACCGGTGATGCTGACCCGCCGCGACCCGTACGTGAACCTGCTGCGCGGCACCGTGGCCGGGTTCGCCGCCGGGGTCGCAGGCGCCGACGCCGTCACCGTCGCGCCGTTCGACGCGCTGGTCGCCGACCCGGGTGCCTTCTCGCGGCGCATCGCCCGCAACACCCAGGCGCTGCTGGTGCAGGAGGCACACCTGGCGCGGGTGCTCGACCCGGCGGGTGGCTCGTGGTTCGTCGAGTCGCTCACCGCCGAGCTCGCCACCGCGGCATGGGCGTTCTTCCAGGAGATCGAGGCCGCGGGCGGCGCGATCGCGGCGCTGGACGCGGGCCTGATCGCGGAGCGCACCGCCGCCGTGCGCGCGCAGCGGACGCGCGACGTCGCCACCCGGCGCACGCCGATCACCGGCGTCAGCGAGTTCCCGAACCTGGCCGAGAAGCCGCTCGACCGGGGTCCACGGGGCGGCTCCACGGACACCGCACGTCGGCAAGGCCACCTTGCCGGCAGCCGGGGCGGCGGCGGGGGGCTGCCGGTGTTCCGGCTCGCCGAGCCGTTCGAGGCCCACCGCGACCGGTCGGACGCCGTGCTCGCGGCCACGGGCGCCCGCCCCCGGGCCTTCCTCGCCACGCTGGGCCCGCTCGCGGCCCACACCGCCCGGGCCGGGTTCGCTCGCAACCTGCTGCAGGCCGGGGGCGTCGAGACGCCCGACGCCGGCCCCACGGACACCGCCGACGAGGTGGCGGCGGCGTTCCGGGCCGCGGGCACCCCCGTCGCGGTGCTGTGCGGTACCGACGAGCACTACGCCGAGCGCGGGGCCGCCACCGCCGCGGCCCTGCGGGACGCGGGCGCCCGTCAGGTCCTGCTCGCCGGGCGGGCCGACGTGCCGGGCGTCGACGGCCTGCTGCACGTGGGCTGCGACGCCCTCGCCGTGATCGACGCCGTCCACCGCGCGCTGGAGGGGACCACGTGACCATTCCCGACTTCACGCGCGTGCCGCTGCACGACGGGCGGCCCGACGCGTCCGCCGCGGCCTGGCGCGCCGCCCTCGCGGCGGCCGGCGTCGAGGCCCCGCCGGTGTGGGACTCGCCGGAGGGAATCGGCGTCCGGCCGCTGTACACCGCGGACGACACCGCCGAACTGGACTTCCTCGAGACCTACCCCGGCATCGCGCCCTACCTGCGCGGGCCCTACCCGACCATGTACGTCACCCAGCCCTGGACGGTGCGCCAGTACGCCGGATTCTCCACCGCCACCGAGTCGAACGCGTTCTACCGGCGCAACCTCGCCGCGGGCCAGAAGGGCTTGTCGATCGCCTTCGACCTGGCCACCCACCGCGGCTACGACTCCGACCACCCGCGCGTGGGCGGGGACGTCGGGATGGCCGGCGTCGCGATCGACTCGATCCTCGACATGCGCCAGCTCTTCGACGGCATCCCGCTGGACCGCATGTCGGTGTCGATGACGATGAACGGCGCCGTGCTGCCCGTGCTGGCGCTCTACATCGTGGCGGCCGAGGAGCAGGGAGTGGCGCACGGCGAGCTCACGGGCACCATCCAGAACGACATCCTCAAGGAGTTCATGGTCCGCAACACCTACATCTACCCGCCGCAGCCGTCGATGCAGATCATCTCCGACATCTTCGCGTTCACCTCGCGCGAGATGCCGAAGTTCAACTCGATCTCCATCTCCGGCTACCACATCCAGGAGGCGGGGGCGACCAACGACCTCGAGCTCGCCTACACCCTCGCGGACGGGGTGGAGTACCTGCGCGCGGGTGTCGACGCCGGGCTCGACATCGACGCGTTCGCCCCGCGGCTGAGCTTCTTCTGGGGCATCGGGATGAACTTCTTCATGGAGGTCGCGAAGCTGCGGGCGGCGCGCCTGCTCTGGGCGAAACTGGTCCGGCGGTTCGAACCCCGGAACCCGAAGTCGCTCAGCCTCAGGACGCACTCGCAGACGTCGGGCTGGTCGCTCACCGCGCAGGACGTCTACAACAACGTGGTCCGCACCTGCATCGAGGCGATGGCCGCGACGCAGGGGCACACGCAGAGCCTGCACACCAACGCCCTCGACGAGGCCCTCGCGCTGCCGACCGACTTCTCCGCCCGCATCGCCCGGAACACGCAGCTGCTGCTGCAGCAGGAGTCGGGGACGACGGGGGTCATCGATCCGTGGGGCGGCAGCCACTACGTCGAGCGGCTCACCTACGACCTGGCCCGCCGGGCGTGGGCGCACGTCGAGGAGGTGGAGGAGGCCGGCGGCATGGCTCGTGCCATCGACGCCGGCATCCCGAAGCTGCGGGTCGAGGAGGCCGCGGCCCGCACCCAGGCGCGCATCGACTCGGGGCGCCAGCCGGTGATCGGCGTGAACAAGTACGTGGCGGAGGCCGACGAGGAGGTCGAGGTCCGCGCCGTCGACAACGCCGGGGTCCGGCGCGAGCAGCTGGAGAAGCTGGCGCGGCTGCGCGCCGAGCGCGACGACCGCGAGGTGGACGCCGCGCTCGCCGCCCTCACCGACGCCGCCGCCCTGATCGCGGAGGGCTCGCCGCGGGCCGAGGAGCAGAACCTGCTGCACCTGTCGGTGCGCGCGGCCCGGGCGAAGGCCACGGTGGGGGAGATCTCGGACGCGCTGGAGAAGGTCTTCTCGCGCCACACGGGCCAGATCCGGATCATCTCGGGTGTGTACGCGCAGGAGTCCGGGGCCTCCCCGGCGGTCACCCGGGCCCGCGAGGCCGTCGACGAGTTCGCCGCGGAGGAGGGCCGGCGCCCGCGTATCCTCGTGGCGAAGATGGGCCAGGACGGCCACGACCGCGGCCAGAAGGTGATCGCGACGGCGTTCGCGGACCTCGGCTTCGACGTCGACGTCGGGCCGCTGTTCCAGACCCCCGCCGAGGTGGCCCGGCAGGCCGTCGAGGCCGACGTGCACGTCGTCGGGGTGTCCTCGCTCGCGGCCGGGCACATGACGCTGGTGCCCGAGCTACGCGCCGCGCTCGACGAGCTCGACCGCACCGACATCATGCTCGTCGTCGGCGGCGTGATCCCCCCGGCGGACGTTCCGGCGCTGCACGAGAAGGGTGCCGCGGCGGTGTTCGGCCCGGGGACGGTGATCGCCGAGGCGGCGGTGGACCTCGTCGGGAAGCTGACCGCCGCGCTGCACGGGGAGTGAGCATGCGCCGGGACCCTCGCCGGCGGGTTCGACGCACCCCGACGTGCCACCCGGTGCGCCGTGGCTGAGCAGCGGCGCCGCACCCCGGACGTGCCGGCGCTGGCCGAGGGGGTGCTGGCCGGTTCCCGGGGCGTGCTCGCCCGGGCCGTCACCCTGGTCGAGTCGAGTCGGCCCGACCACCGGGAGGCCGCGCAGCGGCTGCTGATGGAGCTGCTGCCGCACTCCGGTGGGGCGCACCGGGTGGGGATCAGCGGGGTCCCCGGCGTCGGGAAGTCGACGTTCATCGAGGCCCTGGGCACGCAGCTCACCGGCTCCGGCCGGCGCGTCGCCGTGCTCGCCGTGGACCCCTCGTCCACCCGCACCCGCGGCTCGATCCTCGGCGACAAGACCCGCATGGCCGCGCTCGCCACCGACGACAACGCCTTCATCCGGCCCTCGCCCACCGCGGGCACGCTGGGCGGGGTCGCCCGGGCGACGCGGGAGACGATCCTGCTGATGGAGGCCGCGGGCTACGACGTGGTGATCGTCGAGACGGTCGGCGTGGGGCAGTCCGAGGTCACCGTCGCCGGGATGGTCGACACGTTCCTGCTGCTCACGATCGCGCGCACCGGCGACCAGTTGCAGGGGATCAAGAAGGGCATCCTGGAGATCGCCGACGTCGTCGCCGTCAACAAGGCCGACGGCCCGCACGAGGCCGACGCCCGCAGCGCCGCCCGTGACCTGCGCGGCGCGCTGCGGATGCTGACCCCGGCGAGCGCCTCGTGGCGGCCCCCGGTGCTGCCGTGCAGCGCGCAGAGCGGCGCCGGGATGGAGGAGGTCTGGGCGAAGGTGGTGGCCCACCGCCGCACCCTCGACGAGGCCGGCGAGCTCGCGGCCAAGCGCGCGGCCCAGCAGGTGGACTGGATGTGGGCGATGGTGCGCGACCGGCTGATGGACCGGCTGCAGTCCGACCCCGCGGTCCGCGCGGCGATCCCCGGCCTGGAGCGCGACGTGCGCAGTGGCGAGCTGACCCCCGGCCTGGCCGCGGAGACGATCCTGGACGCGCTGGCGGACGCTTGACGAGCTCCGCGACGGGCGGGCGCCCCTCGTCCGGCTCGGGCGCCGCGGCTCGACGCGATCTCGACGCCGCGGTCGTTGCCCGCACGCGGCCCGGCGGGCACGATTCGCGGGAGCACCGGGGAGGTGTCGTGGCCGATCGGGCGAGTACCCGGGTTCTCGTCGTGGACGACGACGAGCGCGTGCGCACGGTCGTGTCGTGGCAGCTCGAAGCCGACGGCTTCGTCGTCGGCCACGCCGCGGACGGCGCGCGGGCCCTCGCCGAGATCAGCGAGCGGCGTCCCGACCTGGTCGTCCTCGACCTGTCCATGCCAGGCGTCGGAGGGCTGGACGTGCTGCGGCGGGTCCGGGACGAGGAGGCCCGGGGCGGGCAGGCGCCGCTCCCGGTGATCGTGCTGTCCGGGCGGACCGGGGAGACGGACCGTATCGTCGGGCTCGACCTCGGGGCCGACGACTACCTCGTCAAGCCGTTCTCCCCGGGTGAGCTGGCCGCGCGGGTGCGCTCGGTGCTGCGCCGGGCCGGCCCGGCGCGCCCGGTGGCAGCGGGCGGGCTCCTCGTCGACCCGGCGACGCGCGAGGTCTCCGTCGACGGTCGGTCGGTCGCGCTGACCGCGCGGGAGTTCGACCTGCTCGCGTTCCTCGCCCGCCATCCCCGTCAGGTGTTCACCCGGGCCCAGCTGCTCCACCAGGTCTGGCGCAGCGCGCCCGAGTGGAAGGGCGAGGCGACGGTGACCGAGCACGTGCACCGGCTGCGCCACAAGCTCGAGGACGTCCCGTCCCGCCCCCGCAGGCTGCGCACCGTCCGCGGTGTCGGCTACCAGCTGGAGCCGTGATGGGGCCGGGCGCGATCCTGGCCGCTCGGCCTGAGCTCAGCCACGCGGACAGCCTGTGGTTGCTGAACCGGCAGGCGAGGGTCCTGGAGCTGGTCGCCGCCGGGGCCGCACTGCCGGAGGTCCTCGCTGGGGTGACGACAGCGCTCGAGGAGCTCATCGCGGGCAGTCGCTGTTCGGTGCTGCTGTTCGACGCCGAGGCGCAGACCCTGCACCACGGGGCCGCGCCCACGCTGCCGCCGGCGTACTCGGCCGCCATCGACGGGCTGCGCATCGGCGACGACGCGGGCTCGTGCGGCGCGGCGGCGTTCCTCGACGCGCAGGTCGTCGCCGAGGACATCGCGCGGGACCGGCGCTGGGTCCGGTTCCGGGACCTGGCGCTGCCGCACGGGCTGCGCGCCTGCTGGTCGCGCCCGATCCGCGGGCGGGCCGGCATCCTCGGCACGTTCGCCGTGTACCACGGCGCGCCGCACCGCCCGACCGAGCGCGAGCACCGGCTCGTCGAGCGGTTCAGCCACCTCGCCTCGGTGGCGATCGAGCACGCCCGGCTCTTCGGGAAGCTGGCCGAGAGCGAGGAGCGGTTCCGGCGCGCTTTCGAGGACAACGCCGTCGGAATGGCGCTGACCGCACTGGACGGCCGGTTCGGCAAGGTGAACCGGGCCTTGCAGGAGATGCTGGGGCGGTCGGAGGGCGAGCTGCTGTCCGCCGACGTGTCCTCGCTGCTGCATCCGGATGCCGATCCGAACGCGGTCGAGACCCTGCGCGGGGTCACGGACGGCGGCTCGGTCCAGTTCGAGACGACCCTGGCCCGCCCGGACGGTGCCGCGGTGCGGGTGGCGGTCACGGCGTCGACGGTGCGGTCGGCGGACGGGGTGCCGGTGTACCTGTCGATGAACGTCCTGGACGTCACGGCCCGGCGCGCGGTCGAACGCGACCGCCGGGCCCGCCGGGAGGCCGAGCTGGCCCGGGAGGTCGCGGAGGCGGCGAGCCGGGCCAAGTCGCGGTTCCTCTCCGCGTTGAGTCACGAGATGCGCACGCCGCTACAGGCGATCACCGGCTTCACCGAGCTGTTGGGCACGCTGGACCTGCCACCCGAGCGGCACGCCGCCGCCCTCGGCCACATCGCCGGCGCCTGCGCGCACATCCTCGCGCTGGTCGACGACGTGCTCGACATCGCCAGGATCGAGGCGAACGCGCTGCCGCTGCACGTCTGCGAGGTCGGCCTCGACGAGCTGGTCGGCGAGGTCGTCGCGCTGCTCCAGCCCGTCGCCGCCGAACGTGGCGTGTCGCTCGGTGCCGGCGCGATCGAGGGCGCGGCCCGGGCGGACCGGCGCCGCCTGCGCCAGGTCCTGCTGAACCTGGTGAGCAACGCGGTGCGCTACAACCATGCCGGCGGCGCGGTGCTGGTCACCGCCGAGCGGGACGCCGAGCACGAACCCGCGGCCGGCGTCACGGTGCGCGTGTCGGACTCGGGTCCCGGGATCCCGGAGGAGCTGCTCGACCGGGTGTTCGTCCCGTTCGACCGGCTGGGCCTCGAGGACGGCCCGGGCTCGGGCCTGGGAATGGTCCTGGCCCGGGGGCTCACCGAGGCGATGGGCGGCCGGCTGGCGGTGCACAGCAGGCCGGGCGAGGGCACCACCGTGGAGGTGTGGATGCCCCGGTGGCCGATGATGGGTGGGTGAGCACACCCCGGCTTCCGCACCGCCCGGTGATCGGTGTCCTGCATCCCGGCGTCATGGGCGCGGCGATCGGGTCGGCGCTCAAGCCGGTCGCCGGGGCGGTGATCTGGGCCGTGGCGGGCCGCGGCCGGGCGACGGCGAAACGCGCGGAGATCGCCGACCTGATCGGGGTTCCGGACGTCGCGGGCCTCGCCCGACGGTCCGACCTGATCGTCTCGGTCTGCCCGCCGGCCGCAGCGCTCGACGTGGCCCGGCAGGTGGCGGCGGCGCTGGACGGGCGGCCGCAGCGCCCGCTCTACGTCGACGCGAACACCGTGGCGCCCACGACGGCGCGCGAGATCGGTGCGCTGCTGGGTGCCGAGCACGTGGTGGACGGGTTGATCGTCGGCCCGCCCGCGTGGCAGCGCGGGAGCACGGTGCTGTGGCTCAGTGGTACGGCAGCAACGGCGGTGGCGGCGCTGTTCGACAGCTCGCCGTTCGAGGCGCGGGTGCTCGACCGCGGGTTGGGGGCGGCGAGCGGGCTGGCTACCAGCCGCGGTTGACCAGAACGCTGTTACGGCTGGAATCCGTCTCGGCGCTCGCCGTGCCACCGAGCAGCAGCACGCCGAGTGCCGCGCCGACGAGTGCGAGGGCTGTCACCAGGCGGGTGCGCTTCATGGCGACAGCTTGGCAACCGAGTGCCGTCACGTCGCCCCTCCGAGCACCAGTTCACTCGATCGTGTCGGCGAACGGCTCGCGGTCGATCACGCTCCGTGCAGTGGGATGCAGTGGCGCCTCAGGTGGCCGAGCCCCGTGCCCGGGACGCCTCAGGCTCGCGAGTCCCGCCAGGCGACCCACTCCTTGAGGAGCCCCAGGTCGTAGGCCGGCCCGCCGGCGGACACCGTGAACAGGCTCGCCCCGGCGGCGAGGAGCGCGTCACCGACGTCGTCCGGCGCGGACCGGTCCACCGCCACCGAGCGCTCGATGCCCGCGGGATCGCGGCCGACGTCGGCGCAGTGGCCGTCGAGGACGCCGCTCTTGCGGGTGAAGGTCTGCAGGTCCCCGAAACCGTGCCAGATCGTGGCGTGCTCGGCGGTGTAGCGCAGGGTCTTCCGCTCGCCGCCCCCGCCGACGAGGATCGGGATCTCGCGGGTGGGCGGCGGGTTGAGCTTCCCCCACCGCGCCCGGATCCGGGGCAGCGCCCGGGCGAGGTCGGCCAGCCGGCTGCCGGCGGTGCCGAACTCGTAGCCGTACTCGTCGTAGTCGCGCTCGAACCAGCCCGCCCCGATGCCGAGGATGAGCCGCCCGCCGCTGATGTGGTCCACGGTGCGCGCCATGTCGGCGAGCAGCTCGGGGTTCCGGTAGCTGTTGCAGGTGACCAGCGCACCGATCTCGACGCGCGAGGTCGCCTCCGCCCAGGCCCCGAGCATCGTCCAGCACTCGAAGTGCTTGCCGTCCGGCTCGCCGTAGAGCGGGAAGAAGTGGTCCCAGTTGAAGACGACGTCGACGCCGGCGTCCTCGGCCTCGGCGACGGCAGCGCGAATCTGCGCGTAGTCCGCGTGCTGGGGCTGGAGCTGCACACCGATCCGGACGGGATGTCTCATGCGCCGATCCTCGCAGCGCTCGACGATCCCCGCATGACGCCGACACCCGACGTGTGAAGATCGTGACGGACCGGCTACCGGGCCGTCGCGCGCCGCGTCGAGCGGTTCTTGTCGACGATGCCGGCGAGGATCAGCAGGAAGGCCAGCAGGCGCAGCACGTACAGGTAGTGCCGCGACTCCACCGGCGGCGCCACGATGCCCAGCCCGAGCCAATGCAGCGCGAACGCCGCGAAGCCCAGGGCGAAGAACAGGAAGAGCCGGTCCCGGCCGTGGGCCCAGAACCGCAGGAAGAAGACCGCGACGGTGGCCGAGGCCATCGCCAGCGCACCCCACAGGAACAGGTTCATCGCGGGCTCACCTCAGCTCCCAGACGAGGCCGAAGATCAGGATGCCGAGACCCGCGAGCGCGACGGCGCTGCGCCAGCCGCTGAACAGGTCGATCCCGGGGACGACGACGACGTCGACGAACAGCATCACGTTGTTCACCGCGAGCGCGGCGAAGCACAGGCTGCTGTAGAACAGCAGCCGGGTGCGGCTCGCCCGGTAACCGCGGAAGAGCAGGACGGCGCAGCCGACGCTGGTCAGGCTGCACAGCAGGTAGATCCCCTCAGCCATCCCTCTTGTCCCCGTCCCTGCGGTCCGTGTCCGACCGGAGCACGAAGGCGTCGGCGAACACCACGAGCGCCGACATGCGGATGCGTTCGATCGCGTTGGCACTCATGAGCTTGATGATCTCGACCGGGTTCTCGTGGGACTCGCGCACGAGCAGGTCGACCGTGTCGCTGAAGGGGCCGTCGGGCCGGTACCGGTACGCGAGCTCACCGTCACCGGGCGACTGCTCGATCAACCCGGTCCCGCGCAGCCGTTCCAGCGCGGCCGCGGCCGCCAGGGCGGGGACCCGCGCGAGCTCGCCCACCACCTCCGGGGTCCGTCCGATGCCCGGCTCGCGCGCGAGGAGCAGCAGGATCTCGAGCTCCTCGTAGGAGGACACCCGGTCGCGCAGGAGGTGGCGCACCTCCTCGGGTATCCGGCGTCCGTCCATGTCGTGACGTCGTCCCCTGCTCCAGCTCGACGCGGGTCCGGTCACCCGGCGCTCCCGTTCGGTGCACGGACCGCGAGCAGGGCGATGTCGTCGCGCCGCTCGTCGACCGAGTAGGTCTCGACCGACCTGCGCACCGCGGCGACGAGCTGGGCCGGTGATTCACCGGCCGCAGCGGACGCGGCCGCGAGCAGCCGCTCCGTACCGTAGAGACCCCCGGTTCCGCGGCGCTCGGTGACCCCGTCGGTGTAGGCGAGCAGGGTGTCGCCGGGGGCGAGGTGGTGCCGCGTGCAGGTGAGCCTGACGCGGGGTACCAGGCCGAGGGCGGTGCCGTGCTCGCCGAGCAGCTCAGCGGTTCCGTCGGCCCGGATCAGGACGGGCCGGACGTGCCCGGCGAGCACCAGGGCGAGGCCCAGACCGGGCGGCCGGCCCGGCTCGGGCCGCTGCAGGTGCGCGGCCGCGAGCGTGCAGAACTGGCCGGGGTCGCGGGCCTCCATCATGGTGTCGTTGAGCAGCTCGAGGGCGCGCGGCAGCGACCGCCCGTCACGGACGAGGACGCGCAGCACGTCGCGGACCTGACCGGTGCGGGCGGCGGCCCGCGGACCCTTGCCGCAGACGTCGCCGATCGCGGCGAACCAGCTACCCGGGCGCAGCGCGAGGACGTCGTAGAAGTCGCCGCCGACGTCGTCGCCGGTGCTGGCCGGCAGGTACTCCGCCGCGAACTCGACCCCGTCCTCGGTGGGCAGCTCGCGCGGGAGCAGGGCCCGCTGCAGCGCCTGGGAGACCGCGATGTGCCGCTCGGTGCGCTGGGCGTTGTCGATGGCCAGCGCGGAACGCCGGGCGATGTCGGTGACGAGCGCGACGTCCTCGGGGGAGTGCGTGCGGTCTGCGGGCCGGCCCACGCTCAGCACCCCGACGACGCGCCCGGCCGCGGTGAGCGGCACCGCGATCCCGTCGGTGGGCCAGTTGAGCCACGCGGGTGCCTGTCCCTGGCCCGCCACCCCGAGCAGCTGCGCCCGCAGTGCGCGCGGCAGGCCCCCGGTCGCCGTGGGGTCCAGCGCGGCCCGCAGCTCGGACAGCCGGTCCTCGTCGCTGTGGGTGAGGGCATCCAGCGTGAGCCCGCGCACCGGGTCGAGCAGGTGCACGGCGCACCAGTGGCCCAGCCGCGGCACGACGACCTGCGGGACGACGGTGACGGTGAGCTGCACGTCGAGCGACTGCCCGAGCAGCTCGCTGGTGTCGGCCAGGTAGGTCATCCAGGCCCGGCGGCGCCGGTCGGCGCCGCGCAACCAGCCGGACTCCACCGCCAGGGCGATCCGCTGGGCGGCGAGCTGGGCGACGTCGGTACCGCGGGCCCCACCCGGGCGCACGGCGATCCGCAGCGTGCCGCGCAGCGGGGCGGTCAGCGGCAGGCGGACCTTGACCAGGCGGGGCGCGGGCACCTCGCGCGGGTCCGTCCCGTCCCGGGCGAGCGGTTGGACGCCGTTGCCGTCGCCGTGGTCGACCTCGACGAGCACCCCCTCGGCGTCCAGGACCTCGCGCAGGCGTCGGGTCAGCTCGGCGACGACCGTGTCCGCGTCGAGCCGCTCGGCCAGCGACCCCGTGACGTGCAGCAACCGGCGCACCATGGCCGCCTCGGGCCAGGCCGCCGCCGGGTCCGGCGCGGCCGCCACCGGCGCGGGCACCGGCTCCGGGCCGGCGACGCCCGCCACCGGCTCCGCCGCCGGCGAGGGCCCGCCGCGGTGGACGGTGAACCAGATCGTGTGGGTACCGTCGGCGTGGTGGCGGGTGCCCCAGGTGGTGGCCAGCTGCTGCACCATCATCAGCCCGCGGCCGTGCGACGCGGCCCGGCCGTACCGCTGCCGGGGCTGGGCGAGGTGCTGCTCGAGCGGGCCTGCGCCCCGGTCGGTGACGCCGACCGTCACGGCGTCGCGGGTGGCGTCCAGCTCGACCTCGAACTCGGTGCCCGCGTGCAGCACGGCGTTCTCGCACAGCTCGCTCGTCAGCAGCAGGACGACGTCGGCGAGGTCGTCCTCGGCGCTCAGGCCGGCCGCGGCGAGCTCCTGGATCAGCGCGGACCGCGCCCGGTGCGGCGCGTCCGGGGCCGGGGGGAACCGCATCCGCCGGGTCGGCTCGCTGGACACGGCGACAGTCTGCCGCTTCGCCCCGGGGATGGCCGCGCGGGACCGGACGCGCGACCATGGGAGCGTGCCGCCGCATGGTTGCGCGGCCACCGACCTGAGGTGGGAGCCTGTTCCGGTCCCCGAGCATGGAGGCACCCGTCATGGCAGCAGTCGACACCGTAGAGCCGGCGCGCGGCGGTCGCAGGCCCACCGAGCCCGACGCGCTGTTCGACGAGTTCGCCGAGGCGTTGCGGCAGGTCCGCAGCGGCCGTTTCGACGTGCGCATGGCGCGGCGCAGCGGCCCGGCCGGCGAGGTCGCGGACCAGTTCAACCAGCTCGTGGCGCTGCAGGAGCGGCGCAACCGCGACCTGCTGCGGATCAGCCGCGTGGTCGGGCGCGAGGGCCGGATGATGGAGCGGCTCGACGAGGAGTCCTACGACGGTGCCTGGGCGGACTCCGCGCACGCCCTCAACGGCCTGATCGACGACCTGGCCCGGCCCACGGCCGAGATCGCCCGCGTGATCGAGGCCGTCGCCGACGGCGACCTCTCCCAGCACATGGCGCTGGAGATCGAGGGCCGGCCGCTGCGGGGGGAGTTCCTGCGGATCGGCCGCACGGTGAACACGATGGTCGGCCAGCTCTCCAGCTTCGCCGACGAGGTCACCCGGGTGGCCCGTGAGGTCGGGACCGAGGGGGCGCTCGGCGGCCAGGCCGACGTCCGTGGCGTGGCGGGTACCTGGCGGGCCCTCACCGACTCGGTGAACACGATGGCCAGCAACCTGACCAACCAGGTCCGGTCGATCTCCTCGGCGGCGACGGCGATCGCCCGCGGTGACCTCTCACGGCGGATCACGGTCAGCGCCCGCGGCGAGGTCGCCGAGCTGGCCGACACGATCAACTCCCTCACCGACACGCTGCGGTTGTTCGCCGACGAGGTGACGCGGGTGGCCCGCGAGGTCGGCACGGAGGGCCGGCTCGGCGGGCAGGCCGACGTCCCGAACGTGGCCGGTACCTGGAAGGACCTCACCGACGCGGTGAACCTCATGGCGGCGAACCTCACCGATCAGGTCCGGGGGATCGCCCAGGTGTCCACCGCGGTGGCCCGGGGCGACCTGTCGCAGAAGATCACCGTGGACGCGCGCGGGGAGATCCTGGAGCTGAAGAACACCGTCAACACGATGGTCGACCAGCTGTCCAGCTTCGCCGACGAGGTCACCCGGGTGGCCCGCGAGGTCGGCACCGAGGGC
>DATLGI010000203.1:0-5344 GCA_035540535.1 Pseudonocardia sp.
GCGCCCGGCCGCGCGGGCGCGGCCGGGCGCGGCCCGGGACGGGGGCCGTTGGGCCGGGGACGCTCGACGCCCGCGCCCCCCGCGGAGCCGGAGGCGGACCGGCCCGCCGCGGGAGCCGTTCCCGGAGTCGGCCCCGCCGCCGGCCATCGCCTCGCGCAACTTGCGCGCGACGGGCGCCTCGACCGTGGACGACGGGGACTTCACGTATTCACCCAGGTCCTGCAGTTTGCTGAGGACCTGCTTGCTGCTGACGCCGAGCTCCTTCGCGAGCTCATGTACGCGGGCCTTGCCTGCCACTGCTCTCCTTGTTACTCGGAGGCCGGGCGGCACTGCTCCGCTCGACCTCGAACCTAGTGTCGAAGCACGTTCATGGTGCGATCTTCACGACTGGCTCATGACGGGTCGACCTTGCTTCCTTCGTCGTCGGGACCGGGTGTCTCCCGGCCCCCGTCCTGGTGACGCGCCGCCCGACCGCAGGGGCCGGGCTCCAGACGGCACCGTAGCCGGGTGGTGTCCAGCGGCCCCGGGACGCGCAACGCCCGCGGGAACGCCGAGCGCCGCTCGGCACGGGTCAGACACGCCGGATCGGGATGCAGCCACGCCCCCCGGCCCGGACGGCGCCGCCGCGGGTCGGGCACCAGCACCCCGGCCTCGGCGACCACCCTCAGCAGATCGTCGGCCGGAGCCCGGGTCCGGCACCCCACACACGTCCGAACGGGCCGCCGTGCCGTCGGGCCGCCGGAGGCGGACCGACCGTGAGCGGCGACCGGACGAGCGGGAGCCCTGCCCGAGCTTCGGGCCGTTGCCGAGTGTAGCGCAGTCAGCTCCGCTCCTCCCCCCGCGGCCACGCCGCCGGAGGCGTCGGTCGGCGGCCGCCCGCCCCGGCTCAGCCGACCGTCCCCGCACTCGCGCCCTCGCCCTCCGCGGCGGCCCGGGGGTCGGCGTCGCTGCGGATGTCGATCCGCCAGCCGGTGAGGCGGGCGGCGAGCCGCGCGTTCTGCCCCTCCTTGCCGATGGCCAGCGAGAGCTGGAAGTCCGGCACCACCACGCGGGCGGTGCGCCCGCGCGGGTCGAGCACCGTGACGGACACGACCTTCGACGGCGACAGGGCGTTGCCCACGAAGGTGGCGGGGTCGTCGGACCAGTCGATGATGTCGATCTTCTCGCCGGCGAGCTCGCTCATCACGTTGCGCACCCGCGAGCCCACGGGCCCGATGCAGGCGCCCTTGGCGTTCACCCCGGAGACCAGCGACCGGACCGCGATCTTCGTGCGGTGCCCGGCCTCGCGGGCGACGGCGACGATCTCCACCGAACCGTCCACCAGCTCGGGGACCTCCAGCGCGAACAGCTTGCGCACGAGGTTGGGGTGCGTACGGGACAAGGTGATCTGCGTCCCCCGCATTCCCCGGCTCACCCCGACGACGTAGCAGCGCAACCGCTCGCCGTGCTCGTAGCGCTCCCCGGGCACCTGCTCGGCCTGCGGGAGCACCCCTTCGGTCTGCCCGGAGAGCTGCACGACCACCACGCCGCGGGCGTTGGCCCGGGCGTCCCGCTGCACCACGCCCGCGACGATCTCGCCCTCCTTGGCCGAGAACTCCCCGTACGTGCGCTCGTGCTCGGCGTCGCGCAACCGCTGCAGGATCACCTGGCGCGCGGTGGTGGCGGCGATGCGCCCGAACCCCTCGGGGGTGTCGTCCCACTCCTGCGCCACGGCACCGTCCGGGCCCAGCTCCTGCGCCATCACGCGCACCAGGCCGGACTTGCGGTCGATGTCGATGCGGGCGTGCGGGTGGTGGCCCTCGGTGTGCTTGTACGCGGTGAGCAGGGCCGTCTCGATGGCCTCCATCACGGTCTCGAACGGGATGTCCTTGTCGCGCTCGATGGCGCGCAGCGCGGCGATGTCGACGTTCACCGTGACTCCTCTTCAGTTGTGTCCGGAACCGTGCCCCCGAGCGCGCGGACCTCGGACTCCGGGGGCGGGCGGAACTCCACCTGCACCGCGGCGTGCGCGACGTCGGCGTAGCGCAGCTCGGTGACCCGCCCGTCGACCAGCAGGGCGACGGCGTCCTCGCCCGCCTCGCCCACCCGGCCCTCGACGGTCCCGCCGTCGTGCCGGCGCACGGCCACCCGCCGCAGATGCGCCCGCCGCCAGTGCCGCCGCCTCGTCAGCGGGCGGTCGGTGCCCGGCGAGGTGACCTCGAGGGTGTAGGAGCCGCCGAGGAGGTGCTCGCGCCGGTCGAGCTCCGCCGCCGCGGCCCGGGAGAGCCGGGCGATGTCGTCCAGACCGACGCCGCCGTCGGAGTCGACGACCAGCCGCACGGTGTGCCGGGTGCCCGCGGTGCGGACGTCGAGCTCGTCGAGCTCGAAGCCGGCCGCGGCGACGATCGGCTCGAGCACGCCGTGCAGCTCCGGGCGCGGGGAGGACATCGGGACTCCTGCTCGTCGGCGTCGGGCTCGTCGTGGCCGGTCCGGCTCGGGGAGATGCTCCACCACACGGCGGAGCGCCGACCGCCGGACGGGATCGTCAGGGTATCGCGCCGCCTCGGCGCGTCTGCGCCCCGAGCCGGGCCGTCCGCACACGCCCCCCGTCCCGCCGCTCACGGGCCGCGGGCTCGTGCGCCGCACCGGCCTGCCGGGAGCGGCGGGGAGCGGCGGATCCGGGCGGGCCGCGTGGCAGGATGCGTCGACGTGACCGACGGGACCGCGACGACACCGGGGCTGACCCGGCGCCGCGTCCTCGCGCTGGCCGCGCTCGCCCCGGTCGTGGCCGCCTGCACCGCCGCCGGTACCGACGACGGAGGTCCCGACCCGCTGCCCGCGCTGGCCGACGCCGCCCGCGCCGACGCCGCACTCGCCGCCGCCGCCCTCACCGCCGACCCGACGCTGACCGGCCGGCTGGAGCCGCTGCGGGCGGCCCGCGCGGAGCACGCCGCGGCGCTGGACGTCGCGCTCGGCGCCCCGCCCGCCCCCGCGGCCGCCGCACCTGCGGCCGGGGGCGACCTCGCCGCGGTACGGGTCGCCGTCCAGGCCTCCGCCGCAGCCGCCGCGGCCGCCGTTCCCGACCTGCCCGGCGAGCGGGTGGGGCTGGTCGCGTCGATCGCCGCGTGTTGCGCGACCTACGCGGAGCTGCTCACATGAGCTCGGCGCGCCCGCGGCAGGTCCCGGTGATCGAGGACGCGGCGCTCGCCGCCCTGCAGGACACTCTGGCCGCCGAGCACGCCGCGTTGTGGAGCTACGGCCTGGCCGTCGCGTTCCTGCCCGAGGACCTCGCCGACGAGGCCCGCGCCGACGCCGCCGCGCACGCCCGGCTGCGCGCCGCCGTGGAGCAGACGCTGACCGACCTGGGGCGGCGTCCGGTGTCCGCG
Source organism: Pseudonocardia sp. (assembly GCA_035540535.1). GTDB lineage: Bacteria > Actinomycetota > Actinomycetes > Mycobacteriales > Pseudonocardiaceae > Pseudonocardia. The sequence goes on from DATLGI010000203.1 coordinate 3,366, forward strand.
CTGCCCGCGTACGCCACGCCGTTCCCGGTCGAGGACGCCGACGCCGCCGCCCGGCTCGCCGTCGTCGCCGAGTCCGACGCCCTGGTCAGTTGGCGCGCGGTGCTGGAGCGCACGGCGGACCGGACGCTGCGCGAGGCCGCCCTCGACGCGCTGACCGGCACCACCCTGCGCAGTGCGCGCTGGCGCGAGCGCACCGGGGAGCGACCGGCCGTGCCCACCTTCCCCGGCCGCCCCTGACCCGCGAGTGCGCCCCTCCGTGCGCGCGAGTGCGCCGCTCCGTGCGCGCGAGTGCGCCGTCAGCGCAACGCGTCGAGCAGGCGCTGCGCGTCGTCGACGGTGTTGTACAGGTGGAACCCGACCCGCACGCGCCCCGCGCGGGACGCGGCGACGATCCCCGCCGCGGCGAGCCGCCCCGCCGCGCCGGCGCGGTCGATCGCCACGATCGCCGATGCGTCCGGCGCCATGCCGAGCTCGGCCCGCACCAGCGCGGCGAGCCCGGTGCAGTGCGCGTGCACCTGCGCCCGGTCCAGCGACGCCAGCCAGGGCAACGCGACGGCGGCCCCGACGTGGCTGAACCAGGCCGGCGAGACGTCGAGCGCGCGGGCGTCGCCGGCCAGACGCAGCGGGAGCCCGTAGATGCTCTCCCACCGGTCCGCGCCGGCGTACCAGCTTGCGTGCAGCGGGACGAGCCGCAGGTCGGGTGCAACGCCCAGCCAGGAGGCGCCGCGCGGGGACAGCAGCCACTTGTAGCCCCCGGCGACGACGGCGTCGGCCCAGCCCAGGTCGGCATCGAACCAGCCGAGCGACTGGGTGGCGTCGAGCAGCACGCGCGACCCGCCCGCCCGCACCCCGCGCAGGGCATCGAGGTCGGCGACGGCGCCGTCGGCGGACTGCACCACGCTGCAGGCGACGAGATCGCACCCCGCGGCGGCGTCGGCCAGGTCGGCCAGCGGAACCTCGGCGACCGTCACCCCGCGGTGCGCGTGGGCGGCGAAGGGGAAGCCGACGCTGGTGAACTCCCGCGCCGGCACGACCACGCGCGCCCCGTCCGGCAGCGCGGCGGCCACCAGCCCGACCAGTTCGGAGACCGTCGACCCGATCGCCACCCGCGTCGCCGGCACCCCCGCCAGAGCGGCGAACCCCGCGCGCGCCGCCTCGACCGCGGCGTCGTAGGAGGGGGCGCGGGCTCCGCCCGTGCGCCACGCGGCGACGGCGTCCGCGACCGCGTCGGCGACGCGCGCCGGAGGTATCCCGATGGAGGCCGTGTCGAGGTAGGTGCCGGGGACGTGGAAGGTCTCTCCGAAGGCGGTCCGCACGCCCACGACCGTAGGCTCGACGGGTGGAGAGCCTGGTGATCGAGGTCCGGACCGGATCGCGGGAGGCGGTGGTCGACCTCTCGGCACAGGTCGCGGCGTTCCTCGACGAGGCCGGCGCGGCCGACGGCCTGCTGCACGTCTGGGTGCCGCACGCCACCGCCGGGGTCGCGGTGATCGAGACGGGTGCCGGCAGCGACGACGACCTGCTCGCCGCGCTGCACGACCTGTTGCCCGCCGACGACCGGTGGCGGCACCGGCACGGCAGCCCGGGACACGGGCGCGACCACGTCCTGCCGGCGTTCGTCGCTCCCTCGATCTCGGTGCCCGTGCTGGGAGGGCACCCGGCGCTGGGCACGTGGCAGTCCGTCTGCCTGGTGGACACCAACGCCGACAACCCGGTGCGTCAGGTCCGGCTGTCGTTCCTGCCGGGCTGACCCGCGCCCGTCGACGATCTCGACGAAGGCTTGATCCGGCGCCGCGACGGGCCGCTACGCTCGCTCGCATGACGACGCCGGACGGGCAGGCGCGCGGCTCGGACCCGCACGGGCCGGACGGTGCCGGCGCCGTCCCGCCCGCCGATGCGACCGCCGCGGCCGGGCCGTCGACGGACCCGACCGCGGCCCCCGGCCGGGGTGACCCCCGGCGGTGGCCGGAGCCCCCTCC
>DATLGI010000204.1:0-16444 GCA_035540535.1 Pseudonocardia sp.
CCGCACGGCCCCGCACCGGCGTTCCCACGGCCCACCGCAACCCCCACCGGCGCCACCGCCGACCGGCCCGTCGCGGGCGACCCGCCCGACCGTCGCCGGCGAGGTTCGGGTGCGTCGGGCGGCCCGGTCACCCCGGGGGCATCCGGAAGCGGCGGCCCGGGCCGCGGTCGAGGGGATGCCGGCGGTCGGGGACCGGCCTGCCCCGGTCGCGGCGGGCGGGCCGCCGGATCGGGCGGGCCGCCGGCACGACGCGGAGTGCCCTCGCGGTCAGCCACACCCTGATGGTGCCGCAACGCGGGCGCTGCGGTGCACCCCGCCGCCCAGCGGACCCGTCACCGCGTGCGGCGGGCCGGCAGCCCGGGTTCGGTCGGACCGTCGGCGGACCCGACCCCTCGCGGGGGCATCCCCTGCCCGCCCGACCGTCCCGGATCCGGGGACCGGGGTGGGTCGGCCCGGTCGCGCGGGCCGGGGCCCGCCGGTGTGCCGCGCACGGGTCCCGCCGGCACCGCGGTCGTGCCCGGTGGCCCGGCCCCGTCCGGCGGCGCGACGCCGTCCGGTCGCCCGGTGCCGTCGGGGTCCGGGCCGCCCCGTACCCGCCGGAGCACCCGGCGCACCGCGAGCACGACCAGCAGCGCCCCGGCGACCGCGGTGAACCACACGGTGAGATCACCGTAGGCGGTGGAGCGGACCAGCAGCCGGCTCGGCGGCCCGAGGATCCCGCCGGCCGGCGTGCGCGCGGTGGCGAGCACCGTGAACTGCCCGGACCGCGTGATGCGCGCGGTCACCTCCACCTGACGGCGGCCCAGCGGCGGCACCTCGACGGTGCCGATCGGCGCGATCTGCAGCCCGCTGGGGCTGGTGAGCTGCACCCGGACCTGCATCGTCACCGGAAGCCCGTTGGTCACGGTGAGCAGCAGCGGCGCCTCGCTCGACCCCAGCGAGTACGGCCCGGGCGGCTCCACGACGCGGACGGTGGCCCGCAGCGCGCCCACCCGCTCCCGCACCGCAGTCGCGGCCGCACGAGCCTGCGCCGGGGAGCCGCGCCAGGCGGCGGACGCCCCGCGCAGCGCGGCCTGCCGCAGGGGCGCGAGGACGTCGGCGGGGTCGTTGCCGACGGCGGCGTCGGGGTCGGTGGCCGAGGCGAGGTCGTCGACGTCGGCGAGCGTCGCGCGGGTGACGGCCAAGACCTCGGCCGGGATCTCCCGACCCCCCGCCGTGTCCGGGTACTCGAGCCGGTCCCGCGGGTCCGTGACCGGCCCGGTGGCGAGCGCGGGCCCCGGTTCGCGCGGGGTGATCAGCCCGGCGGCGACGAGGTGGTCGAGGCCGTCGAGCAGCGCCACCGCCCCCGCCGTCCCGACGGACCACCGGTGCGGCGGCGCGAGGGCGAGCGACGGGGCGCCGGCCGTCGGGCCGGTGAGCCCGCGGAAGGCGAGCGCGCCGATGAGGTCCTGCGTGGACAGCGGTCCTGCCGTGGCGGCGGCCACGACGGTGCGGGCGCCCGCGGTGTCGGACGGCTCGACCGGCGGAGCCGCGGCCGCGTCGGTGAGCATCGGATCGGTGATCATCACCAGCTGCGCGCGTCCACCCGCGGCGACGGACCGCAGGCCACCTACCGGGGCGCTGCCCTCGGCCGCCAGACCGTCGGCGCCCAGCACGAGCGACCGCCCGGTGGGAGCGGTGACCGCGACCACGGTCGCCTCGTCGACGACGCCGTCCGCGGGCCACGTGACACCCGGCAGCACGGGGGTCCGCAGGATCCGGGCGAGAACCGACCGCCCGTCGGTGACCGCCTGCCGGGCGAGGTCGGCGAGGCCGCCGCGGGTGAGCGCGACGAGATCGGCGTCGGCGTAGGGAAGGGCGATCAGGCAGCCCCCGCTCGCCACCACCGTCAGTTCGTCCAGCCAGCGGGCCGCGGCCTGCGCGCCGGTGCCCGGCGCCCGCGTGCCGTCCGGCGCGAGGACCTCGTAGCCCTGGCGCATCGCGTCGGCCGTCTCGACCAGGGTGGGGTCGACGGCCAGGCAGACGGCCTCGCGCAGCGGATCGCCGACCGGTGCCCGCTGCGCCAGCGCGGCGACGAGCCCGCCGAGGCGCCCGTCCGGCGCGAACGACGCGGCCAGCGTGTCGTCGGTCAGCAGGGTCGGCTCACCGGGCACGGTCGGCAGCCGGCGCGGCTCGTCGGCGAGCGGGTAGAGCACGCTCACCGGCGTCGCGGCGGGCGGGAGGTCCGGCCGGACGGGCAGCTCGCCGGCCCCCGCCGGCAGGGACAGCACCGGCAACAGCATCCGGACGGCCGCCAGCCGGGCCAGCGGCCCGCCCTCCGGTGCGCCGTTGACGTTGACGAGCAGCTCGTACACCCCTGGCGCGGTGAGCGCCAGCGACGTCCGCGGAGCCCCCCGCAACGGCACCGCGATCCGCACCGATCGCTCCTCACCCGGGGCGAGCTCCCCGGGCAGGACGGTGAAGTCCGGCGTGGCACCGTCGGCGCGCGCGTCCCCGGCCAGCGCCGCCCGCACCTCCCGCGCCGTCCCGAGCGCGGGCCCGCGCTGCACCCGCACCTGCAAGTCGTCGACCGTCTCGGTGCCCGTGTTGCGCAGCGTCCCGGTGAGCGTGAGCAGCGGGGGCCCGTCGGCGGTGACGATCCGCGGGTCGAGCCCGGCCAGGTCGAGCAGCAGCGCGTCGTCCGCCCGGGCGACGGGCACGGCGCGGGCCGGGGAGCCGGTGAGGAGCAGACCGGAGAGGATCAGCACCGCGGTCGCGACGAGGGCCGCGAACCGCTTCACGCGCTGTCCTCCAACAGCTCGGTGGCACGCCGGATCAGCCGCCGCTCGTCGGCGTAGGCGAGGCGGGACTCCAGCTCGTCCAGCGGGACCCAGGCCACCTCGGACACCTCGACGTCGGCGTCGGAGAGCTCGCCACCGAGCGCGTGCAGCAGGAAGTGGTGCACGGTCTTGTGCACCCGGCGGTCCTCGGCGACGAACCAGAAGTCGATGGTGCCCAGCGGTGCGACCACCCGGCCGATGATGCCCGTCTCCTCCTCGACCTCGCGCACGGCCGCCTGCTCGGCCGTCTCCCCGGCCTCGATGTGGCCCTTCGGCAACGACCACAGCAGCCTGCCCCGGCGGTCCAGCCGGCCGATCACGGCGGCCAGCCCGCGCGCGTTGTCGACGACCAGCCCGCCGGCCGAGGTCTCGTCGACCGTGCGCAGGCGGCGACGGTCGGGTGGGCGGCCCGCGCGGCGCCCTCCCGAGCGGCCGCGGGAGCTGGACATGTGGCGATGGTAACGAGACCCTGTCCCCGGGGCCGGGTGCGCGCCGCGGCCCGGTGTCCGCCCGCGCCCCGTCGGGGGCCGCCTACACTGGCTCGTCGTGTCCGCCGTCGCCACCCCGTCCGTGCCCCCGTCACTCGTCCGCGCGCAGGAGAATGCCGTCGTGGAGCTGGTAGGGGTGCCCGTGGTCGCCGACGAGCTGGCGGCGCGCTTCGAGGCGGCCGACCACCGGCTCTACCTGGTCGGCGGCAGCGTCCGCGACGCCCTGCTGGACCGGGTCGGCGAGGATCTCGACTTCACCACCGACGCCCGTCCCGAAGCCGTGCGCGACCTGCTGCGCGGCTGGACCGACGCGGTGTGGGAGACCGGCTTCGCGTACGGCACGGTCGGCGCGCGCCGGCGCGGCATCACCGTCGAGGTGACGACGTTCCGGGCCGACGCCTACGACCGCGTCTCCCGCAACCCCGTGGTGGCCTTCGGCGGGTCCATCGAGGAGGACCTGGTCCGCCGCGACTTCACCGTCAACGCCATGGCGGTGGAGCTCACCGGGACGCGCCGGTTCGTCGACCCGCACGGCGGGCTGGCGGCCCTGCACGCCGGGGTGCTCGACACCCCCGCCACGCCGGAGGAGTCCTTCGCCGACGATCCCCTGCGGATGCTGCGCGCCGCCCGGTTCGTCGCCCAGCTCGGGCTCGCGCCGGCGCCGCGGGTGGTGACCGCGATGACCGCCATGGCCGGCGAGCTGGCGCGGATCACGAGGGAGCGGGTGCAGGCGGAGCTGTCGAAGCTGGTGTGCGGCCGGTACCCGCGGCGCGGCATCGAGCTGCTCGTGGACACCGGCCTCGCCGACCACGTGCTGCCCGAGGTGCCCGCGATGCGGCTCGCCGTGGACGAGCACATGCAGCACAAGGACGTCTACACCCACTCGCTCGTGGTGCTCGAGCAGGCGATCGAGCGCGAGCCGGACGGGCCGGACCTGGTGCTGCGGCTGGCCGCGCTGCTGCACGACGTCGGCAAACCCGACACGCGCCGGCTCGAGCCGGACGGCCGGGTGAGCTTCCACCACCACGAGGTGGTCGGCGCGAAGATGGTGCGGCGGCGGCTGCGCGAGCTGCGCTACCCGAAGGCCGTGATCGACGACGTCGCGCAGCTGGTGTTCCTGCACCTGCGCTTCCACGGCTACGGCAAGGGCGAGTGGACCGACTCCGCGGTGCGCCGCTACGTCACCGACGCGGGGCCGCTGCTGGACCGGCTGCACCGGCTGGTCCGCTCGGACTGCACCACCCGCAACCGGCGCCGGGCCGCGGCGCTGCAGCGGTCGTACGACTCGCTGGAGGAGCGGATCGCGCAGCTGCGGCGGCAGGAGGAGCTCGACGCGATCCGACCCGACCTGGACGGCAACACCATCATGGAGCTGCTGGGGATCCCGCCGGGGCCGCTGGTCGGGAAGGCGTACAAGCACCTGCTGGCGCTGCGGATGGAGCGCGGGCCGCTGCCGCGCGAGGAGGCCGAGGCGGAGCTGCGCCGGTGGGCGGCGGAGCAGGGGCTGGGCGCCGGCGGGTGAGGGCGGCCGGGATGTCTGCCTGGTGGGCACGCAGACACTCAGTGTCCGCACGGCCACCCTGCTGACATCGCGCGGCGTCGCCGCAGGAGCGCGACGTGCGCGGCGAGCCCGGCGAGGTACACCCCGGCAGCGCCCACCAGCAGCCATGGGGCCACCCCGTCGGGCGGGGCGAGCAGCGCCGCGACGGCCACTGCGGCGACGTAGGTGACGTTGAAGACGGCGTCGTAGAGGGCGAATACACGTCCGCGCACAGCGTCGTCGGTCTCGCCCTGCACCTCCGCGTCCAGGCACAGCTTGACGGCCTGCCCGCACGCCGCCAACACGAGTGCCGCGGCGAGTGCCGCGGCCAGGCCGAGTGCCGCGGCCAGGCCGAGCTGGGTGGCGGCTGCGGTGAGCAGGGCGGCGCGCACCGTGCGCGGGCGGCCGAGCCGGCGCACGAGCCACGGGGTCAGCAGGGCCGCGAGCCCGACCCCCGCCGCGGCCAGCACCACCGCCTGCCCGACACCGGCCAGCCCGGCCCGCAGCGGACCCACGTCGGTGAAGGCGTACCGGAACATCACCAGCGACAGCAGCGTGGTGATCCCGAACGCGAGCCGGTGCGCCGCGAGGGCGGCGAAGGACGCGGCCACCGACGGCACCGCGGCCGCAGCACGGGCGCCGTCGCCGAGGCCGTGGGCGACGGCGCGCAGGGTGCGGTCGGACGGCCGCGCCGCCCCGGCCCGGTGGGCGCACGGCCCCGACGCCCGAGCCCGACGGGCCGGTTCGACCTGCGGCCGAGGCGCCCCGGCGCGCTCGACCCGCGGCCCGAGCACCCCGGCCCCGAAGCCCGCCGCCGCCGCGGCCGCCACCAGGGGCACGAGCGCGGCCACGCCGGTCGTCACGGCGGAGCCGGCGTCGCCGGCGCCCACGATCTCCCGCAGCCCGATCGCGGCGGCGGCTCCGAGCGCCGCGACGGCCGCCCCCGCCGTCGTCGCGAACGCGTTGGCGGCCACCAGCCGCCGTCGGGGCACGACGTGCGGCAACGCGGCCGAGAGCCCGGCCAGCACGAAGCGGCTGGCCCCGGCAACGGCCAGCGCGCCGAGGTAGAGCGGCACCCCCGCCGCGCCGGCCGCGACGGTGCCGGCCACGACCAGCATCAGCACCGTCCGCAGGAGGTTCGCGCCGACCAGCACCCGGCGCCGGTCCCACCGGTCGAGCAGCGCCCCGGCGAACGGTCCGAGCACGGAGTACGGCAGCAGCAGCACCGCCAGCCCGGCGGCCACGGCCAGCGGGTCCGCCTGGCGCTCCGGGTTGAACAGCAGGGCCCCGCCGAGCGCGGCCTGGAACATCCCGTCGCCCCACTGCGCCGTGAACCGCACCACGAGCAGCCGGGCGAACCCTCGGCCGCGCAGACCGGCGGGCCGCGCCGGCGCTGCGGGTGCGGTCGCCACGTCGGGAGGCTAACCGCCGAGGCCGGGTGCGACGATGGCGCACGTGGCGCACCCGGATGCCCCCGGGCCTTTCGAGGTGGCCGCGGGGACGCTCCTCGTGGCCGCTCCCGGGCTGGTGGACCCGAACTTCCACCGCACCGTCGTCTACGTCGTCGAGCACGGTCCGGGCGGCAGCCTCGGGCTCGTGCTCAACCGGCCCAGCGAGACGCCGCTGCGCGAGATCCTGCCGAGCTGGGCCCCGCTGTCGGCGCGGCCGCACGCGGTGTTCGTCGGCGGCCCGGTGGAGGCCGGCGCCGCGCTGTGCCTGGCCACCCTGCACCCCGGGCAGGACCCCGCGGCGGTGGCCGGTCTGGTGGCGGTGCGCGGTCCGGTCGCGCTCGTGGACCTCGACGGTGACCCGGTCGCGCTCGCCCCGCGGGTGCGCGGCCTGCGGGTGTTCGCCGGCTATGCCGGGTGGTCGGGCGGGCAGCTGGCGGGCGAGGTGGCGCGCGGCGACTGGGTGGTCGTCCCGGCGCTGCCCGACGACGTCCTCGCCGATGCCCACGGCTGCGGCCTGTGGGCCCGGGTGTTGCGCCGGCAGGGGATGCCGCTGGCTTTGCTGGCGACGTTCCCGGACGACGTGCGGCACAACTGACCCGGCGCGCGGCGGGCAGCGATGTCCGGAACGATCGGCGGATGGACGACAGGCGACCGCGGCCCGGCCGCGCCGGGCCGGGCCGGGAGTCGGTGTGGGAGTACCCGCGGCCACCGCGGCTGGAGGCGGACCACCGGCGGGCGGTGCTGCGGTACGGCGGGGTGGTGGTCGCGGACACGACGGACCTGGTCCGCGTGCTGGAGACCAGCCACCCACCGACGTTCTACCTGCCGCGCACGGCCTTCGGCGCCCGCCTGGTGCCGGTGGAGCGCACCACGTTCTGCGAGTGGAAGGGGGCCGCGCGCTACGTCGACGTGCTGGTGGGGGCGCGCCGCCGCTGCGCGAGGTCGGCTGGTGGTACCCGGCGCCGGATCGCCGCTACCCCGAGCTGCACGACCGTGTCGCCGTCTACGCCGCGCCGTTCGACGAGATCACGCTCGACGGCGAGCGGGTGATTCCGCAGCCGGGCGGCTTCTACGGCGGCTGGATCACGGCCGACGTCGTCGGGCCGTTCAAGGGCGCGCCCGGCTCCTGGGGCTGGTAGCGCGGGCTCAGGGAGAGGACGGCGCGGCGCCCGCGCCGTCGCGGCAGCCGGCGACGAGGTCGCAGCCGGTGCAGGCGCCGGCGCAGCCCGGGGCGGTCCGGGTGCGGGCGGCCCGGGCGGCGGCGCGGTCGCCGAGCACGCCTCCCAACCCGGCCAGCGCGAGCAGCCCGACCACCGCGACGGTGAGCACGACGCCCGCGAGCACCCCGGTCCGGGCGGCGAGGACGGCGACGCCCCCGACGAGCCCGACCGCGCCGGCCGCGCCGACCGGTACCGCCGCCACCCGGTTGGCCAGGACGAAGGTCTCGTCGTCGCGCAGCGTGGCCGCCGTGCGGACGCCGGCGAACCGGTTGCGGGGCAGGCGGGAGCGGGCGCCGAGCCCGGCGACGGTGATCAGCGCGAGCCCGGCCAGCCCGAGCAGGGCGCCGACGATCGGGAACAGCAGGGACACGCCGGTCAGGATAGGCGGGCGCCCGGCCCGGCGAGCGGCGCCGGGGACGCGAGCGGGCACCGGCACCCCGCCCGGCGACCCGGTCGCGGCGCCGCGGTCGGCGTCGTTACCCTGGTGGCGTGGCCCGTCGACTTGCCGTCACGGCTGCGCCGGCCTGATCGGCAGCCTCCGGCGCGCCGACCCCTTGTGCCCCTGGCGCGAGGGGTTCGTTGCTTTCGAGGGCCCCACGTCGTTGTGCATCGAGGTGAACGGGACATGAGCACGGACACGACCGCCCGCCCGGACGCGATCGGCAGCGCCACGCCGCCGTACCGCTACGGCGCCGAGCTGGCCGCCCGTATCGAGCGCTCCTGGCAGGACCGGTGGGAGGCCGAGGGCACGTTCCTGGCGCCCAACCCGGGCGAGCCGGGAGCGGAGCGGGAGAAGGTGTACCTGCTGGACATGTTCCCGTACCCGTCGGGTTCGGGGTTGCACGTCGGGCACCCCCTGGGGTTCATCGGCACCGACGTGCTGGGCCGCTACCTGCGGATGACCGGCCGCAACGTGCTGCACGCGATGGGGTTTGACGCGTTCGGGCTGCCGGCCGAGCAGTACGCGGTGCAGACGGGCACGCACCCGCGCACCACCACCGAGGCCAACATCGAGCGCTACCGCGCGCAGTTGCGCCAGCTGGGTCTGGCCCACGACCCGCGACGGTCGGTCGCCACGACCGACGTCGAGTTCTACCGGTGGACCCAGTGGATCTTCCTGCAGATCTACGACTCGTGGTACGACGAGTCGCGGCAGCGGGCCCGGCCCGTCGCCGAGCTGGAGGCGGAGTTCGCGCAGGGGGCGCGGCGCACGCCGGACGGCCGCCCCTGGGACGAGCTGGCGCCCGCCGAGCGGCGCCGGGTGATCGACGGCCACCGGCTGGCCTACATCTCTGAGGCCCCGGTGAACTGGTGCCCGGGGCTGGGCACGGTGGTGGCGAACGAGGAGGTCACGGCCGACGGGCGCAGCGAGCGGGGCAACTTCCCCGTGTTCCGCCGCAACCTGCGGCAGTGGATGATGCGGATCACCGCCTACGCCGACCGGCTGGCCGGTGACCTGGACCGCCTGGACTGGCCGGAGTCGGTCAAGGCCATGCAGCGCAACTGGATCGGCCGCTCCGAGGGCGCCCGGGTGCGGTTCCCGGTGGTCGCCGCGGACACCGCGATCGAAGTCTTCACCACCCGCCCGGACACCCTGTTCGGCGCCACCTACATGGTGCTGGCGCCCGAGCACCCGCTGGTCGAGCAGATCACCCCGCCGGCCTGGCCGGCCGACGTCGACCCCCGCTGGACCGGCGGCGCCGCCACCCCGCGGGAGGCGGTGCGGGCCTACCGGGACGCGTCGACACGCAAGTCGGAGCTGGATCGCCAGGAGAGCCGGGACAAGACCGGCGTGTTCACCGGCGCGCACGCCACGAACCCGGTCAGCGGCCGACCGATCCCGGTGTTCGTCGCCGACTACGTGCTGATGGGGTACGGCACCGGCGCGATCATGGCGGTGCCCGGCCAGGACCAGCGCGACTGGGACTTCGCCAGCGCGTTCGGCCTGCCGATCGTGCGCACCGTGCAGCCGCCGGAGGGCTTCGCCGGCCAGGCCTACGTCGGTGAGGGCCCGGCGATCAACTCGGCGAACGAGGAGATCAGCCTGAACGGCCTGGGCGTCGCCGAGGCCAAGCGCGCCATCACACCCTGGCTGGCGGCCCGCGGTGCGGGCGAGGGCACCGTCCAGTACAAGCTGCGGGACTGGCTGTTCTCCCGCCAGCGCTACTGGGGCGAGCCGTTCCCCGTCGTGTGGGACGACAGCGTGGACCCGCCCGCGCCTCTGGCGCTGCCGGAGGACCAGCTGCCCGTCGAGCTGCCCGACGTCGACGACTACTCCCCCAAGACCTACCCGCCCGACGCCGCGGACACCGAGCCGGAGGCACCGCTGTCGCGCGCGGGCGAGTGGGTCGAGGTCGAGCTGGATCTCGGGGACGGCCCCCGCCGGTACCGGCGGGAGACGAACACGATGCCGCAGTGGGCGGGCTCGTGCTGGTACTACCTGCGCTACCTGGATCCCGACAACGCCACCGCGTTCGTCGACCCGGCGGCCGAGCGCTACTGGCTGGGCCCCGACCCCGCGCGCCCGGGCGACCCGGGCGGGGTGGACCTGTACGTCGGCGGTGTCGAGCACGCGGTGCTGCACCTGCTGTACGCCCGCTTCTGGCACAAGGTGCTGTTCGACCTGGGTCACGTCAGCTCCGAGGAGCCGTTCCGCCGGCTGTTCAACCAGGGCTACATCCAGGCCTTCGCCTACACCGACGCGCGAGGGGTGTACGTGCCGGCCGAGGAGGTCGTGGAGGGCCCGGACGGCGGTTTCACGTGGAACGGCGAGCCCGTCACCCAGGAGTACGGGAAGATGGGCAAGTCGCTGCGCAACGTCGTGACGCCCGACGAGATGTGCGAGCGTTACGGTGCCGACACGTTCCGGCTGTACGAGATGTACACCGGGCCGATGGAGGCCTCCCGGCCGTGGTCCACCCGGGACGTGATCGGGCCGCACCGGTTCCTGCAGCGGGTGTGGCGCAACCTCGTCGACGAGCACACCGGCGAGCTGCGGGTCACCGACGACGAGCCCGACGTCGAGACGCTGCGGGCGCTGCACAGGGCGATCGCCGGCGTGCACGCCGACTTCGCCGCGCTGCACTACAACACCGGTGCCGCCAAGCTGATCGAGCTGAACAACCACCTGACGAAGGTCTACGGTGCGGGCGACGTGCCCCGATCCGTCGCCGAGCCCCTGGTGCAGATGATGGCCCCGCTGACCCCGCACATCGCCGAGGAGCTGTGGGCGAAGCTGGGGCACGCCGAGTCGCTGGCGCGCGGGCCGTTCCCCGTGGCGGACGAGCGCTACCTGGTGGCCGACACCGTCGAGTACCCGATCCAGATCAACGGCAAGGTGCGCTCGCGGGTCGTCGTGCCCGCGGACGCCGACGGGGACGCGGTGCGGACCGCGGCGCTCGCCGACGAGAAGGTGGTCGCTGCGCTGGACGGCGGGGCGCCGCGCAAGGTGATCGTCGTGCCGGGCCGGCTGGTCAACGTCGTGGCCTGACGGCCGTCGCCCCGCGAGGGGAAGGGTCAGCGGCGGCGGCGCGCGGGCCGCCCGGACGGGCTCGGCCCGCCGTTGCCGGCCGTGGCGGTGGCCGCCACCACCCGCGCGCGTTCGGCCGCGACCCGCAGCGACGCGGCGACCCAGTCCTCGACGGCGTCGAGCACCTCCCGCGCGTCGGACACCGCCGCCGCCGCGACGGAGGCGGGCACCGCACCGGGCACGTGCTCGACCCGGCGACCGCGGTTGACGAGCGCGCGCAACCGCTGTCCCGTCCGCGCGTCCAGGCCCCGCTGCCCGACGACGTACCGGACGAACAGTGACACGGTGCCGGGCGCGGCCCCGGCGGGTCGGCCGAGCAGCACGAGCGCGTCGTCGGCCGCGGCCAGCGCGCTGCGGACGGCGGCCGCGACGGCCGGGGCCGGCAGGCCGTGCACGGCGAGCAGTTCGGCGGCGGCGAGCTCCTCGCGGGCGCGGAGGATGCCCGGTGTCGGTGCCCCGGGCGTCGGTTCCCCGGGGGTGGGGGACTCGGCCACGACGTCCCTCACGTCACCTGGAGCGCGCCGGTGCCCGCCCGCAGCAGCACCGGTGACGACGGCGTGGCGAGGTCGGCCGCGGTGACCGGGTAGGCCAGGACGGTGAGCCCGGTGCGCTCGGTGTGCCGCCACAGCAGGGTGTCCATCCGGTCGAGGTCCGCCCAGGGCGAGGGCAGGTCGGCGAGCACGACGAGCAGCTCGAGGTCGGCCTCGCCGGGATCCTCGGGTCCGGCCCACGCCTCGATCACCAGCACCCGCTCGAGCCGCTCCCGGAACAGCAGCGCGAGGTCCGCGGCGACCGCCTCGGGCAGGTCCTGCTCGCCCTGGTCGGGGTCCGGGTGGGCGGCGGCGGCGCGCTCGGCGGCCTCGGCGGTGACCAGCTTCGCGTCGGCGAGCCAGCGCAGTGCCCGGCGGTGACCACGGGCGTCGCGGAAGCGGAACCAGCGGTCGCGCAGCTCCGGGAACTCGAACAGGGTGTCCTTGAACCGGCGGAAGGCGCCGCGTCCGCTGATGGCACGCTCGAGCAGGTCCGCGGCCCGGCGGTGCTGGACGCCCGCCACGAACTCGGCCATGTCGCGGTAGCTCTCGTGGGTCTCGGTGGTCGGGATCCGCACCCAGCCCGCGGCGCGGGGGTCCTGCCCACCGGGCGCGGCGTCCAGACGGGTGGCGATCTCACCGGTGGCGGGGTCGATCCACCAGGTGGTGCCGGCCGTGTGGTCGTCGAGGGCGGCGCGGAGCTGCCCGAGATCCACCGCGTCCGGATCCAGCATGTGCAGGACTCTAGTGCCCCGGCGGCCGATCGGAACCGGGTCCGTCAGCGGGGGCGGAGCACGATCTCGGTGACCGCCGCGTCGGCCGTCGCCGTGACCGCCGCACGGACCGCCGCCGCCACCGACTCCGGGCGCAGGTACGCCGCGGACCGGTACCGGCCGCCCTCGTGCTCGACGACCCGGCGCTGCATCGCCGTGTCCACCCGGCCGGGGTGCACCGAGGTGACCCGGAGGTCGGGCTCCTCGGCGCGCAGCGCGTCGCCGAACGCGCGCAGCGCGAACTTGCTCGCCGCGTAGGACGCCCAGCCCGCCCGCGCCGCGTGACCGGAGCCCGAGTTGACCAGCACCACGTGCCCGCGCGCGGCCCGCAGCACCGGCAACAACAACCGGGTGAGCTCGGCGACGGCGACGACGTTGACCTCGAACTGGCGCCGCCACACCTCCGCCGGCGTGTCGGCGACGGTGCCGAGCAGCCCGACGCCGGCGGAGTGCACCAGGACGTCGAGCCGGTCGATGCCGCCGGCGGCGGCGGCGACCGCCCGGTCGTCGGTGAGCTCCACCGGCCACGGCCGGGCGCCCGGCAGGTCCGCCGCGACGGCGCCGAGCGCGTCGGCGTCGCGGCCGCCGAGCAGGAGGTCGTGATCGTGGGCCAGCGCGCGGGCGATCGCGGCACCGATGCCGCGCGAGGCCCCAGTGACCAGGGCGACGGGTCGGGTGGCGGGCACGGTCGCACCCTACGTCGGACGCCCCGTGGGTCCGGCCGCGGATCGGCGCCGCGAGGGTCAGACGCGGCGGGCCGTGGTGAACGGCATGGCGTCCACGTCCGACACCTTCACCGGCTTGCCGCTGGTGCTGGCGTGCACGATCCGCCCGTCGCCGATGTAGATGCCGACGTGGCTGACCGGCGAGTAGAAGAACACGAGGTCGCCGGGCTGCAGGGCGGACCGCGACACCCGCTCGCCGACGCCCGACTGGGCCCGGCTGGTGCGCGGCAGGTCGATGCCCGCGTTGCCGAAGGCCCACTGGACCAGCCCGGAGCAGTCGAAGGCGTTCGGACCGTCGGCGCCCCACCGGTACGGGGCGCCGATCTTGCTCATGGCCAGCTCCGCGGCGGCCCGCGCCGAGCCGCCCGCCCCGTGGGTGGCGCGGGCCACGGGCTCCACCGCGATCCGGACCGTGTCGGGAGCCGGGGGCGCGGCGGCAGGGGTGGGGGCGGGGAGCGCGGCGAAGGTGGCGGCGGCCGCGGCGGTGGTGGCCGCGACGGCGGCACGGGTCGCCAGGGCAGGCAGGTGCAGGGGCACGGACGGTTCCTCACAGGAGCACCGCCGGAGCGTGGACGCCGGCTCGGGGAGCCCGTCGGCGACCGTGGACGGGCCGGGGTGCCTGCCGGGCGGCAGGCGAGGGCCCGTCCGTCCGGACGGTGACCCCACGTCCGGCACTCCGGGTGAGTGCCGGTCACGTGGCGGCCGGAACCGAAGCTACGAATCGGATAGGGGAATGCGAATGACGAAGGTCTCAGTTCGGCGGTCTCGATTGGTGACGCCGCTCACGGCCGGGTTCCACCCGTTCGAACCAATGACATGTCTTGTATTCGGCCGGTCTCGTCGAGCGCTGATACAGCCGGTCCGGCCAGCACCGACTCGCTCGCCGAGATCCGGTCGTTATTGGTGCCGACGAGTGAAACAGGTTCCGGGACGGAAATTCCGGAATCGGCTGAAAATGTTGCGGAAACGAAGTGACGACGGCCCCGGACGGCGGTGGCCGTCCGGGGCCGTCGAGCCGTGCGGTCAGTCCGGACGCTCACCGCGGATGAAGGACTCGACGGCGTCGCGGGCGACGTCGTCGCTGTACTGCACCGGCGGGGACTTCATGAAGTAACTCGACGCCGACAGCAGCGGGCCGCCGATCCCCCGGTCCTTGGCGAGCTTCGCCGCGCGCACGGCGTCGATGATGATGCCCGCGGAGTTCGGTGAGTCCCAGACCTCGAGCTTGTACTCCAGGTTGAGCGGCACGTCACCGAACGCGCGGCCCTCCAGGCGCACGTACGCCCACTTGCGGTCGTCGAGCCAGGCGACGTAGTCCGACGGGCCGATGTGCACGTTGTCCCGGCCGAGGTCGCGGTCCACCTGCGAGGTCACCGCCTGCGTCTTGGAGACCTTCTTGGACTCCAGCCGCTCCAGCTCCTTCATGTTCAGGAAGTCCATGTTCCCGCCCACGTTGAGCTGCATCGTGCGGTCCAGCTGCACGCCGCGGTCCTCGAACAGCCGCGCCAGCACCCGGTGCGTGATGGTGGCACCGATCTGGCTCTTGATGTCGTCGCCGACGATGGGCACGCCGGCCCGGCGGAACTTCTCCGCCCACTCGGGATCCGAGGCGATGAACACCGGCAGCGCGTTGACGAACGCGACCCCGGCGTCCAGCGCCGACTGGGCGTAGAACCGGTCCGCCGCCTCGCTGCCCACGGGCAGGTAGGAGACGAGCACGTCGGCCTTGGTGTCGCGCAGCACCTGGGTGACGTCCACCGGCTGCTCGTCGGACTCGGTGATCGTCTCGCGGTAGAACCGGCCCAGCCCGTCGAGGGTGTGCCCGCGCTGGACGGTGACGCCCAGCGGCGGCACGTCGGCGATCTTGATGGTGTTGTTCTCGCTGGCCGAGATCGCCTCGGACAGGTCGCGGCCGACCTTCTTGGCGTCGACGTCGAACGCGGCGACGAACGTGACGTCGTGGACGTGGTACCCGCCGAAGTCGACGTGCATCAGACCGGGTACGCGTGACGTCGGATCGGCGTCCGCGTAGTAGTGGACGCCCTGTACCAGCGATGCCGCGCAGTTGCCGACACCGACGACGGCGACACGGACCTGGCTCATGCCCCCTCCTCCTTCATCTGGTTCCTCCCCGGCTCCCGGGTTTCCGGCTCGGTCGCCGGGGGTTCGCTCGCAGGCCGGCCACCGGGGTCGCCCTGCTCGCCGATCTCGTGCTCGCGCTGGATCAGCTCGTTGAGCCAGCGCACCTCGCGCTCGGTGGCGTCGAGACCGAGCTGGTGCAGCTCGCGGGTGTAGCGGTCGATCTGCTCGCCGGCGCGGGCCAACACCGAGCGCAGGCCCTCCCGGCGCTCCTCCACCGCCCGCCGCCGGCCTTCCAGGATGCGCATCCGGATCTCCGCCGGCGTCCGGGAGAAGAACGCCAGGTGCACCCCGAACCCCTCGTCGTCCCAGGCCTGCGGTCCCGAGTCCGACAGCAGCTCGGCGAACCGCTCCTTGCCCTCCGCCGTGATCCGGTAGGTGCGCCGCGCCCGGCGGGCCCGGCGCCCGTCGACCGTGGGCTCCGGATCCTCGACGATCAGGCCGGCCCGGGTGAGCCGGCGCAGCGCCGGGTACAGCGAACCGTAGGAGAACAGGCGGAAGCCGCCCAACCGGACGCCCAGCTGCTTGCGCAGCTCGTACCCGTGCACCGGTGCCTCGTAGAGGACGCCGAGGATCGCCAGTTCGAGCACGACGGCCCTCCCTCCCGGCGGCCCAGACTATATCGACACGATACATCACCGCTCAGCCCTGGGACGCCGGTCACCCGACCCGGGCCGGTCGGGATGGCGGCGCGCGGGCCGCGCGTACCCTGACCGGGTGCGATCCCAGCGACAGGTCGTCGACTACGCGTTGCAGCGCCGCGCCCTGCTCGCCGACGTCCACGCCGGCCGGGTGGGCGTGGCGGAGGTGTGTGACGCCTCGCCGTACCTGCTGCGCGCCGCCCGGTTCCACGGCGAGGCGAGCACCGAGACCTGCCCCGTGTGCCGCAGGGAGCGGCTCGCCCTCGTCTCCTGGGTGTTCGGCGACGAGCTCAAGCACGCCGCCGGTTCCGCGCGCAGGCCGGAGGAGCTCGACCGGTTCGCCGCCCGGTACCGCGACCTCAGCGTGTACGTGGTCGAGGTGTGCCGCACCTGCCACTGGAACCATCTGGTGCTGTCGTACGTCCTGGGTACCGGTGGCTCCCCGGACCGCGCCGGAGCCGCCGACCGGCCCGCCCGGTCCGCCCGTCGCCGCACCGTCGCCGAGTGACCCCGACCCACCGGCGAACCCCCCGACCCCCGAGGTGAAGACGTGACCGAGCTTCGAGGTCACCAGTGAGCGGAACGAGGC
>DATLGI010000205.1:0-6104 GCA_035540535.1 Pseudonocardia sp.
GGGGAGGTGGACGGGGCCACCCGGGTGACCTCGCGGGAAGGATCAACCGGCGGCGGCGCGTAGGCGCGCGAACTCCGCGGTGAGCTGCGGCAGCTGCCAGTGCGCGTTGAGGCCGCTCGGGTTGGGCAGCACCCAGACCCCGGTGGCCCCCAGCGGCTCGGCGCACCCGACGGCGGCGCGCGGCGCGTCGAAGGCCGCCCGGTAGGCGGTGATCCCGACGACCGCGAGCCAGGCCGGGCGCGCCCGCTCCACCAGCGCCCGCAGCCGCCGCCCGCCCGCGCGCAGCTCGTCGACGGAGAGCTCGTCGGCGCGCGCCGTCGCCCGCGCCACCATGTTCGTGATCCCCAGGCCCGACCCGGCCAGCTCGTCCTGTTCGGCCGGGCGCAGCAACCGCGGGGTGAACCCGGCGCCGTGCAGGGCGGGCCAGAACCGGTTGCCCGGACGGGCGAAGTGGTGCCTGGTGGCGGCCGAGACGAGGCCGGGGTTGATGCCGCAGAACAGCACCCGCAGCGGTGGGTCGTGCGGGCCGGGGAGCACGTCGGCGATCGTGCGCTCGCGCGCGGCCGCCAGCTCGGCCGGGGTGGGTCGGGCCACGTGCCGATCCTCGCCTACGCTGCCGCGCACCCGCTCGATGGCCCCGAACGCCACGGTCCGCTCTCGACGAGGCCCTCCGACAGCGTCTGCGTAGCGGTCGGGGACGGACACGCGGTCACGGGGACGGTGCGCGTCCACGGGGTGCAGGATGGGCCCGTGCGCCTGCCCGTCATGCCTCCGGTCAAGCCGATGCTCGCCAAGCCGGTGCCCGCGATCCCGCCCGGGCAGCTCTACGAGCCCAAGTGGGACGGCTTCCGTTCGATCGTCTTCCGGGACGGCGACGAGGTGGAGATCGGCAGCCGCAACGAGCGGCCGATGACCCGCTACTTCCCCGAGGTCGTCGACGCCGTCCGCGCGAGCCTCCCCGAGCGCGCCGTGGTGGACGGCGAGATCGTCGTCGTCGACCGGGCCCGCAACCGACTGGACTTCGAAGCCCTGCAGCAGCGGATCCACCCGGCCGCGAGCCGGGTGACCCTGCTCGCGGGCGGGACGCCGGCGTCGTTCGTCGCGTTCGACCTGCTCGCCCTCGGCGACGACGACCTCACCGGGCGGCCCCTGCAGGAGCGCCGCGCCCTGCTGGAGGAGGTGCTCGGCGGCGCCGATCCGCCCGTGCACGTCACCCCGGTCACCCGCGACGTCGTCGAGGCCGGGCGGTGGTTCGAGCAGTTCGAGGGCGCCGGGTTGGACGGGCTCATCGCCAAGCGGCTCGACCTGACCTACCAGCCCGACAAGCGGGTGATGAGCAAGATCAAGCACGAGCGGACGGCGGATTGCGTGGTCGCCGGGTACCGGGTGCACAAGTCCGGCCCGGACGCGATCGGCTCGCTGCTGCTCGGGCTGCACGACGACCGCGGCGTGCTGGCGTCGGTCGGCGTGGTCGGCGCGCTGCCGATGGCGCAGCGCCGGGAGCTGTTCGTCGAGCTGCAGCCACTCGTCACGGGGTTCGAGGGACACCCCTGGAACTGGGCGGCACACGAGCAGGGCGAGCGCACCCCCCGCAAGAACGAGACGAGCCGGTGGAACGCCGGCAAGGACCTGTCGTTCACCCCGCTGCGGCCCGAGCGCGTCGTCGAGGTCCGCTACGACTACCTGGAGGGGCCGCGGTTCCGGCACACCGCGCAGTTCGTCCGGTGGCGCCCGGACCGCGACCCGGAGTCGTGCACCTACGCGCAGCTCGAGCAGCCCGTGACCTTCGACCTCGACGACGTGCTGGGCCTGCGGTCGGAGTGAGGGACCGGCTGTGCGGCGGCGCTAGTCGCGCTGCGAGGCGGCGAGCTGGCCGCACGCGGCGTCGATCTCGCGGCCGCGGGTGTCGCGCACGGTGCACGCCACTCCCGCGGCCTGCACGCGGCGGACGAACTCGTCCTGCACGGGCCGCGGGGACGCGTCCCAGGCGCTGCCCGGGGTCGGGTTCAGCGGGATGAGGTTGACGTGCACGCGCTTGCCGCCGACCTCGCGGCGCAACCGCTTCCCGAGCAGGTCGGCCCGCCACGGCTGGTCGTTCACGTCGCGGATCAGGGCGTACTCGATCGACACCCGCCGGCCCGTGGCCTGCGCGTAGCGGCGCGCCGCGGCGAGCACCTCCTCGACCTTCCACCGGTTGTTGACGGGCACGAGGGTGTCGCGCAGCTCGTCGTCCGGGGTGTGCAGGGACACCGCGAGGGTGACGGGCAGGGCCTCCGCGGTGAGCCGGTCGATCGCCGGGACCAGCCCGACGGTCGAGACGGTCACCCCGCGCGGGGAGATGCCGAGACCCGCCGGGGCCGGCTCGGTGATCCGCCGCAGCGCCGCCACAACGCGGTGGTAGTTCGCCAGCGGCTCGCCCATCCCCATGAACACGACGTTGGACAACCGCGTCGGCGCGCCCAGCGCCCCGTCGCGGGTGGCGGCCGCGGCCTGACGGACCTGGTCGACGATCTCGGCGGTCGACAGGTTGCGCGCCAGCCCGCCCTGGCCGGTGGCGCAGAACGGGCACGCCATCCCGCAGCCGGCCTGGCTGGAGACGCAGACGGTGGCGCGGTCCGGGTAGCCCATCAGCACCGACTCGGCGAGCGTGCCGTCGTGCCCGCGCCAGAGCGTCTTGCGGGTGGCTCCGCCGTCGCAGACCTGTTCGGTGACGGCGTTCACCAGCGGTGGCAGCAGCGTCGCCAGCTCCTCGCGCGCGGTGGCGGGCAGGTCCGTCATCGTCGTCACGTCCGCGCTGAGGCGAGCGAAGTAGTGGCGCGAGAGCTGGTCGGCGCGGAACGCCGGCAGGCCCAGCTCGCCGACGGCGGCGCGGCGGCCGGCGGCGTCGAGGTCGGCCAGGTGACGCGGCGGGGCGGCGCGCTTCGGCGCGTCGAAGACGAGCGGGAGGGAGGCCATGGCTCCCCCGATTGTGCCAGGCGCCGCGCGGTGCCCTACCGGCTGCCGATCCGGTCCCGCAGCTCGGCCAGCAGCCCGGCCTGCTGCGCGGCGGTCAGCCAGAGCAGCGCCCCCGCCGCCATGCCGACGAAGCCCTGCGGGTAGGCCGGGCCGACGGTGTCGAGCGCCCGCAGCGCCCCGGTGGCGGCGACGAGCATGAGCCCGGCGCCGAGCGCGAGGTAGGCGCGGGCACCGACGAGCGACGCCAGCGGCAGCAACACCGCTCCGGCCACCCCGACGGCCAGCGGGAACGCCAGCTCCGCGAGACCGAACAGGCTCAGGCCGAGCCCGCCCAGCGCCGCGACGCCCGCACCGATCGCGAGCAGGCGCAGCACCCGGGCGCGACCGGCCCGGTGCAGCGGCGGCCCGGACGCCGGGCGGCGGCGCGCCTCCCGGAACAGCCAGGCGGTGCCGGCCAGCCCGGCGGCGAGCACCACCGTGCCCGTGCCCGCGGACAGCGCGGCCGTGCCCAACAGCCAGGCGACCCCGCCCGCCAGCGCCAGCACCGCGGACCCCGGCAACTCCACCTGCGACCTGCGCACCCCGCCACGCTAGCGTGCCGCCCACACGGGCCGCCCACACCGGCTGTGGCACGCTTCCGGGCACCCCGACGCGTCCCCCACCCCAGGAGATCGCCCATGTCCCCGCAGGAGCTCGGCACCCGCTCCCCCGTGCTGCGCCGGCGCACCGTCGTCGCCGGCGCGGGCGTCGCCGCCGTCGGGGCCGGCCTCGCCGCCGGCTGCTCCACCGCGCAGGCACCACCGGCGCCCCCGACACGCCCGCCCCCGACGGAACGGTCCTGGGCACCACCGTGCAGGTCCCGGTCGGCGGCGGCGTCATCTTCGCCGACCAGGGCGTCGTCGTCACGCAGCCGACCGCGGGCGAGTTCGTCGGGCTCTCGAGTGTGTGCACCCACCAGGGGTGCAACGTCGGGACGATCGAGAACGGGGAGATCGTCTGCCCCTGCCACGGCAGCCGCTTCGCGCTCGACGGCACGGTCGTCAACCCGCCGGCACCCAGTCCGCTGGAGAGCCGCCCGGTGACGGTCGAGGGCGACCAGATCATCCTGGGCTGACGCGCAGCGTCCTGCGCCGCACGTGCAGGCGGTAGCCGACCGTCAGGGTGAGGCCCGGCGTGGCGGCGAGGGCGCGCGCGGCCGTCCGGGCCGAGAACTCGATGCGCAGCACCGCCTCCAGCGTGCCGCGGTCCGGGAAGCGCCACGGCGCGAGCACCCGGCGCAGGGTGAAGCCCTGGTCGCCGAAGAACCGCTCGACGCGGGCCGGGTCGTAGTGCGGGATGTCGGCGCACATCCAGTCGCCGTACGGCGGCACGGTCGCGTCGAGGTCGACGACGGCGAGCATGCCGCCCGGCCGCAGCACCCGGTCCGCCTCGGCGAGCCCCGGCTCGCAGCCCGGGCCGAAGAAGTAGGCGGTGCGGGCGTGCACGAGGTCCGCGCTCGCGTCGGGCAGCGGCAACGCCGCCGCCCCGGCCTCGTGCACCCGCACCCCGGGCAGGTCGGCCACCCGTCGCCGTGCCCGCTCCACCAGCGGCGGGTGCGGCTCGACCCCGACGACCGCGGCCGCCTCGGCGGCGAACAGGGGCAGGTGGAAGCCGTCGCCGCAGCCGACGTCGACGACGTCGCGGCCCGCCCACCGCACCGCCTCGCGCAGGGCGGCCCACAGGGTGCCGTCGGCGTCCTGGGCGAGGTTCTCCTGCTCGTAGACCTCGGGCCAGTTCCAGATGTTCGGGCTCGGGATCGGGGGCCGGGCCGCCGCGCGGGCGCGCCGCCACGCCGCCCGCACGGTGGTACCCATCAGCCGGAACGGTCGGGGCCGGCGCGGTCCAGCGCGACGCGGACCAGCACCCGGCCCTCGCGCTCCATCGCCGCGCGGTAGTCGTCCCAGTTCTCGTGCTCGCCGGACAGCCGCCGGTAGTAGTCGACGAGCCCGTCCATCGCCGCGGGCAACGACACGATCTCCGCGCGGCCCTCGACCTGGATCCACCGGCCGAAGAAGCCGTCGGGCAGCACGCACAGCCACAACCGGGCGTCGCGGCGCAGGTTGCGCACCTTCAGGGCGGTCTCCCGGGTGCTGACCAGCACCGCGCCGTCGTCGTGCACGGCGGCGAGCACCGGCGACATCTGCGGGGTGCCGTCACCGCGCAGGGTGGCGAGCACGGCCTTCGGCTGCTCCCGGATGACGGCACGCGCCTCGTCGAGATCCATGCCGACACCGTAGTCCCGCCGTGGTCCGTCGCCGATCACCGGACGAGCAGGGTCAGCACCGCCCAGGCGACGACGGCGGTGGGCAACAACGAGTCCAGCCGGTCCATCAGCCCGCCGTGGCCGGGCAGCAGCGTGCCCATGTCCTTGATCCCGAGGTCCCGCTTGATCAACGACTCGACGAGGTCGCCGACCGTGGCGCTCACGACCAGCAGCGCGCCCGTCAGCAGCCCGGCCCACCAGGTCCCGCCGAGGAAGGACGTCACGGTCAGCGCCCCGGCCGCCATCCCGCCGACCTGTGACCCGGCGAACCCCTCCCACGACTTCTTGGGGCTGATCGTCGGGGCCATCGGGTGCCGCCCGAGCAGCACTCCCGCCGCGTAGCCGCCCACGTCGGAGGCCACCACGCACAGCATGAAGACCAGGATCCGGCCCAGCCCGTCGTCGACCACCACCATCAGCGTCGCGAACGCGCAGAACAGGGGCACGTAGGTGGCCGTGAAGAGCCCGGCGGTGACGTCGCGGACGTAGTGCGCCGCGCCGCGCCGCATCCGCCCGACCAGCACCGCCAGCGCCGTGAGCGCGAACGCGACGGCCACCCCGCGCAGGCCGTACGGCCAGGCCAGCCACACCATCGCCTGACCGCCGACGAGCAGCGCGGGCAGCGGCACGGCGATCCCGGCGCCGCGGCGCAGCGCCCCGGCGAGCTCCCACGTGCCCACGGCCGCGGAGAGGGCCAACACGGCCACGAAGGCCTGCCGGACGACGAGCAGCGACGCCAGGATCACCACCCCGAGCCCGACGCCGACGGCGATCGCCGCGGCGAGGTCGCGGCCGGCGCGCGAGGACCGGCCGGCGGGCGGGATCACCGCGGGCCCGCTTCCCGGAC
>DATLGI010000206.1:0-2053 GCA_035540535.1 Pseudonocardia sp.
GCTGGGTGATCCGGTAGACCTCGGCCCCGGTCGCGTCGACGCCGGCGGGTCGGGCCACCCGCGGCACCGGCAGCGGGGCGCGGAACCGGGGCGGCAACGGCGCGGCGCTGCGCAGCTGCTCGCCGGCTGCGGGCTCGGGGCGCCCGGGCAGACCGGCGAGCAGCTGCGCAGCGCCGCGCCGTTGCCGCCCCGGTTCCGCGCCCCGCTGCCGGTGCCGCGGGTGGCCCGACCCGCCGGCGTCGACGCGACCGGGGCCGAGGTCTACCGGATCACCCAGCGGGTGGCCGAGCGGGAGATCCTGCCCGGGCTGCGCACCACCGTGCTCGGCTACGACGGCGAGTTCCCCGGCCCGACGCTGGAGACCCGGCGCGGGCGTCCGGTGGTCGTCCGGCACCGCAACGAGCTGCCGGTGCCGACCGTGGTGCACCTGCACGGCGGCCACACCCCGGCCGAGCACGACGGCTGGCCGCTGGACCTGCTGCTGCCGGTCGGCGACACCGGCGCCCGCCACCACGGGATGCCCGGCGACCTGGCCCGCGGTGAGCGCGAGTACCGCTATCCGATGACCCAGCGCGCCGCCACGCTCTGGTACCACGACCACCGGATGGACTTCACCGGCCCCGCGGTGTACCGGGGCCTGGCCGGGTTCCACCTCGTGCGCGACGACGTCGAGGACGCCCTGCCGCTGCCGCGCGGCGAGCGCGAGCTGCCGCTGATGCTCTGTGACCGCTCCTTCGCCGCCGACGGCTCGTTCGCCTACCCGGCGCTGGACCGCACGATGCGGGTGGTCCCCGGCGTCGAGGAACACGCGAGGGAGGGCGTGCTGGGCGACGTGATCCTGGTGAACGGCGCGCCGTGGCCGGTGCACGACGTCGACGCCGCCCGCTACCGGCTGCGCATCCTCAACGCCGCCAACGCGCGCCGGTTCGGGCTCGTGCTGCGGGTGCCGGGCGCGCCCGACCTGCCGTTCACGCAGATCGGCTCCGACGGCGGGCTGCTCGCGGCGCCGGTGCGGCACGCCCGGCTGGACGTGGCCGCGGGGGAGCGGTTCGACGTCGTCGTCGACTTCTCGGTGCTGCCGGTGGGCACCGAGGTGACGATGGTCGACGTGCTCGGGCGCGGGAGTACGGCCGACGTGCTGCGCTTGCGGGTGGTCCGCCGCTCCCGCGACGACTCCGCGATCCCCGCCCGGCTCGCCGAGGTCGAGCCGCTGGTGCCGGCGCCCGGCGCGTCGGTGCGCACCTTCCGCTTCACCCGCGGCGCGGTGGGCGACCACCACGGCTGGACGATCAACGGCCGGGCCTTCGATCCGGAGTCCTCGCTCGCCGACGTCGCGCTCGGGGAGACCGAGGTCTGGCGGTTCGTCACCGACGTGCACCACCCCGTGCACGTGCACCTCGACCCGTTCCAGGTGCTGCGCCGCCGCGGCGGCCCCCCCGGGCCGTTCGACGCGGGCTGGAAGGACACGGTCGACCTGCGCCCGTCGGAGGTGGTCGACGTCGCCGTGCGCTTCACGCGGTACCGCGGGCGGTACGTGCTGCACTGCCACAACCTGGAACACGAGGACATGGCGATGATGGCCACCGTGCGGACCGTGTGATCACCTTCGGGTGATGCGGGCGGTCACTACCCCCTCACCGTATGGAGTCGCGCTCCCTGGTCGTCTACAGTTCGGCCCAGTTCGAACCCTCGACCGGGCGAGGAGGCGATGGTGCAGACGGCCTGGATCGCCGGGGTGTTCGCGGTGACCTGCCTCGCCGTCGGTGCCTTCCACGTCGTCCGCGCCGCCCGCCGGCACGCCGGGGTCGTGGGCGAGCTCGCGCACGGGACGATGTGCGCCGGGATGGCCGCGATGTTCCTGCCCGCGGCCGATCCGTTGCCGCGGCCGGTGTGGTTCGGGGCGTTCGTGGCCATCGGAGCGTGGTTCACGGCGGTCGCGTTGCGGCGCGGCCCGCGGGTGCGGGAGGCCGGTCACCACGTCGTGTGCGCCGGCGCCATGGTGTTCATGCTGGTCGTGCACGCCCCGGTGGTCGCCGTGGACGGGCTCGTCACC